>NZ_SNZY01000005.1:0-319818 GCF_004364275.1 Idiomarina sp. H2
ACGTTGCGCTAAATCCCTCCAATGTTGAGGAAATTAAGCGTAATACGGCGGTTGCTTAAAACAGGTTTTTTGGACAACTAGGTTGAAAAACGCCGATAGCCACCATAACCAAAACTGGGATTATTGTAGTGGTCGCCAATGCGAGGATCTAAGCTAACCCCCTCAATAATTTGGCGGGTATCCAGACCATGCACTTCTGAATACGTATCTAACTCATTAAAATAAGCTACGCGCATAGCAAGATAGGTATTCGCAAAAAGCTTAATGGCTTCGGCTTCCGTGCTGTCAGTAAACAGGGTTGAAACGTCTTTTTTAATTGCGCCCTGCTTTAATAAACTAGCAAAGAGCTCGGCGCGTTCAGAGCGCTCCCCGACAATAATACGTGAAGGGTACAGATTGTCATAAAGGGCTTTGCCTTCGCGCAAAAATTCCGGTGAGAAAATAATGTTGTCAGTACCCATTTTCTCTTTCAGCATTTGGGTGTAACCGACGGGAATGGTCGACTTTATGACCATTATAGCGTCGGGGTTTATTTGCTTAACCTGAGCTATAACCGCTTCTGCGCTACTGGTATTGAAGTAATTAGTTTCGGGGTCGTAATCTGTTGGTGTGGCTATAATGACATATTCAGCATTACTGTAAGCCTCTTCAGGGCTCAATGTAGCTTTAAGGTTCAGTTGTCTTGTCGCAAGAAACTCAGATATTTCCTTGTCTTCAATGGGTGACTGCTTACTGTTAATAAGGTCGATTTTGTCTTTTATAATATCAACCGCATAAACCTCATTATGCTGCGCCAAAAGTACAGCATTTGATAAACCAACGTACCCAGTGCCCGCTACTGCTATTTTCATAAAATACCCAATTATTCGTTCTTATTACGAAATTTAGACTTTATAAAACTGCTTGTACCACTCAACCGTAAGCTTCATCCCCTCTGTCACCGGTGTTGACGGCCTATACCCCATATCGTTTTCTAACTCAGACACATCGGCATAAGTGGCTACAACATCCCCTGGCTGAATGGGCTGAAAGTCTTTTGGTATTTCAACGCCTGCCGCATTTTCAACAGCCTCTATAAAGGTCATCAGCTCAATAGGTTGGCTATTACCTATATTATAAATTTTATAAGGTGCCAAGGAGCTGGACGGGTCTGGCTGTTTAGCGTCCCATTCGCTGGTGACTTTGCACGGATTTTCAATAACGCGCACCACACCTTCAACAATGTCATCAATATAGGTGAAATCTCGCTTCATTTTACCGTTATTAAATACCTTAATGGTCTCGCCATTTAACGCGGCTTTGGTGAAAATAAAGGGCGCCATGTCGGGCCTGCCCCAGGGCCCATAAACAGTAAAAAACCGTAAACCGGTGCATTGTATGCCATACAAGTGCGCGTAAGTATGCGCCATAAGTTCGTTCGACTTTTTGGTGGCAGCATACAAACTCACCGGATGGTTCACACTGTGCGAGGTTGAAAACGGCATAGCCTCATTTAAGCCATACACCGATGAGCTAGACGCATAGCTTAAGTTTTTAACGGCATGATGGCGACAAGCCTCAAGCACATTCATAAAACCGACAATGTTGGAGTCTATATAAGCATTAGGGTTTTCCAGCGAGTAACGCACCCCAGCCTGGGCAGCCAGGTTACATACGGCGTCAAACTGCTCTTGTTCAAACAGGGCGTCTAATGCGGGCTTATCTTCAAGTTCTAGCTGTATAAAAGAGTAACCAGAATGCAACTCCGACCGAACCCTTACGCCGTATTCAATATTGCTTCGCTTTATGCCGCTTTCTTTTAGCCGACCATATTTGAGGCTTACATCGTAGTAATCATTAATACTGTCTAGCCCGACTACGGTATGGCCTTGTTTGAGTAGCCTCAATACCGTATGAAAACCGATAAACCCCGCTGTTCCGGTGACCAATATTTTCATCAGTAATTATTCGACCGTGACCGATTTTGCGAGATTACGAGGCTGATCAACGTCGGTTCCCTTAACCAGCGCAACATAGTAAGACAACAATTGGAGCGGAACGGTATACACAATAGGGGCAATAACATCCTCACAATGACCAACACTTAAGACATTCATCGTTTCATCGGTCTTGAATTGTGCGTTTTTATCAGCAAAGACATACATCACACCACCACGAGCCCGGACTTCTTCGACGTTCGACTTAAGCTTTTCAAGAAGCTCATTGTCCGGCGCAACAACAATCACCGGCATTTCATCGTCGATAAGCGCCAAAGGACCGTGCTTTAGCTCACCAGAGGCGTAAGCTTCTGCATGAATGTATGAAATTTCCTTCAGTTTTAGTGCACCTTCCATGGCGATAGGATATTGGTTGCCGCGCCCTAAGAAAATGCTGTGCTCTTTATGGGTAAACTCATACGCCAACTGCTCAATATCGTCCGCAAGTGACACCGCTTCTTCAAGTTTGGCGGGCAGTGTTTGCAACGAGTGGACCAGGCTCTTTTGCTGCTCTAAAGGCATTCCTCGGTGTTTACCAATGGCAACGGTCAGCATCAACAATCCGGTTAACTGCGTGGTAAAGGCTTTTGTGGATGCCACGCCAATTTCAGTGCCGGCTCGTGTCATAAACGCCAAGTCCGATTCGCGAACCAGAGACGATGTTTCAACATTACATATGGTCAAGCTGCCTTTGTAGCCAAGCTCTTTTGACAGTCGCAGAGCAGCAAGCGTATCCGCTGTTTCACCACTTTGTGAAATCGTGACAAGCAGTGTGTTGGGTTTCACATGCGACTGTCGGTACCGAAACTCTGACGCAATCTCAACGCTACACGACACATTAGCTAACGACTCAAGCCAATAGCTTGCGACCATACCGGCATGGTAGCTCGTACCGCACGCAATAATTTTAACGTGCTCAATCTCTTTTAATAACGCATTCGCACCTTTGCCAAACGCATCATCCAAAACGGTAGTGTCAGATACGCGTCCTTCCAGCGTGTTTCGGACGGCAATCGGCTGCTCGTAAATTTCTTTCAGCATAAAGTGGCGGTAGTCGCCTTTACCACCCGCGTCGTACTGACTGTCTGACTCAACAACGTTGCGCTCTACTGCATGGCCGCTTTCATCAAAAATATCGATAGCGGTTCGCGTAATATCGGCAACATCCCCTTCTTCTAGGTAGATAAACTTCCGGGTCACGGGCAACAGCGCCAGTTGGTCAGAGGCAACAAAGTTCTCACCTATTCCCACGCCTATGACTAACGGACTGCCAGAGCGTGCTACCACTAACCGCTCTGGGTCATTTTTATCAATAACCACCGTGCCATAAGCGCCCTCAAGTTGGCGTGTCGCTGCTTTCACAGCCTCAACTAAACTTGGTTGGGTTTGGCACTCATGGTGAATTAAGTGAGCAATCACTTCGGTGTCAGTTTGGCTGTTAAACGCATAGCCCAGCGTCTTTAGCTGCTCTCGCAGCGAATCGTGGTTTTCAATAATACCGTTATGAACAACAGCAATGTCATTATTCGATACATGCGGATGCGCATTGGCTTCAGTGACGCCACCATGTGTTGCCCAACGGGTATGGGCAATACCCAGCGTTCCGTCCATTGACTCAGTTTCAATGGCCGCCGCTAAGGCTTGTACTTTTCCGGTACGTCGTGTGCTTTTCAGCTGTTGGCTTTTATCGATGACTGCCATCCCGGCTGAGTCATAACCTCTGTACTCAAGGCGTCTTAAACCTTCTAATAAAACCTCGCCAACATGGCGCTCAGAGGTTGCTCCTACGATACCGCACATTATATTTTCCTTTTTCTTGCTTTTTCTAACAGATATTTTACCGAGCTACTGGCACACCAAAAATATCTTCTACCCGTCCCTGCAAAGACATACCTCTTGAGGTCTGCGTAGCGGCCTTATCCAAGAGTTTGTTCCAGTGCATGTAGTTATCGCGGTAAAGTTTTATGCTCTTATTATCGCTCGCGCTATTGCCACTAAACCGATTTGCATTTTCAAGCGCCACACCGGCAGAAGCCATACTCACAGCGATAGTGCCTTCAACCGCGCTTTCCGGTATCACGATGCCTAAACCCGCGGAGCCTACAGACAGCAGTGCTGGTAGACATGAACGACCAATGTTTAATAAGTTTTCGTGCCAAGCGGTTTTGTGATTGTTTATTGCGGCAAAGGTATCGCCGAAAAGACCGGCGTGCATATCCTGAAACTCTTCTAAGCTCCACTCATGCACAAACCGCTTTCCACTTTGCTCTTCTTTGGCTTGCTGAGCAATAACAGCGTCATCACGGACTTTGAAGAGTAAATCGAGGAGTTTGGTGGGGCTGGTGACCTTTTTCTGCATCAACAATGCGTAAGCATACGGAAAGCTTTGCAGCGCTTCCGACTCAGTTTGCGATAGGCTTTGTAACTCATTCAGGCTCGACTGCTGTTGCAGTTGGTTACCTAAGTAGCGCCAAAGCAGTGCACTTTGCTGCGCTTTTAAGTCTTCAATGGCGGGTGCTGCAACATAAACTGCATTATGCTGTTCAGCTAATTCATTCACAAAGTTGACACGGAAGCGGTCTATAAGTCCGGAGACTAACTGTCCGGTTTTATGAGAAGTGTCATCATCACTTTGCGCTGCCTGGTTAAACGCAAGCGTGAAGTCAGAAACGGTGGGTTGGTCAAAAGGGGCTTGCTCGGCAATAGTCACCAATAAACCGGCGACACATTTTGCACCGCGGAAGTTATTATCCGTTAAGGTGCTTTTAGCCAGCTTGCGTCTGTCGGTAAACTTTTGGGTAAAGCCTTCCAGTAGTGCGTGTTTAAAGCTTTCGGCGTCTTTTTGCGCAACGGGCGATTGCTCGGACCAGCGCTCAGGGCTTTCCAACCATTCTTTAATCAGTAATACGGACTGAGTCGCGGCCTGCTGGCAGCAGCCTAACCATTGGTCGGTTGCAACCAAACTGGTTTCTTTAAGAAGGTCTCGGTAGAGATGGTTATGGTCTTTAAGTTGCTGTTTATCACCTTGCTGTATGGAGCCATCAAACAACACCTTCGATGACATAGCCAAAGATTCCAGCACATTCAGCAATTGCATGAGCTGCTGCTTAGTCAGTTGCTTAGGGCGCGTTTGCTCGCCAAGCATTAAGCTCATAGACAGGTTTAACTGTCGTGCGTTAAGCAATGATGCACCAGTATAGTTTTGTAGTGTCATGGTTTGCATTGATTGTGTCTTTTTACCTATATTTCCTTTCCGGCTTTTATGCAGTCTTAACTACCTCTGACACAATCCGAGGTATGCTTTAACTCTGTGCCTGTGAGAGTACGTCTTTAATCACTACACAGGTCTTTTCTATTTCGCTATCCGTTAATGTTGGGTGCACAAGAAACATTAAGCTAGTCTCACCTAACTCTTTAGCAATAGCGAGTCGTTCCTCAGGCCGGTAGCCCGTCCCATCGAACGCTTTTTCTAAATACACTTCAGAGCACGAGCCTTGCATACAAGGAACACCACGCTCAACTATCTCATTAACTATTCGGTCTCGTGTCCAGCCTTCTGCTAGGTTTTCAGGCTTCACAAAACAATAGTGCTTATAGCAAGCATGCTCCATGTGCTCAGGTACGACCGGTGTGCGAACACAGTTAAACTCACTGCATACCTCGGTAATGGCTTCGGCATTCTTTTGACGATTTTGCGTCCACTCAGGCATGTGTGTGAGTTGTATACGACCAATAGCAGCCTGTACTTCAGTCATGCGCCAATTGGTTCCAAAACTTTCGTGTAACCAACGGAAGCCCGGTGGGTGCTCTCGCTCATAAACCGCTTCGTAGCTTTTCCCATGATCTTTATACGACCACATTTTGCGCCAAAGGGCTTCATCATTGGTCGTGACCATACCGCCTTCACCACCGGTAGTCATAATCTTGTCCTGGCAAAATGACCAAGCACCAATATGACCTATGCTACCAACAGAGCAGCCTCTATATTTGGCGCCATGTGCCTGAGCGCAATCCTCAATGACATAAAAGCCATGCTTTTCCGCCAATGACATAATCGGATCCATATCAGCTGGCCTACCCGCTAGATGAACTACAACTACTGCCTTCGTTTTTTTGGTAATCGCCTTTTCTATAGCTGGCGCTTCTATATTTTGACTATCACGGTCAACATCAACAAATACAGGAGTAGCTCCAGCAGTGACGACTGAAGAAACTGACGCTAAAAATGTACGTGGCGTTACAATAATTTCATCGCCCGGCCCAACATCCAATGCAATTAAAGCTAAATCTAACGCCTGTGTGCCATTACCTAACGCCACTGCATATTTAGACTCAGTATACTCTGCAAATTCTTTTTCAAATTGACGGCCTTCTTGACCGGTCCAGTAGTTAACTTTATTCGAGAGAATAACGTTTGAAACAGCATCAGCTTCTGCTTGGGTAAAAGAAGGCCAAGGGGAAAATTTAGTGTTTAACATTAACTTTTTCTTTCCAATGGTTTCGCAGGATTTCCGATCACTATAGTCCCCGCAGGAACATCCTTTGTAACAACGGCTCCCATACCTACAATAGCTCCTTTACCAATCTTTAAAGGCTTGTCTGGGGAGCCCTGTTTAATTACAGCCCCCGTACCTATATAGGCAAAATCATCTATATGAATATTTCCATTGCAATGAACTCTTGGCGCAAAGGTTACGTAATCACCAATAACACAATCATGAGCGACATAACTATATATATTGGCATGGAAAGACTTTCCAATTTGAACGTTTGAAGTAACCGTGACGAAAGGACACAAAATAGAGCCTTGGCCAATTTCTACTTCGTCTAATATAACAACATTGCTTGCACTGATATTAATAATAGGCAAGTTTCGTTCTTCACACTTTTTAGTCACAGCCTCTCGGATTTTGCTGTCTGCTATTGCCACCGTCAATTTTTTTGACGTTGCTTCTACCTCCAAAAAATCATCAAAGCTCAGAACCTTATAGCCATTAAGATTGTCAGACTGAAAACCATCATCAATGAAAACAAGTTCAACGGAACTGTACTGCTCCCTAACTAACGGCAACACTTCTCTTCCAAAGCCACTAGCACCGTATATTCCAATAACATCAGTCATCTTTAGTCCCCTTGAATTTACTCATCGTTGCCTCGCCTTCGGCTGCAATTCCCTCGCGCACAAAGACTTTTTTCAGTGTCATAAATAAAATTTTTATATCCAGCCAAACCGATTGATTGTTCACATACCATACATCAAGCTTGAACTTCTCTTCCCAACTTATCGCGTTGCGTCCGTTTACTTGTGCCCACCCGGTTATTCCTGGACTAACTTCATGACGTCGATATTGCTTCTTAGAATAAAGCGGTAAATACTCCATCAAGAGAGGACGAGGGCCAACAAGACTCATTTCACCTTTTAGAACGTTCCACAACTCCGGCAACTCATCTAGGCTGGTAGAGCGTAAGAAACGACCAAACGAAGTAATCCTTTCAGAATCTGGCAATGGATTACCATCTTCATCAAACGCATCGCGCATAGTGCGGAATTTAATCATTTTAAATGGCTTACCGCCTTTACCAGGTCGAACCTGTTTAAAGAGGATAGGGGAGCCTAGCTTCCAGTAAATTACAAATGCCAGAAAAGCAAAGGCAGGAAATAATATTACTAATGCTGCAGCTGACGACACAAAATCAAAAAACCGTTTCAACATATCTATCTTAATAATCTTTATCTTTCAAAAGTTCTTTGAATAACTCATCATACTTTTTTGATAAAACACCATACTCATGGTCAGCGACTACAGCCGTATACCCCCTTTCCCCCATTAGTTTCCTATTTTCAGAAGACATATCTGCTAAACTTACAACTCCTCTTGCGATTGCACAAGCATCTTCCGCTGGTACCGTTATTCCAGCACCATACTTCACCACAGGATCATAGCGCCCTGAAAATGCATGTAAAATAGGTTTCCCAGAGTATAAATAATCAAATAACTTATTTGCTGCTATACCATATTCATAAAGATTTGAGCTTTTCCAGCCTATAAAACATGCATCACACTTTTCAATTATCTTTTGTACTTTTTGTTTAGATACAGGCTCTAAGAATGTCACATTTGAAAGCTTTAAGCTTCTCGCTTTCGCTTCAAGCGAAGTTTTATTTTTCCCATGTCCCACTAAAATGAAATGAATATCCGTTCGCTTACGGGATAGCAAACTTGCTGCGTCAACCAATGAATCAAGCGCATTTGCGCTACCTATAGTTCCTGCATAACACACCTTAAACCCCTTAGTTGGAATTCTATCGTCGATCGACGAAGGAAGCTCTTCCGTCTCTATTAACTCATCAAGAGAAAAACCATTGCCTATCCAAGTAAAATTTTTGTTGGATAATCCCCGCGATTCCATGTGCTCAACCGCACCTTGCAAATTTGAGGTAACATGATCAGCAGTTCGATAAGCATAATCTTCAATCCATTGCATAAATTGAATGAATGGATTCCTTTCAGAATATCCACCAACCTCCCGAAAGGTGAGAGGCCAAATATCACGAACCTCAAAAACTAATTTGGCATTTACTCTGCTTGCAAGTCGTTTGGCTCCGAGAACGCCGACTAAAGAAGGAGAAGAGTAAACTACGATATCCGGCTTTGCTTTAAGTCGACGGTCTAACCTATTAACTTGCCACGCAAAAACAAACCAATTCCATATCCTAAATTTATCGTGAGCGTGCTGATATTTACGAGACGGGAGTCGAATAAATCTAAAGCCCTCGAACTCCTCTTGATCTGGCGCACCAGCATTCAAATCTGCATCCCGTACTAGATGAGTCCAACGGGAAGAAACCAATGTTACATCATACCCAAGCTTTACTAGTTCTCTGGCTAAAGCTCGGTGACGCCCGCCAATCCCCGTTGTTGGAAGCGATGCATATTGATTAATTATCCAAACCGCTTTAGCCACTACTTGCCCCTTTTTTTAATAACATCGAATGCGCCGTGAATCTTAATGAGAATCAAACAAGCTTTTACAAATTGCAGATGAGCACCGATTATGATGAGATTCTTTTCCTCACTTACTCGACTTAAATTACTTATCCTGTATTGTCTCTTTATAAGTGTTGAGCATCTTTTTAACACAAGAATCCCAAGAATAATTTGTCATGACATGTCGTTGACCAGCTAATCCAACTTGACGTCTTAATTCAGGATCTGACACTATTTTTTCTAGCACATCTGCTGCGGCTTTCGGATCTGCTTTTGGTACAACAAAGCCGGTTTCACCGTCTTTTGTAACTTCGAGTAAACCTTGTGCATCCGAGACTACTACCGGCCTTTTTGCTGCCCCAGCTTCAAGAATTGAAACTCCAAAACTCTCGAATCGACTTAATGCAACGTAAATATCAAGCTTCTCCAGTTCTTCTGGAACTTTAGAATGTGGAACTCGACCAACAAAAACTATCTTTTCAGCAATACCAAGTTGTTCAGCGAGAGCGAAAAGTTCGTGCATTTGTTCCCCCCCTCCAACAAGGCGTAACTCAAGTTGTGGCTTTCTGGTATCTCCCCTTTCCAGCCGAACTAATAACTGAGAAAACGCTTCGATGAGAGTGTCAATACCGTAGGTTGAACTCATTGTCTTAACCGTGCCTATAACAATCTTTGACTTTTGAATAGAATCTACCGGCCTAATATTTTGATAAGCAGCCATATCGACTCCAAACGGAGTGATAGCAATTTTTTTTATTTCAGGAACTAAAGTACGTATTTGTGCCGCCATACAGTGACTTGTTGAAGCAATTTTATCAGCAGCACGAAGATTCTTTTTTACAAGCCATTTATGAAAAAGTGATTTATATGGAAAAAGATAAACATCACTCCCCCATACCGACAACAATAAAGGACTATAGTTTACTAAACGGGCGGTTGTTCCGTAGCCACTTACGTAATGCGCATTTACTATATCCGGTCGAATCTCTTTTAGTAGCTTTCGTACTTTTGGTACCATGAGGTAATATCCTATGGTTCCAAAGTATGGAAACTGATGTAATATAACTTCTGGATTAAGTGGTTCTTCAACTTGATGCTGGGATATCACATGAATTTCGTGTCCTGCTGAACTTAAAGCGTTCGCCCAGCGAACCGTATGGATAGAGGATGCGGCTGATAGAAGAGCAATTTTACTCATTATAGAAAACTCTCTTGAAAATAAACTTCTTTAGAAAAATAAATGAAAATATTAAACAAAACCAAAAGTAGGGTCGCTCAATCGGGCTAATCATAAACCCAATCATCCAAGAAAAAGATAAAACAACAAAAACAACTCTGCTATAGATGGATGTAATACTTTTAAAGTATGCTCGAAAGGTAAAAAATCCATAAGCTCCGCCGCCTAAGAAAATACCGAAATATGAGAAGTCACGAAAGAAAGTAAAAATCATCGTATTAAATGCATTACTTTTTGTAACTCCATCAACACCAACAACAACTGGTTTTGATATATAACTATTAGTAGTCGAAAGAAGCTCACCATCAACACCAAGCTTATCAATTACAATTAGAAGTGACTGAGAAATCCCCCCTAAACTGGAAAATCCAAAAGTATGCTGATGAATTAAACCTTGCTCATCATAAAAATAATAATCATATAGAGAAAATCCAACTATATGATAATTTACTAAATAGTAATTTAAAACCCCTATAAAATCGAAAGAGCCATATCGCATTGACGCTGCCATTAAAACAAGAAGAAGGCATACGACCAGGACCGAAATAAATGATTTAGATAATCCTCTTAAAAAAGAAGTCATGAGAATAATATGAAAAGAATACATAATAGGGTAGTTAACTTGATAAACATAAGAGTATAACAATAAAAAAAATCCGGCAGTTATGCTAATATGTTTTACCCTGTCTACAACTAACCCCAATATTAAACAAAAAATAGAGAACGGAAACGCCAAAAAGGCAAGGATCTTATCTAAACCAGTAGCACCTCCAGTTAAATCAGCTTCAGTACCGCGGACTTCAGCAAAATAATTCAAATAACTTTTTGAGAAAACCCCCGAAAACCAAGCGACGAGTACTGTCAACGCTAAAAAGAATAACATGATGTAAAATATTAATTTCAATTTATTTTCAGATATATTAACTATTGAAGCCGTACTAGACTGATTTCGACTCGCCCCATACATATAAATGGAAAGTAATGCACCACAAAAGAAGAAAGTGATAAAAAAATTAAACTGGATAAAAACAAAAAAACTTGGGCTAACGAATGTATTTTGTTCAAAAAATGAGAGGTACAACCAAAACACCCACCAAAACACAAAAAAGAACAATAAAAATATGGCTTTTAACTTCACTTAAACCGCCCAAGTAAAGTAAATAATATATTCAATAATGATGGCGTTTGAGAAAACATATAGATAATTCGAAACTTAAACTGGGGAAAATTATGGTGAAACCTAGACAAAGTTAGATAGCTCTTAAAGCCTTTATAGTCTTTATTCTTTAAAAAGGAAAGTGCTATAGACAATGAAATTATTGCTAACTTTCTTTCCCAATTCAAACTTCGGAGATAAGGATCTTTATCTATCAGAGAATACAATGAATAATAATATTCTATTAAAGCCTCTGTTCCACCGTCCCTCATTTTCTCTGACCATGAACCGAATGAAGCTAAACGATAATAACTCATGATTTCAGGTATATAAATTATACCTCCAAGGCGGATAGCGTAGATTTCTATGAAAAGATCCGTAATGCTCATTTCTGAAAAAGCATCGGAGTATAAAAAGTTTAAAATTGACCTTTTGAATAGATAACTAGCAGTTGGTGCAAACTGATTTGATTGATAAAGAACCGAATTTATGTTGTTAAACGTTATTGAATCCGCTCCATGATAACAATGTAACTTTTTTTTACTAAAGGGGCTTTCACTTACTAATCCAGGCGCTACGACCATAGAAAGGTCTTTATGTGACAACAAAACATTCATTTGTTTTTCAAGTTTTTCAGGATCAAACCAGAAGTCATCACCTTCACATAATGCTATATAATCATATTCAGCGCTATCCAAACAATTCCTTAACGGAGCTTGCTTGTCTTTACTATAAACATTTTCGTCTTGAATGATAAGTTTAATTAAACTGGGATACTTTTCTCGAAACCGTTCGATTATATCTTTTGATCCGTCTTTAGAAGCGTCATCATGAATAATAATCTCAAATGGGAACTTGCTTTTTTGAATCAAAAACCCTTTAATAGTCGATTCAATATATTTGGCGTGATTATAACACGTACATAGAATGGACACTTTTGGTTTATTAGAGTTAAAATAGGATACAATCTCCTCCTGAGAAGGTAGCTCATTATTAGATAAAAATAAATTCAAATTAGATTTATACATTTAAAATTCAGTCTTTTTCGAATCTTTTCTCTAAAAAATCTAGACGCAATTGTAGACGCAGTTAGACTAGTTAGACCAGAAACTATGATAAATAGAAGGGGGTTTTTTTCATTAAGAATAAAGTTATGAATAAACAGTAAAGATAATACTGATGACAGCGTAATTACGAACACATCCTCTATGAACCAAACTCGATGCAGTCCCGGCTCTAGCTTTCTATGCACGTATCCGACCCAGACAATAAAATAAAGACTATTAATTCCCAACCACGCCCATCCGGCACCTACTCCACCATAATAGATGGCAGAAAAAATAATCACCGGAATTAAGACAATTACAATAGCTAAATTACCTATCAAATGATAACGCAAATTACCAACTGCATATTGTAAATAATAGGGAAACGCTGAAATCGCTAAAACACCATTACCTAAAGCGTAAAGAGTCAGTATTGGAGCAGCATTATTAGTGACCTCATAGTCTCCTGTCCAAACATACAATAACGGTTTAGCACAAAAAGCCATTGTTACTGCAGCGGAACCGGCAATTACACTTACTATTTGAGTAGCATTGCGATAGATTGCAATAGTTTCATCGTGATTACGCTCTGCTTTCAAACGTGCCATACGTGGCATTATAACAGTACTAATAGGAGCACTAAGAATCATTATTCCGCTTGCCATCAGAACTGCTAAAGTAAAAAATCCATAATCTTTCAATGGCAGAATACCGGACAATATCAACTTGTCTGTTTGCGTCACAAGCACCCATACAGAAGACGTGAAAGCAATGGTTAGCGAAAACTTGAGTAAGGGCTTTATCGGTTGAAATGACCAACCGATGCTTGCACTATTTAATACGTCAGGTTTAAGGCGATTGCTCATTATATGTAGACTAACAACTTCAAATATAATTAAAGCTAATTGATGCCAGAAAAACACAGAAACTGTAAACCCATAAAGCCACATCGTAATGAAGACGGCCGGAAACCGGAGCGTCGCAATCGCTGCGTTAAAAATACTTAACCACAATATTTTTTCGGAGCCAGTAATTACTCCTCTGAATAGCCCCCCTAGCCAACGTAACGCTACACTTATCGCCATTATCTTTACTGCAACGACTACGGTTACAATATCTAGCTCATCTACCTTCAACCATTTATTAGCAATCGACTCAGCTAAAAACCACAGCCCACAACCACCTATAAATGCAACAGCTAGAAAAAGGCCGCTTAATGCACGAAATAATTGACGATACTTAAGAGCCGACATAGAACCACCACGATAACGCGCTGTTTCTCTCGCTATAGTCGGTGTAAGCCCTAAGTCCAAAAGTGAAAACCAAGACTGTAACATGGCAAAAAAACCAACTAAGCCATAAGCTTCCGCTCCAATATATCTTATGTATAGTGGTAAAATTAGAATACCTATACCAGCGGCGTAAATTTGGCTGGTATAGTTAGCAATGATATTCTTTTTAAAAGACACGTAACATCGCTTCTAATTGTTTTATATAGTTTTTTCTCTCTTTAATTCTTTTTGCCGGGACACCTGAATAGATACCAAAAGCGTCACAGTTTTTTGAAACAAGACTGAGTGCTCCTACTGCAACCCCCTCTTCTAAGGTAACTCCCGGCAATACAATACTTCCGGAGCCAATAATTACATGTTTACAAATAGCGACATTAGAATTGTCTACATTAGTAAACTCTTGCGGCACCATTGGATTTGTCATCCATTCACCGCTATAGTCATCGTTACTACTGTATATCGAAACCTTAGAAGATATGTTTGAAAAATCCAACAAGCTGATTTGACCAGAACCAATCAGCGAACTATAAACACCGATATGAATATAGTTACCAATTTCAATTCCTCCTCTACCTGCAGACAACACACAAAAATCATCTATACGAACATTATTGCCTATGCTGATATTGGAGCAGTTATAAAATGAAGCTTTATCTGATAGATAAACATTTTCACCAATAAATTTAAAACCCATTAACTTTATTTGTTGTTCGCTTAAGAAGCTCATTTACAGATCCCGTATAATTTCCACAACACGAGAAACTTGCTCATCAAAACCGGCGTATATTGGCAAGCATAATACACGTTGGGCAGCATCTTTCCCTACTGGTAGATTTTTTCCTTCAACTGAATTTAAATCAGTATATACCCGAAAGTCACTTATTAGTGGATAAAAGTAACGACGTGAAAAAATATTGTGTTGCTTGAGTTTTTCGTAAAGTGCATCACGACTTAATGAATACTTATCCGTGACTAAAATAGGAAAGTAAGAATAGTTACGGGCTATTTCAACATTGCTATCTATTATATGAATACCGGTAACATCAGATAAATTTTCTCGATAGAACCTATCGATTTCATATCGTTCCTTCAAAGCTTTATCAATATACTTAAGTTGGAGCAGTCCGAAAGCTGCATTAATTTCGCTCATTTTACCATTAATTCCGACTTCATTAATGGTTACTTCATCTATAATACCAAAATTTTTAAGCTGGCTAAGACGTTCCTTAGTTTCCGCGCTATGACACACAACGGCCCCGCCTTCAAATGTATTGAATACTTTAGTGGCATGGAAACTTATTACACTTAAATCACCATAACGAAGTATACTACCCCCTTCATCCTGTACACCAAATGCATGAGCGGCATCGTATAGAACTTTTAAATTATACCTGTCGGCAATAGCTTGTATTGCATTGACTTCGCAGCGATTGCCGTAACAATGCACTGGCATAATAGCAGTTGTCTTTGAAGTAATTGCAGCTTCGATTTTAGCCGGATCTAAGTTTAACGTTCTAGGCTCTATATCCACGAAAACCGGTGTTAAATTATTCCATACTATGGAGTTGGTAGTAGCAACAAAAGAGTAGGGTGTTGTTATTACTTCACCTTTAAGATCTAGCGCTTGAAGTGCGCTAAGCAATGCGTTAGTGCCATTATTAAACAAGACAATATGATTAACCCCAAGATATTTCTCCAACTCTTTTTCTAGTTTTTGATGCATAGGACCGCTATTAGTCAAAACTTTGCTTTGCCAGATTTCTTCTAAATAAGGAATGAATTCTTTTAGTGGTGGCAAATAGGGTTGCGTCACATAAATAGGTTTATGATTCATAGTTGTCCTTTAACAAGAGCTATTAAATATTGCCCGTAACCATTTTTATTCATTAGTCTACCGGCTTCAACTACCTGTTCTCTATCTAGCCAATTATTATTAAATGCTATTTCTTCCAAACAAGCTACTTTAAAGCCTTGTCGTTTTTCAATCGTTTCCACAAACTGCGCAGCTTCCAGCAAACTTTCATTTGTTCCGGTATCAAGCCAAGCAAACCCTCTCCCTAAAAGCTCAACATTCAAGTACCCACGCTGTAAATAAGCTTCATTAATTGAGGTTATTTCTAATTCGCCACGCGCTGAAGGTATTACTTTTTTTGCTATTTCAATTACATCATTGTCGTAAAAGTATAACCCGGTGACAGCGTAATTAGATTTAGGTTCCACAGGCTTTTCCTCAATTGAAATAGCCCGCTTCTTGTCATCAAACTCCACTACACCAAAACGCTCAGGGTCTTTTACTTGGTAGCCAAAGACGGTTGCTCCCCCATTAGTCTCCGTCCGTTTTACGGCATCTTGTAGTTTGGGTCTAAATCCATGCCCATAATAAATGTTATCACCAAGCACTAAGCACACACTGTCTTCACCAATAAACTCCTCACCAATAATAAAGGCCTGAGCTAAACCATCAGGGCTTGGTTGCTCTTTATAGGTAAGCTCCATTCCAAACTGAGAGCCATCACCTAGCAGCTTTTCAAAATTTGGCAAGTCTTCAGGGGTGGAAATAATGAGTATTTCACGTATACCCGCCAGCATTAATACCGACAGCGGATAGTAAATCATCGGCTTGTCGTAAATAGGTAATAACTGTTTCGACACACCTTTTGTTATTGGATACAAGCGCGTGCCTGAGCCGCCTGCTAATACTATTCCTTTCATTCAACTTCTCCTGACTGTGCACTTCCTAACCGCTCTCGCTGGTAGCTACCGTCCTGTACTCGCTGACACCACTCTTGGTTGTCTAAGTACCACTGCACCGTTTTACGAATACCCGATTCAAAGGTTTCTTCGGGTATCCAGCCTAAATCGTTTTTAATTTTGGTGGAGTCAATGGCGTAGCGCATGTCATGGCCGGGGCGGTCTTCAACGTACGTTATTAAGTCTTTATATGAGCTGTTGTTCGGTACTAGCTCATCGAGTATGCCGCAAATAGTGGTGACGACTTCAATGTTTTGCTTTTCGTTATGCCCACCAATGTTGTAGGTTTCCCCGACTTGGCCTTCTGCTGCTACTTTAACTAAAGCTCGGGCGTGATCTTCCACGTACAGCCAATCTCGTATTTGGTTACCTTTGCCGTAAACGGGTAACGGTTTACCGTCTAGAGCGTTCAATATCATTAATGGAATGAGTTTTTCAGGAAAATGATACGGGCCGTAATTATTGGAGCAATTAGTAATAACGGTTGGTAAACCATAGGTCCGATGCCAGGCTCTGACTAAGTGATCACTACTGGCTTTTGATGCGCTGTACGGTGAGCTGGGTTTGTATGCGGTGGTTTCGGTGAATAGTGGGAGTTCATCTGCATGCGTGTCTGGATGGGGTAAGTCACCGTAAACTTCATCAGTAGAAATATGATGAAATTTAAAGGTCGCCTTTCGACTCTCCGTCAAGTTTTGCCAGTAAGCTTTTGCCTGTTCTAGCAGCGTATAAGTACCAATAATATTGGTTTGCATGAACTCACCAGGGGCGTCAATGGAGCGGTCCACGTGAGACTCTGCCGCTAAGTGCATGACTACATCTGGCTGATGCTGCTCAAATACGCGCTTTATTTCTTTAGCGTTGCATATATCGACTTGCTCGAGTTCATAGCAGTTATTATCGCTGACTGGTGTCAAGCTTTCTAAGTTGCCTGCGTAGGTGAGCTTGTCAACGTTGACAACACTGTAGTCAGTGTCATTTATTAAATGGCGGATAACGGCTGAGCCTATGAAGCCTGCCCCGCCTGTAACCAGAACTTTCATTATTTCAGGGCCTTTATTACCAATCCTTGCGATGAATAATCCAGATAAGGATGCATAGGTAAGCTAATAACTTTTTCAGCAACAGTGTCACCGACATTAAGGTTCGAAGTTTTATTTTCGACTGCTGGCTGCTTATTCAAAGGAATGGGATAATGCACTGTTGTTGGTATTCCTTTGCTCTTTAACTTTTCTTGAACTTCGCTTCTATTGTCTACTTGGATAGTATATTGCGCCCACGCCGATGTGTTGTGAGGCTCTATGAATGGTGTTGAATTAACTCCTGCCTCATTCAAAAGCCGCGTGTAGCTCTCAGCTACAGTATTGCGCAGTCCAATTTCGTCATCCAGTATATTTAGTTTAGGCAGTAAAATAGTCGCTTGTAGAGTATCCAAACGGCTATTTATACCGACTCGAATATGGTGGTATCGGCGGTCTTGACCGTGCCGAGCAATCTGACGCATGACCGCTGCCAACTCTTCATCATTAGTAAATATAGCGCCACCATCGCCATAACATCCCAGAGGTTTACTTGGGAAGAAACTTGTACAAGCTATAGTGCTCAAGTTACACGACTTTTTGCCTTTGTAGGTTGCACCAAAGCTTTGTGCACCGTCCTCAATAACGGGTATATTATATTTATTGGCAATTTCATTAATACGGTCAAAGTCAGCAGGCTGCCCATATAGAGATACAGGAATAATCGCTTTCGTTTTTTCAGTAATAGCGGCTTCTATGAGTTCTGGGTCAATATTGTAAGTTTTAGGATCAATATCAACATAAACCGGCTTTGCGCCTAATAAGGCCACGGTTTCTGCCGTCGCAATATAAGTAAAGCCTGGTGTAATAACTTCATCTCCCGGACCAATACCCAATGCCATTTGTGCAATTTGAAGGGCATCGGTTCCGTTTGCCACGGTAATACAGTACTTTGCACCTGTATAATTGGCTAATTTTTCTTCTAACTCTTGAACTTCCGGGCCTAGAATATACTTGCCGTGGGCAAGAACGCGCGCAATGCCTGCATCAATTTTATCTTTAATTCTTGCCTGCTGAGCGGCTAAATCAATAAACTGCATGTTAATTAACCTTCTTTAATCACGGTTTGTCCATTTAATGTATAGGTTGCGCCTGAATGAGAACATTCAGCTTTAGCATCACCAGTCAACGGTAAATCTAATTGTTCGCCGTGTTCACTCATCCAGCCAATTTGTTTAGCCGGTACACCCACCATAAGTGCATAAGCAGGCACATCTTTATTCACAACGGCTCCGGCACCGATAAAAGCGTACTCACCGATAGTAATACCGCAAACAATAGTGCAATTAGCCCCTAAAGAAGCCCCTTTTTTAACTAAAGTGTCTTTATATTCGTCTTTGCGCTCTATCAGCGAACGAGGGTTATACACATTGGTGAAAACCATACTGGGCCCACAAAATACGCCTTCTTCTAAATACACGTTATCGTAGACTGAAACATTATTTTGTATTTTACAGTTATCGCCAATTTTCACTCGGTTACCGACGAAAACGTTTTGCCCTAATGAAACACCTTTGCCAATTTGGGCTTCACCGCAAACATGCACGAAATGCCAGACACGGCTGCCTTCACCAATTTGAGCTCCTTCATCTACAATTGCCGATTCATGTTGATAGTAACTCATAGTATGTACCTGTTCGCCTTGAATACTGTGTATTATTTTTTAAGAAGTAATGCCAGAAAAGGATGTGCTTCCTTAGTTTCTGCAGATTGCGGCTGCTGAGTACGAATTTGCTCTACGGTTTCCACACAATGTCGGGCATCTTTAATACCATAACCTCGACCCGCTAGTATCTCTTGATAACTCACTGTGTGAAGGTCGGTAAAACCACCTGAAAACTCTAACTCTTCACCATCGCAATTAATGGTTCTGTAGGTTGTTTTTTTACCTTTCACTTCATCCGGTAAGTCATTGGCGTCAATGGAAAGTAACCATTTTACTCGTGCATTTTCATATTCTAAGTAGCCAGATGCCTTCAGGTCATCAGTGTAATGAAGCACATTCGTCTGTAACTTCCCAAAAATAAAATGCAGCATATCGAAAAAATGCACGCCAATATTAGTTGCCACACCAAATGACTTTCTTGGGTCACCCTTCCAGCTCTCGAGATACCATTTACCACGAGACGTGATGTAAGTAAGCTCAACTTCGTGTTTCTCATCTTTTTTTGAATTAGCCACCTTATCCCGTAACTCAATGATTGCCGGGTGATGGCGTAGTTGAAGGATGTTGTAAACTTTCTTGCCCGTCTCTTGTTCAACCCGTTCTAGTTCATCTAAATCGTTACTCGTTGGAACCAAAGGTTTTTCGCAAATAACATCACAACCTAAACGTAAACCGGCGGCTATATGCGAAGCATGCATGTGATTTGGAGAGCATATCGAAACATAATCTAACTTTGTGCTGTTGTTCCGCTTTAACTGCCAAGCGTGCTCATAAAAACGTTCAAAGTCAGTAAAGAATTCGCTTTGTGGCGAAATGCTGTCAATAATACCGACCGAATCGTTAGTGTCATAAGCCGCACTTAAGATATTGTTGGTTTCTTTTATCGCTTTCATATGGCGGGGGGCTATATAACCAGCAGCACCTACAAGGGCAAAGTTCTTATTCGTATTTGAATCAGTCATTACGCTTTAATCACCTTTCCGTTCTTTTCTCTATACTTGCCGCGCGAATCAATAATTATCCGAGAATTTTCGTATATTACGTCATAATCAAATTTTTCGTGATCAGTTGCCAGAATGACAGCATCGAAACTATTCAAGTTTTCTGGTGTTAATTCAGTACTGTCTAAATCAAAACTGTGTTCACGCATTTTGGGGAAAGTTGGTACATGTGGGTCACTGTACGCAACTTCTGCGCCCTTATCGCGAATTAGCTCCATTATCTCAACAGAAGGAGATTCGCGCATGTCATCAACGTTCTTTTTATAGGCAATACCTAATACCAATATTCGACTGCCATTTACTGACTTTTGATGCTTGTTTAAGCCGTCCATGAGTTTGTTCACGACATACTCGGGCATAGCACGGTTTACTTCACCCGATAGCTCAATAAAACGTGTATTAAGACCGTATTCCTTAGCTTTCCAGGTTAAGTAAAATGGATCAATAGGAATACAGTGTCCACCGAGCCCGGGTCCCGGATAGTAAGGGGTAAAACCAAATGGTTTTGTTGCCGCAGCGTCAACAACTTCGAAAATATCAATGCCCATGCTGTCCGCAACTATCTTCATTTCGTTAACTAAGCCAATATTCACAGCGCGATGAATATTTTCTAATAACTTAGTCAGTTCCGCAGCTTTGGTTGAGCTTACGGGAACAACCTTATCGATAGCTTGCTCATAAAGCGCCACTCCAACTTCTCTGCAAGCCGGTGTATGACCGCCAACCACTTTAGGAATCGTCTGTGTATTAAAGTTCGGGTTCCCAGGGTCTTCTCGTTCAGGTGAATAGACCAGGAAAATCTCTTTTCCTACTTTTAAACCATTTTGCTCAACTCTTGGCAAAAGCTCTTCTTCTGTTGTACCCGGATAGGTCGTACTTTCTAATGACACCACCTGACCTTCTCGCAAATAGGGAGCCATCATGTCAGTGGTGCGAGTCACATAGCTAATATCCGGCTCACGGTATTTGTTAAGCGGTGTTGGTACACACAAGATAAGCGCATCGCATTCAGAAACTCGCTCAAAGTCGGCGGTGGCTTCAAAGCCATTATCAACCGCAGCTTTCATAGCATCATCGCTTATATGTTCGATGCTGCTGTGCCCCGTGTTAAGTTCAGCAACTTTTGTTTCATCAACATCAAAGCCAATCGTTTTGTAATTTAATGAGCTGTAGCGAAGTGCTAACGGTTGCCCCACATAACCTAAACCTAAGATACCTATCTTGGCTTTCTTACTGTTTAATAATTCAACTAAATCACTTTTGAAATCTTTCACAGGATTACCACTTAGTTTAAAAATGGAAAAGATGTACTACTTTAAAATTCTCATTCAAACGAAAAAAATGCCGAAAATTTTCGGTATTAAAACTCAGGATTTTTTCTTGGAAAGACAATTTTTGTTGTGTTTGAGACTGAAAAATGGCACTTAAATCTTACTTAACTTATTGATTAATAAGATTAAATTTACAAATTTAGCAATAGGTCCTGCTATTACAAAATTTCAGCCCTTCACTATATTTTCGTCTCTTTTCTAAATATATTTCTGACTAACACAAAGCCGACGCTTAAAAAGCCGCCTAAGAAGGTGCCAATAATGCATATTAACGCACGCGATGGTTTGGCTTTTTGTTCTGGCACTACGGCTGGGTCTAGCGTTTGGAAAATGTACTCTGGGCGCACATTCGCCAGCATAATTGTTTGTGTTTGCTTTTCTATTAGCTGATAGAATACCTGCTGCATGTCACTTAACGATGTGCTTTGCAGTTCTTTATCTAAATATTCAAGGCTTCGCTGGGCTTCCTGAATGTCACGCTCACGCATGTGGTTGTTTATTTCTTCAATAAGCCAAACTACCCACTGTTCAGCTACTTCGGGTGACTGATGGTTTACTGCTATTGTTACGAGACCGGTTGTGTCGTCCTTGCTAACTTCCAGTACACTCTCTCTGAAAACTTTTACGTACTCCCAGCTAGACGGTTCCGGCTGTTTAGGTGGCTCGACTTCTCTGACCCATTCTTTGGTGTCCGGGTTATACAGCTCGTTGTTAAAGACAACACCGCTGCCTCGGTTCCATTCCTCTACCGCCATAAGCTCTGGCAAAATGTCGTACTTTTCGACAAAGCCTTTTATGAAGGCGCGAGACTTTAAAATTTCGAGGGCGATTGTGGTTTTGTCGGTATTACCACCACCGAGATTAACGCCAGCTAAGCTTGCCAGACCACCCAATTGCCCCGCCATTTGCGAGAGTCCGCCACCACTAGCTTCTTCCGTCGGCGCCAAGGTTGCCTCTGACTTATAAATATTCGGCAGGCTTAGCGAGTAAATAACCGAGCCCACGGCGAACACAAAAGTAATGGCAATAATCCACCATTTGCCCTGCCAGATAATGCCAAACAGCTCGCGCAGGTCAATTTCGTCGTCTTGGTAATCCGAATGCCGTTGAGGGTCGTAGTTATGAGTATCGTTTGTCATTATTGGGCCTTCAGGCACGCTACCGCCCATGGGTTGCGGTTCCCATAGGCCGGTGGTGCAGGTAATTATGTAATTTATTCGTATTATTCTGAATTTTGATCAAGCGGGTATCATACCGTATGCAGCCCTTTTCCTACAACGGCTTTATTGTTAGTAATTGATGATATTTTAAGCGGTTAGTTCAGTTGCCGGATTACATTACCGGCGGAGTAAACCGGTACTGACGAATCTGTCGATTATTAATTTGACATAACTGTCGCATTAAACTTGGTTTTGAACATAACTGTAACGCTAATCTGTTCCTGCTACTCGACTCACATCTTAAATTTTGGCGAGTCACTACCTTGCTCTCGTAACAACTGGTCGCCCATTCGGATCACGGTATCGGTAAGATAGTCGATAAAACCATCCTGCTCGATACTATTAGCGACCGTTGATGAGTGTAGAAAGCGTCGCATTTCCTGCTGAAAATCACCTGAAGCCATATAAGAAGGTAGTTCTTGTAACCGCCCGGAAAGCGCTTCAAAACCGGCAGGTTGATGATAGTCCTGAAACTTGGTTCGGACTAACTCCGCATCTACCTGTACATTACGCTGATTTAGCCAAGCAATATCCCAAACATCTCGTGCTTTAATCGAACGGCGCAGGGCTAGAGCAACAAACTTGTCAGCAGCAATTTCTTCGAGAGTTTCACAGTTGAGAAGAATGCTTACGTAGGCATCGGGAACACTAGGATAGGTTTTTACAAGCGGCCTTAGAACTTGCGTATGGGCAATAACTGTTGCAACTTCCAATTTCACTTTCTGCCATGGCAGGCTTTTCTTATCAGGCTCGGTTTCAATAGATATTTTCCAACGGCCTACCTGAATCGCCTCTTTATTCGATAACTTTCCATAATTAGGTTCAGTCACATTGACTTTAAGATTGTGCCTTTGCGACAGGTCTTCATGTAGGCAATCACGAAGATGAGCTAGCTGATCAAAGTCAAAATCTGCGCCGCCGACAAAATCCAAATCTTCCGATAGCCTACTCGATCCATACATCATTCGCAGACAGGTACCACCTTGAAAGGTAAGTTGTTTAAGAAAACCGTGCTTTGCCATTGAAGCTAGTACTTCATAATGGAGCAGCTCTTTTTCAACTGTTGTTGTAAGACCCGCTAACTCAGACGAATCAGCACAAATTTTTTGCGCAAGAGATTTAATGTTCATAGTTATCACTTCCTTGTCTTGTAATCGCTTCACTTAAAGCATCCTGGTCAACCAATTCGAGATTTCGTCCGACGTTTTTCAAATCTAAGTACGCTCTCTTTATTGTCGCTTCTCTCAATGGGTAATCATCTAATGGATACGTCTCATTAGTGATTGCCATTGGGTCACGCTTAGTATGTGTAAGCTCGAGCGTCCCAAGCGGAGTTTTGAATATTCCATTCCGCCCCGTTGTCATTACAGTGGCATAATCAAACATCTGCTGACTAATAACGCTATATTTGCTGAGTACAGATTCCAAACTGAGGTAATTAAGGCTTGATGGCCGCACCAAATGCGGTAAGTGAAAAATACTCGTCGAGTGGTAATAGTGGCTTTCAGGAAAAGCCCATACTCCCCGACAAATCTTTTGAAGGACGCCTTTTTTTACCAGGTAATTTAGACGGACTTTTAGTGCATCGTTTGAATATTCTGGCATTAACATCTTAAATTGTGGCATAGATACAAGCGCATGATGTGTATATTTTTGCAACGCATGTAACTTACCTTTCAACTGATGTGTGCTCATAGGTTCACATTAGGTTAATAAACTTAATAACCTAGCGTACACCAAGCAACCAATTAGGTCTACAATTAGTTATCAAAAAAGATAACCTACTGTAAACTTAAAGACCTCGGTTATTTGGAATGATCCAATATCACCCTTTTGTCCGATAGCGCTTTTCCGTTGGTTTTTGTAATCTGGTTGTTTTAAACGAGACGGAACCTACACATGGATGTTATTCATCACGGCGCGTTCGAGGGCGTTACAGGCTCTTGCCACGAACTGTTGTTAGACAGTGACCACTCACTTTTAATTGACTGCGGGTTGTTTCAGGGGGCTGAAACCTCGGGTTCGGGCGCGGACTCAAACACCCAAGAAATTGATTTCGATATTACTAAGGTGCAGGCGTTGGTGGTGACCCACTGCCACATTGACCACGTGGGTCGCATTCCCTGGTTGTTGATTGCCAGCTTTTCCGGCCCTATTTACTGCACTAAAGCTACCGCCCATTTGTTGCCGCTGGTGATTGAAGACGCGTTAAAGGTGGGCTTAACCCGCAACGCCGATATTATTGATGCAGTAGTGACTCGCCTGCAGCGCCAGCTACAGCCGGTGGAGTACGATGATTGGTTAGAACTGCCTGCCGACTTCTCTACTGAGCGCTTTAAGCTGCGCTTTCGTCAGGCGGGCCATATTCTGGGGTCGTCTTATGTGGAAATTGAGAATGTGAATAATCACTACCGTGTGGTGTTCTCGGGTGACCTGGGTTGTAAAAACACGCCGTTGCTGCCCGACCCTACCCCGCTGGAGCGCGCCGACTTTCTGTTGCTGGAAAGCACTTACGGCGACAAGAACCATGAGTCGCGCCTTGACCGCGAGCAACACCTGAAGTCGGTGGTTGAGCGTTGTGTGGAGAACAAAGGCACTATTTTAATTCCGGCGTTTAGTATTGGCCGTACGCAAGAGCTTTTGTACGAGTTAGAAGACATTATTCATAAAGCAAGGGCTAAGGAAGCGGAGACTGGGGTAGCGGATGCCGTATGGCACAAAATGACGGTTATTTTAGATTCGCCACTGGCCGCGCAATTTACCAAACAGTACCGAGCCATGAAGGCGTTGTGGGACGAAGAGGCATTGGCACGGGTTGACGAAGACCGACATCCGTTAAACTTCGACCGTATGATGACGGTAGACGACCACAGTGACCATGAGCGCGTAGTGAATTATTTAAAAAGCAGCGGCGACCCCTGCATTGTTATTGCCGCCAGCGGTATGTGCACCGGCGGACGTATGCTCAATTACTTAAAAGCCTTGCTGCCCGATTCGCGCACCGATGTGTTGTTTGTGGGCTACCAGGCCGCCGGAACCCCGGGGCGCGATATACAAACCTACGGTCCGCGCGGTGGTTATGTCGACTTAGACCACGAGCGTGTTTACATAAAGGCGGGCATTTACACCTTAGGCGGCTACTCCGCTCACGCCGACCAACAAGAGCTTTTAGATTTTATAGATGCCACCGAAGCTCCGGTGAAGCGCATACGCTTAATTCACGGAGAGCCCGACGCCCGTTTGGCGTTGGCTGCGAAAATAAAAGATCGGTATGGGATAGTCGTCAGCTGAGTTGGCTCGCGAATTCACCAATACAGCGGTATCGTATATTGCGCAACAGCTGCAACTCGCTGGCTTTTGACTCAAAATTGGGCTGTTGCTCAAGCTCGGTGATAAGTTTGTCGGCTTCTTGCTGAATGCTTCTGCACAGCCGCTCTATTTCTCGCTCTGCGACGAACTTGTTAAGCCCTAAGTCCTCTGCGAACGCTAAAACAGATTGTCGTGTCACCTGCCCAAAATGATGAGCGTCGCCAATGGGTTGCGACAGCTCTTCGTTGACATGATCTCTTGCGTCAGCGTATACCGCTGTAGAGAGCAAATCATAATGAGGCATTAACTGACAGTCATTTACGCTGTAGCGAAACGTTAAATTTTTAAGGTGCGCATCGCCATTGCCGACAAGAAAATTAAACAGCGCCCAACGAAACAGTCGAAAAGCCGTTTGTGCTGGTGCCCGGGTCATATCGACCAAGCGTTTTAACGCTGTTACGTTGCTTGCACGATATTTCGCAGATGCTGAAATATCCAGCATTTGGCAGCCATCAAGAACGTGTAAACGCTGGGTATTTGGGTAAGTGCCTGCGCGATCAAAACGCTCAACGATGTATATGGGTTCTGGCACGTAATCTATAGAAACTTTAGGCACAATTAGCTGGCACCGCTGTGCCAGCGTCATCACGAAATATTCGTTACGAACGGTAAACCAGTAAAATTCGGGTTGGGTATGCTCTGGTTTTAAAATGTGGGTAGAGGGTGTTTCTCCGCTGGGTTCGAACCGGCCTTCGTCGTTAATAACCAACAACATTTTATGCTGAGCGCCAGCCAGCGACATACGCTTGCGCTGTTTGCTATTCATTTGTCCTTTCGGAAGCGTATGAATACGACGGCTAATGTCACCGTCGGTTAACGGGAACAGGTCACCCGGCGGTAAAGCCTCTCCGGGGTTTAATAATGTAATAGCTCCGGCAGACTCTCCGCCTATTGCTTCTAACAGAGCAAACGCGTCTTCTTTGTCTAAGTCGTAGTCTTTTGCCAGAACCTCCCGAGCTTTTTCCTCTGGCAGAAGGTTGTCAAAAAACCACTGTACGGGACGTTGCGTTCCGGTATCTATGTGCTCTTTTTTGTTTAGGATTAGCGAGGGCGTTAAAGCAAAACTTTTGGGGTCTTTTAGCCAACTTTGCGTGTACTCGAAAACCCAAAGCCCGTTGTGCTCTTTTAGCTGCCCAACAGGCTTGTCGTTAATGTAAACGTCGAGTTTTCGCTCTTCGACAAGTGAACTACTCATGATTGGACTGTCCGGTTAATTCTGTGAGCTTGTTACTTGAAACACTGTCAGGAATGTCTAGGTAGACTCTTATGCCAAGCGCATTCAGTACATTTAGGGCTTTTTCCAGTTGCACTGTTGGCTTGCCATTTTCGAATTGACTCACAAAATTAATGCCACAGCCTGCAAAAGCGCCAGCTGTTGTCTGATCCAGCTCTTGTTGCTGCCGCACGATTTTTGCAATGCGCCCGATGGTTTTTGTGTCTTTTGCTTCCAGCAACATGGGTGCTCCTTTTCTGGACCGCACCTGACGTAATAACGTCAGGCTACATGCACCGTGCAACCCGATGCGAAAGCCTTGTAGCCTGATGCTATTGCATCAGGTGCGGTTCTTAATTCATTAGATTGAGTGAATATAGATCTAAGAATGCAGAAAATCAACATAATTCACTCGAAAGAATGAAAATAGACAATACCCGAGTTTTTAAATCCAAAATTCATTTGAACGAATGAATTTTAAAACGAATGTAAATAAGATCAGCTACAACCGCTCGGCGAGATCAGCGGGCGCAATGTAGCGCATGGCTTTTTCATACAGCACAGTATGCTTTGTCTGATTCTTTTCCCATACCGGCTTGTGTAGCCTTGTTACTTGGTTCACCGAAATCTTAGTTTCACTTTAAGTTGCTAAATATCGCAAAATGCGATATTTTTATCAGCATAGGATGCATTTTGAGAATTATCACAAAGAAGCGAGTAAAAAATGCCATGCTTCAATACCCTCAGTGGCAAGCAGGGTTAGATTTATGGTGTCATATTTTTAGTCAAAGCTCTCTTAATGCGCATTCTTACAACCAAATTAAAAAGGTAATGACTATGAACGCTCAACAGGACGAAATGGTCGCACTAGGGCAAGTAGCTTCTGCAATAAGTGCTACAGCAACGGAGTTTGCTGGAACTGCCGTTGAACTTTTTCATTACACTTATACACCCATTCAGTCTGAAAAAGAGCTTATTGATAGAGCCGCTGTTATGGACTACTTAATGGATTTGGCTCAGCACGAAAACGATATTGTGCTAGTGTTTGCTAACGCAATTTCTGATCGCATCGAAGAATTTGAAAATCAAATGGAAATACCTACTGTTCCAGTTGCCGAGAAGCTAAAAATGCTAATGGAAACCCGCTCAGTAAAACAGAAAGACTTGAAGAATATAGCGCCTCAAAGCGTAATAAGCGAGCTATTAAACGGCAAGCGCACTGTCAACCTAAACCAAGCAAAAGGCTTTGCCAGATATTTTAACCTTCCTGTTAGCTACTTTGTTGAATAGATACCGCACCTGACGTAATTACGTCAGGAGTACGACTACAGCCGTTCGGCAAGATCAGCGGGCGCAATGTAACGCATGGCTTTGCCTTTGCTGGCTTTACCCACCAATAGCAAGTCTCGCTTGGCGAGGTCGTTTAAATAGGTCCGTGCGGTATTCTCATTACATCCAAGGTTGTTTGCCACGGTTTTCACGGTGAATACCCGCCCCGGGTTCTTCACCGCTTCTTTTAATATGTCCAGTTGCCCCCTTTTTAGAGCTTTGGCAACAGAGCTTTTTTCAACCCAATTCATGAACTCGAATATTTCTTTTTGTTTACGCTCTATGTAGTCCCTCAAGGCATCAACTGCATTCACCACAATGCCGACCTGATGATACAGAAAGTACGTTAGGTCATTATCGTCAGTTTCGGTGTATAAAAACGCCTGATCATAGTCGGTACGTTTTTCCTGAATCAGTTTACTAATGGACACATACTCGAACAGCCAGTAGCCCGACTTCAGCATAAACCAATAAAACAAAGCTCTTGCAGTACGTCCGTTGCCATCGCCAAACGGGTGAATATAGGCCACCATAAAGTGCAGAATGATAGCTTTGACTAAAGGATGAATGAAATTATCCGAGTTAAGTTGTCCGTGCTCTTCATTGGCAAACTGACACAGCTTTTCCATACGTTCCTGTAGGCTACTCGCTTTCGGCGGCACATGCGCTACGTCGTTATATTGGTCGCGTATATCAATATCGTCGCTCGTTCTGAACTCACCCGGAACCGCGTCATTATCGATAGCATTATGGGTCGCTATCTCATGTAACTCCAAAATAAGAGGAATGTTTAATTCATCACTCTTCAGACTGACCGCCCGCTTCATTAAACGGTAGTTATTGGCGATCATTTGTTCGGATTTGTTCTGTGGCTGACGCTCCGATTCAAGCATCTCTTTCGCAACTTTGCGCGTTGTCGACGCTCCTTCCAGTTGCGAAGACGTAATAGCCTCTTCCATCAATAAACTTTGGACTAAATAGGCATTCTTTTCCTGCTTTCCGAAGAAAGGATGATCGGAAACGCTTTGCGAACCTCCGGTCAGCTTATCAATATAATGGAGTTTTGCCTGTAAAGAGTCGGGGATACAGGCTTTAAAGCAAGATGCGTCATTGATAATGCATAACTCTGATAAATTGCGACTCACATTGGTTCTGGCAATTTTGGTTGCTAACCATGCGAGCTCTGCGTTATCGCTTTTTTTAACCCGCCACTTGAATTTGTCCCACGGTAAGTACTCACCTTTCGAGTTGGTGATACTATAAGTTTTCATTGCTTTAAAAACCGCCTCAGGTGGAAATTCCGAAAATAGTTTTTCCATAGAAAGTGGTACTCTAACCCTTGCCATTACTGTTATCCAAAGCAAAAAATTGAATTTAAATATAGTAAAAAAACAAAGAAAACACAAATTTTAAAATTTACGTTTTAATATACTCCATAGATAAGTCGCATTAGTGATAGGATCGAAATATCAGGCTACTACCACTCAACAACAACGGGTTGTTCAAGGTAGGGGTTGTGGTGGGTGCGCAGGCTTTCTTTGGCGGCTTCTTCGGAGTTCAGCCCGTGGTCGATGCTGCCGTCGTTGTAGCGCAGGGCGAAGGGCTGGTTAAACGGCCGCGAGCGCACGCAGTCATAAAAGGCTTTCAGGGTACGGCAGGTTGTCGCTGTCATTTTGCTGTTACTGGTGTTGTCACTGGACATAGTTCACCTCGCGCGTTCAGTCGATGCAGATTGACCCACTGTTGTTCAAAAAGTTCATTAAAGGCGTTAGCTCTGGCCAGCGCCTGATGAATGGCCGTTTCGGCCGCTTCGACAACAACCTGCAGCCGCATAGGCCGATGCACAAAGTCGCTACCGTTATGCACCGACTGCCAGGCCAGCCCCTGACGCAAGTCGCCACCGTTGCCTTCAAAAACACCAATATCGTTGGCTACCCGGTTATGCAGCAACTTATTGCCGCTACCCAGTTGTTTGGGCTCGGTTACCGAGCAGTAGTACTGCCAGTTTATCCAGTTTGCGACCAGACCCGGCGCGCTCATGAGTTGAGCCAGCAGTTCGCCATTCGGGTCATTTTTACTGTTGTAGTCGTGCAGAAAGTTACCGCCGATAGTTTCAGCAGAGGTTAGCCGCTCAGCCTGCCCGAAAAATAAGACGTTGTTGTCAGCCAACCCCCACTCCGGACGTAGCTCAGCCCAGTGGCCGGAGCGTGTTTCACGGTCTTTTGCTGACTCGCCACTGGCCTGGGTTAGCTTTTCTGTTGCTGCGCGGAACACTTGTTTGACGCTGTCCGGCACGTTATTAGATAACCAGATAACCTTGTCGGTGACGGTTTCGTGCAGAGCGGAATGAAACTGGGTAGCTTCAGGAATAGCAACGCCCTGCTCGCGTAAATGCTCACGAATATTCTGATTATTAAGCAGCCGTACTAGCACCCGGGCACTTAACGCACCGGTTTGACCGCCGCAGGCGCCGCAGTTAAGCCCTGCTCGTTGAGCATTGTTGCTGTGATGCGAGCCATGCCCGACCAGCACAATATGCTGCGCAAAACGCTCAAACTGCATTCCCGCCAGAGCCTGCTGACATATATTCACCAGCGATTCTATTGACGCTTCACCGCTGTGCTCACAAATGCTGCCGTCAGCAATGTACGCATTATTAGCCGTAGCCAGTTGTCCGGGCACGCCAGTGAGTAAAGACTTTAGTTTACTTAAGCCCAGCGCCTCAACGCCGCTGAACATGGATACTGGCGCATTGAACATATTGCTTAATAAGGAACCAACCGATTGCTTACGCGCCGGTGCTTTAATGTAATACGCCGGCTGCAGTAACCCCGGTACATGAGGAACATCGCGACCTTTGCGCTGAATGGCCAGCGGCACCCCGAAGAACCCGGCAAAGCCTTTGCTTTGTACGTAGCTGCCAAGGCTTTTTCCGGCCTGCTCAAGCGCACGGCGGTAACGCTCTGAGCGCACATCAATGCAGAACACCGCTTGCACGTCCGGCGTGTTGTTCTCTTCTGCCGTGTCGGGTTTAAACTGCAACCTGCTTAGCTGCGAGCGTTCGTAAGCTGCCTGCCACTGCCACAATAAGCTATTGTGCTGCTCAATATGAGCCACCTGCCCTTCACAATTTTCAATTTGTGCGCTTAAAGCCTGCTGCAGCTGCTGGTAAACCTTAGTATTGGTGCGCTCGGCCAGCTGCCACAGAATATATTCCCAGGCCAGCCGAATGCACAACAACTCGAATACCCACTGGCTGTCCTGACGGGCGTCCTGATACGCAAATGCGGCAGCCCAACCCCATAAGTCACTGATAAGCGCCTGGCTGTAACAGCGTAGAGCGTAATCTGACGCGTCACTTAAAAAGTTGTCATGGCACACTTGAATAAGCTTGTGTGGGTCATCCGGCAATTGTGCGAACAATTCGGTGAGTTCAGCCTCGTCCATTAAGGTTTCAATGCCGCGATCGGCACGCGAAATAGTCAGCCAATGCTGATACAACGAGCTGTCTTTACCGGCCTGCTGAAAGCGGGTTGGAAACTGCATAAATAAGCCACAGGTTTGGCTAATTTGCAGCACCACCTCGTCGTTCCAGCGCATTTTGCGGCGACGCCGCGTGTATTTGTCCACCAACTGGCTTAGGTTACGCCACTGCGGCAGTTGCGCTTTTAGCAGGGACCGCTGCTCCAGCTCGTTTACCATTTTGTTGGTGACCAGCGCTGCGTCTATTCGGTTTTGCTGCCATTGTTGCCAGTAAAAGTCCGGGCTCATGAGCAAACGCGTTCCGGCGCTGTAACGCCAGTGCGCAGCAACACCGGCTACCGGCTGTTGGCGGTAATGCCAGAAGGGGTTAACCGCTATCCACTGAGACAACGGCCACTGCGGCGCAATGGCTTTACTCACTTGTTCGGCAATAGTCGCTAAACGATTCGCTGCGCTCATGAGTGTTTCTCCTGCTGAATGCGACCCTGCCGCTGGTAATAGTGAATGGGGTGACTGGGCCAGAGCCACAGCACCAGCCGCGTTAACCATTCGTCTAGATACAACCCGGCGTTTAAGGTAATGAACCAGCGCTGGCTAAGCCGGTGCGACGGCGTGTGATGCACCAGCCAGTAGGTAAAGGCGAAGGCGTTAAACATAAGGGTTACCGCGGGTTCCAGCCAGACGTTACTGAATGGTGGCTGCGGCTCAATAATCTGATGCGCCAACGCACCCAGCAAAAGGTAAACTACGACAGTTAACGCCGACACCGCAATTCGCAGCAGCTTCTGATGCAGGTTCATCCATAAGGTAGTTAGCGCCATGGCGAGTAACGCCGACGGAAGCCATTTAGGGTTACCGAGAAACCACCAGCAGGCGGCGGCAATAATTCCCTGAAACGCTATAAAGACAACACCAATACGCCACAACGACCGGGCCTGAGGCTGCTTTATTATTGCGACCTCGCTTACCGACAAAAACGCATGGGCTTTATACACTGAGTGCGCCACCAGGTGCAGTAGGGCTAAGTCATAATAACCCAGACCAATTTCCAGCAGCATAAGCCCCATTTGCGCGCTGGTAGACCAGGCTAAACGCACTTTTATGCTAATGCGGGTGGCCATAATAAGGGCGGCAAAGCAGCACGACGCCGCCGACACCAGACACAGCAGCCATACGGCCGGCGCGCTGTTACTCCATAGTGGTACGGTTGCCAGCAGCAAAAAACCGCCCAGGTTAATAATGCCGGCATGCAGTAAAGCAGAAACCGGGGTTGGTGCTTCAACCACCTGAATGAGCCAGCCGTGCAAGGGTAGCTGGGCGCATTTAATGAGAGCCGCCATAACCAGACACAACGCGGCAATGTGCTGAGAAAGGTGCGTGGGGGCAGTGCCGAACTGCTGCAAAACCGTGTCCAGCTGCAGACTGCCGGTGGTTAAGTACATAATAATAAACGCCGTGCCCAGAAAGGTTTCGGAGCAGCGTGCCAGAATGAATTTTTTGTGCGCAGCCAGTACGGCGCGGTCGCGTTCAGGGTAGAACATAAGCAGGCTGTGCAACTGCAGGCTTATTGCCATCCAGGCGGCGAAAAAGACAATAAGGTTATTGCTGACAATAAGAATGAAGACCGCTGTAAGGCAGCCAACCAGCTTGGTGACGAATGAGCGGCGGCGCGGATCCAGCCGGAAATTTCTGAAGGCGTAGCGCGTAACGACCCACGCTAATACTGCAACCAGCACCAGTAAAACCGGTCGTATGCCCGATAGTGTCAACCATTCTGCCATGAATGCGCCTCGTGTGTCTTATTTGGAGTAATTATGGAGGCTGGCTTGATGTTAAGTAAAATAGATATAAACTATAATTTCATTCGTTTTAAGTGAACGGTTGGTAAGCCCGATGAATTATAAACACCTTTATTATTTTTGGCACGTGGCAGAAAACGGGCATTTAACCCAAACCGCGCAGAAGCTTCATGTGTCGCAGTCGGCGTTGTCGGCGCAAATAAAACAATTGGAAGAGTGGCTGGGTACCCCACTGTTTGAGCGCACAGGGCGTAAGTTAGTGCTGACTCAGGCCGGGTACATTGCACGCCAGTATGCCGACCGTATTTTCCACGAGGGTGAGAACCTGGTTAACCAGCTAAAGCAAGGCATGGACGGCAGTGATTTGGTTGTGCGCATTGGTCATGCCTCGACTATGTCGCGTAACTTTGTGGAAGCTTTTATTCACGAGCTGGTGCATCAGCAGGACGTTCAGTACCGGCTGCATTCGATGACGCCGGACCAGTTATTTAATGAGCTGGCGGATCATCAAATTGATATTGCGCTGGCCAATACCAGTGTGCGCGGCAGCGATAAGCAGTTGTGGCAAAGCCGCTTGCTGGCGCGGCAGCCGGTGTCTGTTATTGGGCCACCGGGGCGCGACATAGAACAGTTAACCGATGCGGCGTTGCGCGAAAATAACTGGGTGTTGCCGCCGGAGAATATGCCGTTGCGTGCGGCCTTCGATATGCTCAGTGCGGAATACAACTGGCAACCGCGAGTGCTGGCCGAGGCCGACGATATGGCGATGCTGCGACTGTTAGCCAGGGATACCGGCGCGCTGGCGGTCATTCCCGACGTTGTGGTGCGGGACGAGCTGACCAGCGGGCAGTTGAAGCGCTACTTAACCTTGCCCAATGTATTCGAGCATTTTTACGCCATAACCCTGAAGCGCCCGTTCGAACACCCCATGGTCGCCAAGCTGCTGCAGCGGTTTGTTTAATTTTACGTGAACTACACCCACCGAATGGGCTGGCGGCCGTGTTGCTGTAAATAATCGTTGGTTTTGCGGAAATGGTTGGCGTCGAAGAACCCGCGATGCGCTGATAACGGCGATGGGTGAGGTGCGGTCAGAATGCAATGTTTGTTGCCGTCAATAAGCGGTACTTTCTTCTGCGCGTGCGAGCCCCAGAGCAAAAACACCACATGATCGGTTGCGTCCGACACTTTGCTGATAACGGTATCGGTGAAGGTTTCCCAGCCCCAACTGGCGTGACTGTGCGCATTACCCTGCTCTACCGTAAGTACCGTATTCAGCAACAACACACCCTGCTCGGCCCAGCTGGTTAAATCACCATGCTGTGGCAATACCGTATCGGGGTAATCTATGGCTATGGCTTTAAACATGTTGCGCAGCGACGGCGGAAACTTGACGCCTTCGGGTACCGAAAAACTTAAACCATGCGCCTGACCGGGGCCGTGGTATGGGTCCTGCCCCAGAATAACCACTTTAATGTTTTCCGGGTCGGTGAGCTTAAGTGCGTTGAAGACGTCTTCTTTGGGCGGATACACTACGGTTTCCTGCCGCGCCTGCTCTACGCGCTGCCACAGTTGCTGAAAATAAGGCTTCTGCTTTTCTTCGGCTAAAAGAGTGCTCCAGGGCATGGTCCTATTCCTTTGTTTTGTGTCAGGCTACAATTAATTACGTTTCATAACCATTAGGGTTTTGGCGTTGCCACCGCCACGCGTCTCTCACCATATCTTCCAGGCTGTGTTGTGCCGTCCAGTTTAGTTCTTGCTGAATTTTCGCGGTATCTGCCCAGAATGCCGCTAAGTCACCCTGTCTTCTCGTTTCAAAGGTAAAAGGTACTGACACATTATTCGCCTTCTCGAAGGCCTTAACCATGTTCAGCACCGACACTGGCTGACCGGTTCCTAAATTGTAGGTATGTACTCCCGAGTGCTGCGCACATTTCTCAGCAGCCACCTGGTGGCCTTTAGCTAAATCGACTACATGAAGATAATCACGCTCGCAGGTACCATCCTCGGTCGGGTAGTCGTTTCCAAAAATGGATAACTTGTCTCTTCGCCCTATGGCTACCTGTGTGATAAAGGGCAACAAATTATTAGGAATACCTTTTGGGTCTTCACCAATAAGTCCGCTGGGGTGCGCGCCAATAGGATTAAAATAGCGAAGTAAGCTGACCGACCAGTCCGGGTTTGCATGAGCTAAGTCGGTGAGTATACGCTCCACTATGGCTTTGCTCTCCCCATAAGGGTTGGACGTACTGCCTCGCGGCATAGATTCAACATAAGGCACAGGCGCTTCAGCGCCATAAACCGTTGCTGATGAACTAAAAATGATGCTTTTCACTCCAGACTTATGCATCGCCGAACATAAAGACAAAGTTCCGTTTACATTCGTATCGTAGTACTCCAGAGGCTTGTTCACGCTCTCGGCTACGGCTTTTAGTCCGGCAAAATGGATAACGCTGTCGATGTCGTGAGTTGCTAAAATTTCCGCTACTTTAACGGTATCGCGCACATCGCCCTGAATAAAGGTCAGCGGCTTGCCCGTAATTTCCTGCACTTGCCTCAGACTCTGCTCAGAGCTGTTAACTAAGTTATCCAGAACGACCACCTCGTGTCCCGCAATGATTAACTCAACTACAGTGTGTGACCCAATGTAACCGGCACCTCCGGTAACTAAAATTTGTGACATAGCCGTCCGCTTGATAACTGGTGTTATTTATTCTAACTAACTTACCGATGTTGTACTAACCGCTTCAACTGCTGCTGATAAAAGCTAATAACTTCTGCACATTTAGCCTGCGGTTCGAAATTACTCATATCATAGCTTACCGGAGAAGAGTTCTCAGCCGCCTGACGCATTTGAGTTGCCAGTTGTTGCGCGTTACCAATTTCACTTAACGGATAGCCGAAATATGATTGTAAATACTTTCCGCCCTCTGAAGCGGTTGCGACAACCGGAAGCTCAGCATGCATTGCCTCAAGGAAAACCAATCCGAAAGGTTCGCTGTTGGCTGCACTCACAAAGACATCAAAACACGCCAGCCAGTCCTGCGGCTGTTGAGAAAACCCCGGCATAACAATACTATCGTCAGCTTTATCTCTAATAGACTGCCAGTTTTTTCCATCACCAACAATTACCAGACGGCTATTAGGCACCTCAGCTAAGTTAAAAGCATCAACTAGCGTTTCGTGTCCTTTACTGGCGACAACACGGCCTAGCGCACCAAAAACTATCGCATCATCAGCTATGTCATATTGCTTGCGTAGCCGCTGGCGTGCATCGCCGCTAGCCGCCAGGGGCTTGCTCCAATTATCTATCTGTGTGCAATTCTGTCGTAAAGCAGCCGGAATCGCATCAAGTTGCCACGGCGCAATAGCGATTAACGCATCCAAGTGTTTATGTTGTTGAGGCTTATAGTAAATATGTAACGTCGCAACTCGTAAACACTGACCTTTCAACCCTTTCAAAGCTTTACAGGCAGCACTCAAATGCGCATGTGCAACGTCTGGATTTATTGTTTTAATGAGTCTACGGCAGCGCCAGCGTGCCAGTCCACGCCAACCACTTACTACATGAATAGTAACGTTTTTATTAATATGCTGGATAATGGCGTTATCGCGTTGCTCAGTGCCCCGGCAATGCAAAATCATACTGACATCGTGCCCGGCTTCCGCCTGCAGATTAGCCAGTTCTACCGCATGCCGTTCACTACCCGCAAAGCTGTGTGTCAAAATGGCATGTACTATTTTCATACACCAGTCCCTGCTGCCTTTGCTGCTGCAATATAGTGCTCAAGGACTCGCGTTGGCTCCACTTCTTTACGTAGCGGCCAGGCATTTAAATCAACTTTTTGCCTGTCTCTAAGCAGCTCATCAATTTTTTCGGCAAGTAGCTGAGGATTGTTACGAGGCACTAGCCATTCCGGATGAAAGTTAGCCACAATTTCTTTGGGCCCATGCGGACAGTCAGTAGATACAAAGGGTGTCTCACACATTAATGCTTCATTAAGCACATTAGGAAAACCTTCAAAGTCAGAACTTAACGCTAGCAAGCGTGCATGGCGTATCCATGGGTACGGATTTTGGACTAATCCAGGCGTTATCACACAATGGTTTAAATCTCGTAATTTTAATTGCTTTTTGAGCTTTTTTGATATTCGGGTTAATAATACCAGTTTCAGATTGGGGTGACTTTTTCGTAATATTGCAAAAGCGTCAAATAATACGTCATGGCGTTTAGCGCGAGCAAAGCGGCCTATGTGTAAAATATAGTCACTATCAACCGTCACCTGCTCCGGCTCCCTGGATTCGCGCTCAACTTGTTCTGCATCAAGCGGATTAAGAATTGTAGTAATTTGACTTGGTTTCAACCAGTCTAACTCACGAATTTCGTCAGCCAGCCCTTGTGATACGGCTATAATTGAACGACCATTGAGTACCTTCTTTTTTCGTAATAAACGGCGGTGTTTTAGTATCCCACGCCGACTAGCCAGCAATTCTTCGACTACCGATGTATGAACAACATAGTGGCGTTTAGCAGAAGTCTGTAATTGCGCCACAATTAAATGTGATTCATCCAAGTGTGAGAAAACCGCGTCAATAGAGCCTTCAGCTTCAATATCGTCAAAAACCTGTTGCAGTAGTTTTGTAGCGAGCCGTCTTTTAAAAAAGAAATCGATATTCTTCGGTGTATCCAACGGTAAAAAATGTAGATTCGGAAAGTCATCTGTACGGTAGTGAGCTTGCTGAGATAACACCACCAAATGACTTTCTATATCATTATCTAACATTAACTGATGTAAGCGTAAGCAAACTTTCTCAGCCCCGCCGCTGGTCAGGGTGGGAATTACAGTAACAATTTTCATGCTTATGTCCGGCTCCTACGCTGTTGCCATTTAAAGCGTAACATTTCCTTTATTTTTACCAAACGCCTTTTCTGTTTATCTTTTCGTTGCTCAATTTGCTGAATTTCGCTTAAGAAACTCAAATTATGCCCTGCTACATAAGGAGTGAGTCCCAGCACTTTAATCGGTACTTCCCACTGCCATTGTAAATCCACATCGACAGGACGGAAGAAACTCGATCTTGCAGCCAGCAAACGTTTGGCGGCTTCATAGCTGACCACTTGGGCGCACGTTCCGGATGGCGCTTTGTCATAACTCACCAGACTAAATCCATCCTGCTTTTCCAAGGGGGTTTCCTGACGAGACTTAAATGGATTGCCTAGTTTAATAAATGACCAGGGGTATTCCAGTTGTTCCAAAACGCCATGGATTTTAACGAAATCCTCATTCAGATGCAGATCATCTTCCAAAATGACGGCGTAATCGAGCTTCTCATCGACAATTTTCTGCCAACAGCGAATATGGCTTAAATAACAACCGACTTCGCCCCATGTCAGATCATAATGATAACGCTGCTGAGCCGTTGATTTATCAAAGCAGGCTCGCTCAGATTCCGTCAGTTTACTTCCATCAGCGGCACTGACACGTTCAAATGGAATATTTAAAGCATCAAGCTGTGTTTTGGCGTCGGCCAGCCGCTGTTTAGAACGATCTAAATTAATCAAAAAGGTTTTGTAATTCATGCAATGCTTTTTGTTTATAAGTGAGTGTCTTCGAATACGCTTTAAAGCTGTGTATACGTAGAAAGGATATGGCAAAATATGTGCGTATTAAACACGGTTTTGACTACTGACGCAATTAACTGAATGTGAAAAGACTCACTGCAGAAAAATCTGCAATGAGCCTCCGGTAGTCGTTTTTTCTGAATAATGTTGTCAGACGCGCAAGCCTGGCGTTTACGTCAGGAACGGCATCCCACCAGACATGAATGTCAGGCTACTTTGTCTTTCCTTTGTACTTTTCAAACCAATGCAGAATATAAGCTACTTTGTTCATCAGGTTACTGGGCCGCGCGTAAATACCATGGCCTGAGTCCTGAATGCGAACCATAGCGGTGTCCACACCTTTCAATTTCAGTGCCTGATAGTACTGCTCGGTTTCTGACATAGGCGTGCGGTAGTCGTTTTCACCGGTCAGCAGCATGGTTGGCGTAGTCACATTGCCGACATAGCTGATAGGCGAATACTTCATGTAATGTTCCATATTCTCCCATGGCAGACCGGGGAACCAGTACTGATAGAAAAAGTTGTACATATCGGCGGTAAGCACAAAGCTGTACCAGTTAATAACCGGCTTAGCCACAACCGCCGCTTTAAAGCGGTCGGTATGGCCGACTATCCAGGCGGTTAGCACGCCGCCGCCACTACCACCGGTAACGTAAAGCTCGTCTTTATCGATAAAGCCTTTGTTAATAACTGCGTCTACGCCGTCCATTAAGTCGTTGTAGTCGTGGCTGGGGTAGTTGTGGTGAATTTCATTGGCAAAGTCCGAACCATAACTGGTACTGCCCCGCGGGTTGGTATAAAGCACCACGTAGCCGGCCGCAGCAAATAACTGAATTTCAGCCGCAAAGCGCGGACCATAGTTAGTGTGCGGACCACCGTGGATTTCCAGCATTAGCGGATAATCTTTGTCTTTATCGAAACCCGGTGGATAGGCTATCCAGCCCTGCAGGTCGAGGCCGTCAACACTCGATTTATAGTTAATTTCTTCTACTTTAGCTAACTGCTTGTGCGCCAGCGCGTCCTCGTTTAACCGGGTGAGCTGCTGTACATCTCCGTCGTCCCACCGTGCCAGCTCCGCCGGACGCATTGGGTTGGAGATGGTGAACGCTATGCGGTCGTTTTTGGCTACGCTGAAGTCACCTCCGCCATATGGCCGGGCATAAGACAGACCGCCGACTCTGTTGGTCAGTTGGGTATGATCTCCGTCTAAGTCGGTGCGCGCCAGCTGTCCGACCCCATTGTTGTCGTAGGTAAAGTAAACACCTTCGCTGTCGCGGTCCCATTCAAACCCGGTAACACTGCGGTCTAAGTCTCCTGTCAGCAGTTCGACATCGGAACCGTCTAAGTCCATTACGTACAAATTAGCCGCCTGAAAGCTCATTTTGGTGTCGTCATAACCGGTAAAAGCAATTTTCTCGCCGTTTGGAGAGACTTTTGGCGAACCGTCGGGGCCGTCACGCTCTGTCATTGCGGTAATTTCTTTGGTACTTAGAGTTAAGCGGTAAATTTCACTGTTAACTGGCTGACGGAATGCGTCATCACGGCGGTTTGCCGAAAAGAAAATATGCTTACTGTCCGGCGACCACGAGAGTTGCCCACCGTGATTAAATTCTTCGTCTGTTAGCTGACGCGGAGAGCCACCGGTCGCCGGAATAACATAGATTTGCTGGTGTCCGTCTTTGGCATAACCACCGCCGTCATAACGGTAGTTGCCTTTGTCGATATACTTAGGCGCAGCAGTCCAGTCGGCACCTTCGGGTTTGCCCGGTAAGCTGACCGGTGCCGGTTGCGATTTAGGTGTAAACATGGAAAACGCAATTTGGCTGCCGTCGGGTGACCAGCTTAAGCCAGACGGCGCTTGTGTTAGCTGAGTAACTGCTGCGCTGTCACCGGAATCGACCCAGTAAATATGCACTTGCGGGGAGCCGGTTTCGGTTGATACGTACGCCAGGCGGTCGCCACTGGGTGACCAGACCGGCTGGCTTTCACTGCCCTGACTGCCGGTTAACGGGCGAATATCACCGTCTGGCAGGCTGGCCCATAAACGCCCCACTTTGCGATCGTTGTTTATGTCCATAGACTGACGAACAAATACTGTCCATTCGCCGCTGGGATGAATAGTTGGTGATGATGCGTATTCCAGCGTGAAGATGTCTTCTAACTGGAGTTTTTCCTGGGCTGCGGCTGTACCTGAAAGCATCAGCGCCGCCGCTGTTATTATCCATTTTTTCATTGTTGTTCTCCCGGAAAATGTAACCTGCCGTGATGTAGCCTGACATTTATGTCAGGTGAGATATTGTTCCTGACATAAATGTCAGGCTACATAATAAAAAAACCGCCTCAGTAGAGACGGTTTTATCGTGATTCACGGTGTGAATCAATGTATTAGAACGCGTATGAGAAGCTGACTGACGCATAATCGCGGTCAGAAAGCGGATCGAGTTCTTCATCAGAATACATGGTGTAACCTAAGCTAACCTTGTAGGTTGACAGGTAGTCGGCTACCAAATTCAAACCTAATGACTTACGACCTTCAATAAAGTTACTGTTAGTTGAGTAGCCGTTTACGTCATGGTTAAACTGAATAGTTGGGTTTAAACCCCAGCCCTGCCAAACGTTTGAATATTCAAACTGGAAGCGAGTGCGGTAACCCCAGGCAGTAGATGTAGCAAAACCCTCGCAATTACCGACTCGGCTTTGGAATTGTTGTGCAACATCACCACGGCCAGCCTGCTCGGCTGCCCCAATAAGCGGGTTCATATCAGCCTGAGTTAAACACTTACCATACAATGGCAGACGACCATAACGTTGCTCTTGTAATCCCGGCATGTCGTGAACGTTATTCATCGCTACTTCACCCACGAAAGTCATGCGATCAGAGCCCCACAAGCGGTCAACAAAACGCACAAAGCTTAACTGGGTTTGACTAACGTCTAAACGGTCATAACCATGAGCTAAACCATTACCGCCAAACGGGGTGTTATTAAAGCGGTTTGAAAAGGTACTTGGCACATTTGGACGCAGACCAGTCGTTAAAATTTCGGTGGTGTTAATTTGCACAGGCACACCATCACGGTAACTGTATTCACCGGAAACTGACCATAGGCCTAAGTTAGTACTAAAACTAAAGCCATACACTTCGGTGTCTTCTGGGTACTCGAGTACTAACCGGGGGCCATCAATAGGGTAGCCATTAGGAGAAGACCAGGTAAAACCAAGATCAAGAGGCGATACGCCTTCCTGGCTCGCTCGAGGATCTTCTGTCCAGTTATAAGCCGAAATAATAGGCGTATTGTTATGCAGGTTAAGATAATAAACGCCAAATTCAGCGCCAAGATCTAACGAATAATAACGCAGGTTTGCCCCCCACTGGCCGCTGTCAGAGGCTTCTAAAACTGGGTTACTACCAATATAAGCACCTGCTTGTACCGATTCAAAGTCACTTAGGTAACTATTAGGGTCACCCGGAACTAATTGCGGGTTAAGCGTAACCTTGCCGCAACCCGGACCACCAATAATATCAACGCTTGAGAAATACGTACCACAACCATCGAGTTTGGTGTTATCCCACTCGTACTGGTAAAACGCTTCTAAGTTGAGTGAGTTGGTTAAACCAATACTGGTGCTGAACATACCAACTGGCAGCAGGGCTTCTTTAATTTCCGCACCCGGACGACGGGCTGCGTTAACGTCTAACGGGTTAATGTCGTTAATGCCGTTAAAAATAAAAGAGCTTTCACCCCAGCTTAATACCTGGCGGCCCAAACGAACGTTAGTTGGCATGCCACCTAAGTCAAAGTTAGCGTAAACGAAGGCATCCAATAGTTCGACACCTTTACCTTGTGAGTAATCGTCAAAGATATCGTCATTTAATTTGGTATCAGAATAATAATTGTTACCCGCGTGACCATGCGGCATATTTTCTTCTGAAACCACATGATCGTACCAATAGTTGAAACGAATAAAGGCACCATGACTGCCGCCATCAATGCTTAAATCGTGTACGCCTTTGAATACCGACGAGACTAAGTCACCCTTATCGAAGTTAAGGTTACCGTCGTCGCCGACACTAGAACCTGCCGTTCCGCCAGCCATGTTACCCGGATGAATCAGATGGTTAGCCTGATCTTCCATACGCCACGCTGCGCCGTAAGACAGAATAGAATCGAATTTAATTTCATAATCGCCGACTTCAAAGTCAGCTGCCTGGCCTGATGCTGCAAAGCTCAGTGCAATGGCCGTAGCCAGAGGAAGTTTTTTTAGCATAGTTGTTCTTCTTTTCATTGTGAGCCACCTAATCTTTTTAACTTGTTTGGCGGTTATGTCTGAATCATGTCCGATGAGTTAAAAATATGCAAGTATATGAACACGAAAATATAACAAGTTGTTAGAAAAAGTGCGGGGAAATGTCGCTACTGACGGCTAAAACTGCGCGTCAGTAGCGGTTTTAACAGCTCTATAGGCGTTAGATTTTGCTGTTTAATTCCGGTAGTACATCGAATAAGTCGGCAACTAACCCGTAGTCTGCGACCTGAAAGATAGGTGCTTCTTCGTCTTTGTTTATGGCAACAATGACTTTAGAGTCTTTCATACCGGCTAAGTGCTGGATAGCACCACTAATGCCTACCGCAATATAAAGCTGCGGTGCAACAATTTTACCGGTTTGACCAACCTGCATGTCGTTAGGTACGAAACCGGCGTCTACTGCAGCGCGTGATGCACCTACGGCAGCGCCCAGTTTGTCGGCGACGTCTTCCAGCAAGTGGAAGTTTTCGCCGTTCTGCATACCACGACCACCAGAAATAACGATTTCTGCTGAAGTCAGGTCAGGACGTTCTGATTCTGCCAGTTGCTCTTCAACAAACTCCGATTTGTCGTTGTTAAAAACAGAATCGATGCTTTCAACTTCGCCGCTACCGCCTTCTTCTGCGACAGCATCGAACGCTGTTGCACGAACGGTAATGACTTTGATTTTGTCTTCTGACTGCACGGTGGCAATGGCGTTACCCGCATAGATAGGACGCTTAAAGGTGTCGTCGCTTTCTACCGAGATAATGTCAGACACCTGCGCTACGTCTAATAATGCAGCAACGCGCGGCATGAAGTTTTTGCCGGTAGTTGTGGCCGGAGCCAGAATGTGGCTGTAGTTTTTACCTAAGTCGGCTACCAATTCGCTAATGTTTTCCGCCAACTGATGCTCGTAAGCTTCATTGTCTGCCAGCATGACTTTTTTCACGCCGTCGGCTTTTGCTACGTTTTCAGCAACGGTTGAGCACCCTTTGCCGGCAACCAGTACCTCGATGTCGCCACCGATTTTCTGTGCAGCGGCTAACGTTTTCAGGGTTGATGGATCAACCGCGTTATTGTCGTGTTCTGCTACCACTAAGATGCTCATAATACTTTCGCCTCGTTTTTCAGTTTGTCGACCAGCTCATCTACGTCAGCGACTTTCACGCCGGCACTACGTTCCGCAGGCGTTTCAACTTTCAGTAGCTTAATAGTGCGCTTAACTTCCACACCCAGTTCGTCCGGAGTTGTGGTTTCCAGCGGCTTACGCTTGGCTTTCATAATGTTTGGCAACGATGCATAACGCGGCTCGTTCAGGCGCAGGTCGGTGGTGACAACCGCTGGCAGAGTCAGCTTAACGGTTTGCAGTCCGCCATCGATTTCACGAGTGACGTTAACAAAACCGTCGCCCACTTCCACTTTAGACGCGAAAGTGCCCTGTGGCATACCGGTTAAAGCACCCAGCATCTGGCCGGTCTGGTTGTTGTCTGAGTCGATAGACTGTTTGCCCAGAATAACCATGTCGGGGCCTTCTTTCTCTACTACGCCTTTTAAGATTTTGGCGGCAGATAAAGAGTCAGGCATGTCGTCGGTTTCAACCTGAATAGCACGGTCTGCACCTAGTGCTAAGGCGGTGCGAAGTTGTTCTTGAACCGCTTTAGGGCCAATAGAAACGACAACCACTTCGTCTGCTGTGCCTGCTTCTTTCAGGCGTACGGCTTCTTCTACCGCAATTTCACAGAATGGGTTAAGTGCCATTTTGACGTTTGCCAAATCGACATCGGACTGATCTGGTTTAACGCGCACCTTGACGTTGTAGTCAATGACGCGCTTAACCGCGACAAGTATCTTCATGTTGTCTTCCTTTTTCTGGAATGTTCTGAATGTTGGTATTTATTATGTTGCCATTATCCTAGACTGGCGTCGATCTCACAAGTTATGGGAGAATAAAACTCTATTGCCGTAAGGGAGAGTTTACATGGCCAGCTGGGAACAGCTTTTTCGTCACTTAGTTCAACAAGCTAAAAGTCTACCAGAATACCCGTCGGAATGTCGTGATGACGATCATCTGGTGGGTGGCTGCGAGGCTCGGGTGTGGCTGTGGCTGGATACTTCTGATGTGGAGGCCGTAGTAATTCGTTTTGACTCGGAGTCACGCATAGTGCGCGGCTTGTTGGCGTTTTTGCAACAACGGCTGGATGGCTGCCCGGTAGCGGAAATAGCGGCCTTTGACATTGACGCCTTTTACCGCGCCGAAGGCCTGGACAACGCGCTCAGCCCCTCGCGCAGCAACGGCCTGTACCAGGTAGCCAAAACCTTGAAGCTGCGGGTTATTGAGGCGTGAGAGAGCGCTGAGGTTATAGGAACTACTGCGGAGGACGCCCGTGAATACATCCCTGTAGGGCTTGGGCAGCGCCATCCTTGGCGCTGCACACCTCCGCAGTAGCTCCCATAACTGTCGGGCGCGCTCACGATACCTTCAATGTACGGCGCTTTAACCGAGCGGATGCCGGAACCAGGCCAACTTTTAGTCCAAAAGGCTTAAACAGTCTATTAATGACATCACTAGAATAATTACCCAAGTCATTTTCCACTTCCGAAACGGTCTTTCGGGAAGTTTTCGTGAGCTCGGCATAGTCGCTTTGATTCATTGCAGTAATTTTTTTTCTGAACTCCTGCAACGCTTGTCCCTGGCTTATTTCACCCTGTAATAGCTGTAGCGCAATGCGCTCAATAAGAGCTTCTCGCTCTTCGCCGCTAAGCCGGTTATTTTTGCTCATAGCAGCCCCCAGAGTTTCAACTTTCTTGGAATACTTGCTAACCCGCCTTCGGACATAGTTATAATAATGTACAGCACACACTTAAAATTGAGTGATATTACACTCAAAATAGACAAAAAAATCTATTTTTGCAACCTATATCACGCAAAAGATTATTTTTTGGATGTCAATCGCTTCAATAATGTAGCGGTGGCTTGCATGGCGAAGCTGCAGGTGACTACCATGGCGGCGCCAAAGCCGGAGCTGCAGTCCATGCGCATGGTGCCGGAGCCCGGTTTTTGCAGCGTGACTTCGCCTTCGTGTTCACCGGAAATTATTGGATAGCGCAACTGCTCTTCGGAATAGACACAGTCAACGCCCCATTTACGTTTGGGGTTCTTGGAAAAGCCGTAGTCGCGGCGCAGTTGTGAGCGCACCTTAGCCAACAACGGGTCTTGTTTGGCTTTGGCAAGGTCACCGACGCGGATCATACCAGGGTCTATCTGCCCACCCGCTCCGCCGCACACCACTATGCGTAACTTGCGACGCTTGCACCAGGCCACCAAAGCAGACTTAGTATTAACGCTGTCTATGGCATCGAGCACGGCATCGGCGCCGGTTAAGTACTCTTCAAAGTTTTCCGGCAGCAAATAGTCGTCAATTACCCGCACTTCGCAGTTAGGGTTAATGCTTTTCACCCGCTGCGCCAGTACTTCGCTCTTAAGCTGGCCTATGGTGTCATCGGTAGCCGGTAGCTGTCGGTTAATGTTAGTGACACACACATCGTCCAGGTCGATTAGCGTTAGCTTACCAATACCTGTACGCGCCAGAGCTTCCACCGCCCATGAGCCAACGCCGCCAAGCCCGGCGACCACAATATGTAACTGCTGAAACTGCGTTAACGACGCTTGTCCGTATACACGGCTTACGCCGCCAAAACGTTGATCAGGTACTTCTTCACTCATGGCTGGGTTGTTCACTCACATCGTAAATAATAATGCCCACCTGGTGCACTTCACCACGCGGGTTCTTCAGCGGAATTAAGGTGACATTCTGGTACATCCATTCACTCTGCCCGCTTATTGGGCGGCTGTGGCGAAAACGAAAGACGTAAGGACGTTGTTGCCAGGTAATAAACACCCGCGAATTTAACTGCCGCACCCGGTCAATTTTACGCTGAAACCAAGCCTCTTCGATACCCGGACAGCAGCGAAATAAGTTTTTATCGCGTACTTCACTAGGCCGCAGGCCACTGTGATTCTGCATAAACTCGTTCCACATCTGAATGTTGTTGTCGTTATCAATAACCACAATACCGACATCAATGGCGCCCAGAATGCTCAGTTTACTGTGCAGTTCGTCCATATCGTCTATCATTCGTCGTCTCCCTGAAGCCAATGAGCCAGCTGCTGGTCAAGAATTTTAACCGCGTCGGCCGGAAATAACAGCAGTAAGTCGAAAGCCAGTTTGTGCTCCGGTAACTGATAACCTATTTCTATTGCCAGAATTTTCTGCCAGCGATGTTCGCCATGTTTAATTAATTCCCGCATTGACTGATGTTCGCCTAACAGCACCGGCTGCGACGCCGCAAATTCCACATGCAGTTGCTGGCCTAAGCCGTTTAAACACGCCGAGGACAAAATGGAGGCGACATCCATTAATGACTCTATGCGTTGCTGCTTAATTGAGCCGCTTTCACCAAGCTTGGCGCCCAGCAACTTGCCAATATCGTCAATAGAGGCGTCATTAAACAGCGTTAGCGCTTCGCCAAGAATACCGCTGCCGGAAAACCCCTGACTTACCGCGGCCACCTGCTTGTTGGTGTCGATAGACTCTATGGCCATGTGCAGCTCGGAAGGGGCGATAAAATTGACATTAGGTACAGGCAGTTCAATAAAGGTATCCAGCACCCGGGCTAAGTGATCACCTGCTTGCCCCATGGCAACGTTCGATACTTCCCGGTAAACATCCAGCGGATTCGCCGGAGCCTGTGGTGTTTCATCGGCCAGTTTAAGCTGACCCGCGGCCGGTTGGTACAAACCAAATTGCTGCAACAGAGTTTGTATGTCTTCTGGCTTCATGGGCTTTTTCACAAAAGCCATAGCCCCCAGCGCCTGCACACGCTTTTGAGCCTCGGGCTGAATGTCACCGGACACGACAATAACCAGAGTCTCTAGTTGCTCTTCTTTTATAGCCTGCAGAGTTTCGTAGCCGTCTTTTACCGGCATGTTTAAGTCCAGAAACAGTACTTCGGCGCGACCTTCGCGCACGCACGTCAGCGCCTGCTCTCCGTGCTCCGCCTGGTGAACCTCTGCATCCCAGTCATCTGGCAGCGTGCGTAGTAGCTGCTTACGCGCCATTTTGGAATCATCGCACAGGGTGACTTTTAACGTCATAGATTCAGGCTCCCGGCCATTGTTGAATGCTTTTATTCTAGCGCACACAGTAGCCTGATGCTATTGCATCAGGTACGATATAAAACATTACGCACAACACAATTTATTTAAAAAATGAAGCAATACTTACAACTGTGTCAACGCATTGTCGACGAAGGGGTCTGGGTTAAAAATGAACGTACAGGCATTAATTGTCTAACGGTTATAAACGCCGACTTAGAGTACGACGTTGCCAACAACCAATTCCCGCTAATTACTACCCGGAAAAGCTATTACAAGTCGGCTATTGCTGAACTTTTAGGCTATTTACGTGGCTACGATAGCGCCGCTCAATTCCGCGATATTGGCTGCAAAACCTGGGACGCCAATGCCAACGAAAACCAGGCATGGCTGAATAATGCGAATCGCAAAGGCGAAGACGACATGGGCCGCGTTTACGGTGTGCAGGGGCGCTCATGGCAAAAGCCGGATGGCAGCCACTTAGACCAGCTGGAAAAGGTCATTAATAACCTGTCGAAAGGCATTGATGACCGTGGGGAAATTGTTACTTTCTATAACCCTGGTGAATTTGAACTGGGTTGTTTGCGTCCGTGCATGCATACCCACAACTTTTCGCTGTTAGGCGACACGCTTTACCTAACCTCTTACCAACGCAGCTGTGACGTGCCACTGGGACTCAACTTTAACCAAATTCAGTGCTTTGCTCTTTTAGCTTTGGTGGCACAAATTACTGGTCACAAGCCGGGCAAGGCCTACCACAAGATAGTGAACGCTCACATTTATGAGAACCAGCTGGAACTCATGCGTGATGTACAGCTGAAGCGCGAACCTTTCCCGTCGCCTAAGTTGCACATAAATCCAGAAATTAAGTCTCTTGAAGATATTGAAACCTGGGTCAGCAAAGATGATTTCACCGTCAGCGGCTACGAGTGCCACGAGCCTATTAAATACCCATTTGCGGTGTAGCGCTGACGTTTAAGGGCTAAAGGCTGATAAACGGCTGTTGGGGCGCATGTAAGCGTTACGAGTGTTGAGGGGCTCTATGCCAGAGTGTCGAAGGCCATGGATGGCCTTCGTCAAGCGTTCATGGATGAACTTGCAGCGTCTCTGGCATAGAGCCCCTTAACGCTCAAGCGAAACATGTGACCCAACAGCCGCTTCCCGCGACCCCCATTTTAAGCGGCGCGCTTTGCACGTACCATGAGAATAATACCCAGAATAATCATTGGCAGGGTCAGCCATTGGCCCATGGACATGCCGAGTGATAATAAACCTAAGTGTGCATCGGGCTCCCGGAAGAACTCAACTATGAAACGAGCCACGCCGTAGCCTAACAGAAACAACCCGCTAACCGCACCAACGCCTCGGGGTTTGCGCTGGAACCACAGAATAACAGCGAACAACAGCAGGCCTTCTAACAAAGCTTCGTATAACTGTGACGGATGGCGTGGCACCGGCCCGCCACTGGGAAAATACATAGCCCAGGGCACTTCTGCCGCACGCCCCCAAAGCTCGCCGTTAATAAAGTTACCAATGCGTCCGAAAAATAACCCCATAGGCACTAACGGAGCAACAAAGTCGCCTACTTGCAAAAACGAGCGCTGTTTTTTGCGGGCATACAGATACATAGCAGCAATAACACCCAGCAAGCCGCCGTGGAATGACATACCGCCTTCGTGAATGTAGAACAGGTACAACGGGTTATCGATAAAGTAGTCAAAGTGATAGAACAGGGTATAACCAATACGACCACCGAGAATAACGCCGATAAAACCCCAGAACATCAGATCGCTGAATTCTTCTTTGCTCCAGTTAGGGTCTGTTTTGGTCTGGCGCATGCCCCAAAAATAAGCGAAGGCAAAAGCCGCTATATAGGCAAGGCCATACCAGCGAATGTCCAAAGGTCCCCAAATATGAAAAAGAACAGGATCAATGGCGGGAAATTGCCAATAGTCATTAGACGGCACTGCTTGTACTCCCTGCTTTATAGTTAATTAAAAATAAGTTGTATGGCGACCAGAATTAAAAACGCCGCAAAAACGCGCTGTAACTGTTTAACTGGTAATTTGTGCGCCAGTTTAGCACCCAGTGGGGCGAATAGCACCGATGCAACGGAAATCCCTAACCAGGCAGGCACATTAATTAGACCTAAAGCACCGGTTTCCCTACCCGACAACCAGCCATTTAAAATGAACATTACGACCGAGCTGCAACCAATAACAAAGCTGCCGAGCGAGGAAATGGCGATAGCCTGGCGCACCGGTAAGCGCATACGGCTTAAAAATGGCACGGTCAGCGCACCACCGCCAATGCCAACCAGGCCCGATATGGTTCCGATAATATAACTGCCCAGCGCCACTAACCGTTTAGAAACTGAAGTTAATGGTTCGCCAGTTTTCTGCGGAAGTACCATGCGGGCAGCCAGGGCTATTAACACAATTGAGAAAATGATTTTTAACCAGTCCGGATCAACAACAGTGACCAGAAAAGCGCCCGTCATTGCGCCAACAGACAAGCCCGGCAATACCCTAATTAGCCAGAATTTCTCCATCAAACCATGTTTAGCATGCGCACGTGATGCACTGGCTGTGGTCATGCAAATGGTTGCCAGACTGGTGGCAATTGCGCTGGGGACAACCAGCTCCGGCGGCACGCCAATAATAGGCAGTAAATAAATGAGTAGTGGCACAATAACCAGACCACCGCCAATACCTAGCAAGCCGGCTAATAAACCCGCCACTGCTCCGCCGCCAATACACCAAATCCAGGTGGTGAGTAACATGCTTATTTCCCTGCTCTGACAAAACCACCGAGTCCGATGCTTTCCATCTTCTCGGCAATCATTTTGCGAATTTGATCGGGGTTACGTGCCTGCAAAGCTTTAGCCAGCATCACGTTTAACGTGCTGGAACGCACATTACGCAGTATCCAGCGCACCCGGTCGACGTTATAACTGTTCATACTGAGCTGTCGATAACCCATAGCCACCAGCAGTAAAGCACCGCCCGGATCACCGGCTAACTCGCCGCAGACACTAACGGGCTTACCAATTTCTTCGCAGCGCCGGGCGATTTCATCCAGGCTGGCTAATACTGCCGGGTGGTAGGCGTCATAAAGGCTGGCAACGCGGCGGTTATTCCTGTCCACCGCCAGCAAATACTGTGTCAGGTCATTACTGCCGACCGAGAAAAAGTCGACTTTGCTGGCCATAGCCGGCAACTGATAAATAGCGGCGGGCACTTCTATCATCACGCCCAGCTGCGGCTGAAACAGGTTAACACCCACTTCACAGCCCTGCTCTTCGGCTACCTCAAAATACGCTTGTTTGATAAGCCGTGACGCTTCGTCAACTTCGCTGGTGCTGGTTATCATGGGCAGCAAAATACGCAAATTGCTTTTGCCAATACTGGCTCGCAACATAGCGCGAATTTGAATCAGGAAAATTTCCGGATGGTCCAGAGTTAACCTTATACCGCGCCACCCCAGAAATGGGTTGTCTTCTTTTAACGGAAAATAGGGTAGCGGCTTGTCTCCGCCAACATCCAGAGTACGCATAACCACTGGCTGATCAGGAAACTGATCCAGCACTTCCTGATACATTTCGGTTTGTTCGTCTTCTGTGGGCAATTGGTCGCGCATCATGAAAGGTATTTCTGAGCGATACAGACCCACGCCATCGATGTTCAGCGTTTTCAGGTAGTCGTGAGTAACATCCAGCCCAAGGTTCAGGTGCAGGCTTATGCGCTGACCATCCTGCGTTTCTGCAGGCAAATGACTGTGCTCGGTAACAATGTCACGCAGTTCTTGTTCTTCTTCGGCTAACTGATGAAACTGAGTTAATACTTGCGCTGGCGGGTCCACATAAATTTCGCCAGTGTAGCCATCTACTGCCAGCAAGCGGTCGGAGAAGAAGTGCAGCTCGATGTCGTCGACACCCAGCACCGCCGGAATGTTCATGCTGCGCGCCATAATAGCGGCATGCGAGTTACTCGAACCATTTAATGAAATGATACCGGCAATTTGGTCTCGCGGCAGCTCGGCCAACATTGAAGCAGTGACTTCGTCCGCTATCAAAATGAAGTTGTCCGGCAAGGGCTTGCGTTTGCGCTGACGGTTTTGTAAGTGCAACAGCACCCGCTGACCTATGTCACGCACATCGGTGGCGCGTTCTTGCAGATAAGAGTCTTCTAATGCCTCAAACTGAGCAACAAACTGCTCGACCACGTATTTTAATGCGGTTTGCGCGCGCCAGCCTTCTTTAATCATGTTTTCGACGGCGTCGCCCATACTGGCCGCGTCCAGCATGCCCTGGTACACATCGAAAATTGCCAGCGTATCATCCGGCACCTGCCCCGCCATGCGCCTGGACAGTTCTTTTAAGTCGGCTCGGGTACGTGCAACCGCCTGACGGAACTTGCGAATTTCGTGAATGGGTTTGTCGGAACGTCGTGGAGTCACTTCATCTATACGCGCTTCTGGTCGCGACACATAAGCCTCACCCACGGCCACACCGGGCGAACCGGGCAAGCCCCTTAAGCTGTGTATCCAGGGGGAGTGTTCACTAACCAGCAAACCTTTGGCATCGGCATGCGCTATAACTGCCGCCAACTGCGCTGCCAAAGTAACAATAAAAGCTTCTTCTTCACGACTAAAACTGCGCGCCACACTTTGATGCACCACCACTATACCCAGCACTTTGCGGCGGTGGATAATAGGAGCGGCTAGTAAGCCCTTATAAATATTCTCGTTGGTGTCGCTGAGTTTTTTGTTGGCGGGATGCATACTGGCATCGGCAATGTTTAGCGGCTCTTCTCGTTGTGCCGCTAAACTGATAATACCTTCGCCAAAGTCGACCCGGACGGGTTTTCCGTCTTCGGCACGCAAGCCGTCACTGGCCGCCATAACAAACTGACGCTGGTCGTTGTCGGCCAAAAATACACTGCAACTGTCGGTTTCTAAGGCTTCGCGCACCTGACTCACCATGGTAGTTAATGCCATGTTGAAATCAGGCGCTTTATTGACGCCCTGGACTATCCTTTGCAATGTAACCAACATCATATTTAACGTTTGCGCCTGTGCTGACGCCCTCCCGAAGCTCGAAATGGCATCGCCTGCGTGGCAAACTCTTTCATCACCCGACGATATACATCGCGCTTGAAGGATACGACCTGCCGCACCGGGTACCAATAACTGACCCAGCGCCAGCCATCAAATTCAGGGTGGCCTGAATGTAAAACATCTACGTCTTCTTCACGACATTTTAGCCGTAACAAAAACCACTTTTGCTTTTGTCCAACACACATGGGCCGCTGTTCACGTCGAATTAAGCGCTTTGGCAAGCGATAACGCAACCACTGTCGGCTGGTGTACAGAATTTCAACCTGCTCCGGCTTTAACCCGACCTCTTCGTAGAGTTCGCGGTACATTGCCTGCTCAGGGGTCTCGCCTTCGTGAATTCCTCCTTGCGGAAATTGCCAGCTTTGCTGGTTAATTCGACGAGCCCAAAATACCTGCCCATGCCCGTTACAGATGACGATTCCTACGTTTGCCCGGAACCCTTCTGCATCTATCACGCGAGCATCCTCAATTATTCTCTGTTACAGTGGATTCTTCCATAAAGCCCGGTTGCGGGCAAATGCTGATTCACTATTTACGAAGATTTAAGTCATGACCGACAAGCCACAACGCCCTCAGTCCATTGATGAATTGTTTCAGCGCGCGGCGGCTTTAGCCGGCCGTACATTTGCTGATCTGGCCGCTGAAACCGAATTAAAGGTACCCAAAGATTTGCGCCGCGATAAAGGCTGGGTAGGACAACTACTGGAGCTGCAACTGGGCGCCACTGCGGGCTCTAAGCCCACGCAGGACTTCCCTGAGCTGGGTGTTGAACTCAAAACGCTGCCGGTAACGCCCGACGGTGAACCGCTGGAAACCACTTTTGTCTGTACCGCTCCTTTAGTAAATATTCAGGGAGTCCAATGGACCACTTCTAACGTACGAAATAAATTACAACAGGTGTTGTGGCTGCCCATTGACGGCCGCCGCGAAGTGCCTTTAGCCAAGCGGGTAGTTGGCAGTGCGTTTTTGTGGATACCTAGCGAACAGGAAGAAGCCTTGCTGCGCAACGACTGGGAAGAGCATATGGACCGTATTGCTTTGGGCCAGGTTGAGAGTATTACCGCACGTCAGGGGGAAGCCATGCAAATTCGCCCCAAAGCCGCAGACGGTTCGGCGCTGACCGAGGCCATTGGCCCGGAAGGTACTATAATTGAAGTGCGCCCACGGGGCTTTTATCTTAAGAAGGATTTCACCCGGCAGATATTGCAGCGGATGTTTATGTAATCCGAGGAATCATCGGTTGTACACAGGAGAAACTATGCAATTTAATGTCAGTCCTCAGGCTAAGCGCAATGCATTAACCTTTTGTGGGTTGGCGGTATTGTTGTTTGCGCTACTGGTTTTCCTTCATCTGGTGCGAGACGATATTCCGGTGGGTGTTACTGTGGTGCTCGGCGCAACGTCCGGCATATTCTTGCTGTTAGGCATTGGTAAAGTGATAGAGCCTCCGGTTTCACTGGTGATAACCGAAGACGGCATTCGTTATTTGCACCGCCGTGGACAATGGCAGATTCGCTGGGAAAATATTATCCGTTACGACGTTCCCCGAGTGAACCGGGTGCTGGAGCTTGAAGACGCCCCCTTTCTGGGGTTCCGGTTGTATCAGGTTGAAGAAGTGCTGGATGATATTTCGCCCCGGCTTGCTTCTGCCTTATTGTTCGAACAACGTCAGTTGCTGACTATGGCGTTGCGGCATCAGGCACCGGAGCGCGAGGATTATACACCTTATTTTGATATTCCGGACAGTTACATTAGCCCTAATGGCACTGTTTATAAGGGGCTAATTGGTGTGTTTGGTAAGCGCATGGAACAAATGCGGGAATTACTTGGTTACGACCTTTACGTAAGTTCCAATGCGCTGGACCGCGACATTTACGATTTTAAAGCCCATTTGCAGAAGTTACAGGCATCGCGTAAGTAGCCTGACGTTTACGTCAGGAGCGATATATCACCTGACATAAATGTCAGGTTACAGGGCGCACAGAACCAGGATCTCACCTGACATAAATGTCAGGTTACGGGAAATTAATGTCCTGGAAGGCTTCCAGCATGGGTTTCTGGAAGAAGTAGCCTTGCATTAGGGTAATGCCACTGTCGCGCAGGTATTTGTACTCGTCTTCGGTTTCAATACCCTCGGCTATTAGCTGGATACCCAGCTCTTCTGAAATTTGCTGAATGGAACGAACCAGTGTTTGCTTCACTTTATTGTGATTAATGTCCCGAATCAGCTTCATATCAATTTTCAGGATGTCCGGCTGAAAGTCAGCCAATAAATTCAACCCGGCGTAACCGGCACCAAAGTCATCGATGGCGGTTCTGAACCCCTCTTTACGATAAGCTTCAAACACTTCCACCAGAAACTCCTGGCTCACAACCTGTTCCTGCTCAGTCACCTCAAAAATAATTTTATTCCGGTCAAACCCGGTTTTGCGGGCTGTCGATAAAGTGGTTGCCAGGCAGGTTTCCGGTTCGTAAATGGCGTTAGGCATAAAATTAATGCTCAAACTGCCCGGTAATTGAATACGAGAAGCTGTCTCTATTGCCTTAACCCGACAGGTTTGATCAAAAGTGTACTTGTTGTCTTCAGTCACTTGCCCCAATATTCGTCCGGCACCCTCGCCGTTTTCTCCGCGAACCAGAGCCTCGTGTGCGAATACGCTTTTCCTGGAAATATCGACAATGGGCTGAAAGGCCATTTTAATGCCAAACCCCAAAGGTTTTCGACAATCACAAGATGGGCAAACAGACATGAGCTATCCTTAAGTTGAGTCTTATTACTAAGTATCTTATTAAACCTAGCAGTTTTCAAAACGAACGTAAAAATTATGGCTATCGATCAATAAAAATTGCGTTTTACCAAAAATACTGTATTAAGCATTCAAGATTTACAACAAGGTAGCACAATGACAACAATTGGCTGGCAAGAGTGGGGAGCACTTCCTGAACTCAATATTAATCTGATTCATATGAAAGTCGATACTGGCGCCAAAACTTCGTGTTTACACGCGTTCAAACTTGAACCTTTTGAACGCGACGGCCAGGAATGGTTGCGTATTTTTATGCACCCGGAGCAAGGCTCTTTGCGCGAACAAGTGTGCGAAGCCCCGGTATTTGATAAACGTGAAGTAACCGACTCCGGCGGTCATACTGAAACCCGTTATGTGATCCGAACCCGATTACAACTGGGTAAGTTTGACCAGGCGGTCGAACTGACATTAACTAATAGAGACACCATGAAGTTCCGTATGTTATTGGGTCGACAAGCCATGCGCGGAAACTTTATCGTAGATCCACAAGCCTCTCACTTATTAGGAGAAGAGCAATGAGAATTGCGATTTTATCGCGTAACGCCTCACTTTATTCAACTCGCCGCTTAGTGGAAGCCGCTGAAGAGCGTGGACACGAAGTTGACGTGCTTAACCCGCTAAGATGTTACATGAACATTAATGCGCGTGAATCATCTATCCATAAGCACGGCAAGGAACTGCCCCACTACGACTGCGTTATTCCGCGTATTGGAGCGTCAGTGACCTTTTATGGCACCGCTGTTTTGCGCCAGTTTGAAATGATAGGCAGCTATCCGTTAAATGAGTCGGTTGCCATTTCCCGTAGCCGCGACAAGTTGCGCTCGCTGCAATTGCTGTCGCGAAAAGGCATAGGCCTGCCGACAACTGGTTTTGCCAGTCAGCCACAGGACATTCCTGACCTCATTGACATGGTTGGCGGTGCACCGCTGGTTATTAAATTGCTGGAAGGTACTCAGGGCATTGGTGTGGTGTTAGCCGAAACCCGTCAGGCCGCTGAAAGTGTTATTGAAGCCTTTATGGGTCTGCACTCCAACTTTATGGTGCAGGAATACATTAAAGAAGCTGGTGGTGCGGACATTCGCTGTTTGGTTATTGGCGACAAAGTCATTGCAGCAATGAAGCGCCAGGCAAAAGCCGGTGAGTTTCGTTCAAATTTGCACCGTGGCGGCAGCGCGTCACTAGTTAAGCTAACTCCGGCTGAGCGCGCAACGGCGGTTAAAGCCGCTAAAACCATGGGGCTTAACGTAGCGGGTGTGGATATCTTACGCTCTAACCACGGTCCATTAGTTATGGAAGTGAACTCGTCACCAGGGCTTGAAGGTATTGAACAGGCAACCGAGAAAGACGTTGCGTCGCAAATTATTACCTTCCTTGAGAAAAACGCCAAAGCGCATAAAACCCGTACCAAAGGGCAAGGATAAAATGAACGGTTTTGAACTGGCTGGACAATGGGTAGAGCCGGGATCGCATCAGCATATAACTCTGCCCGCGTTGCGTTTGTATAACGACGCACCGCTGGACTTACGCATAGATGTGTTTCATGGCACCAAGCCCGGCCCCGTATTGCTGGTTTGCGCGGCTATTCATGGTGATGAGCTGAACGGCATTGAAGTTTGCCGACGCTTAATTAATACCACCGACGCCCGCACGCTCAGCGGCACTTTAGTCGTGGTGCCTATTGTTAACTTATTTGGGTTTATTCAGCAGTCTCGATACTTGCCTGACCGGCGTGATTTAAACCGTTGCTTTCCCGGCTCGGAACGCGGTGCTCTGGGAAGTCGTATGGCGTATTTGTTCAGTGAAGAGCTGGTCAAAAAGTCGACCCACATTGTGGACTTGCACACGGGAGCTATTCACCGCAGTAACCTGCCGCAAATTCGGGTAGACGTTGAAAACGAAAAAGCACTGGCCATGGCGAAGGTTTTCAGCACGCCGGTTATTCTGCACTCTAAAGAGCGCGACGGTTCCTTGCGGGCTTTAGCCAATGAGCTCGGTATTCCTCTCATTTTATATGAGGCAGGTGAAGGACTGCGCTTTGATGAGGCCTCGATAAGTGCCGGCGTTATTGGCGTACAGAATGTAATGAAGCACTTAAAAATGATGAAAGGCCGCCGTCGTGGTCGTCGTATTACACCTGTCATTGCCCGTCGTTCCACCTGGGTTCGGGCAGAACGCGACGGCCTTATTATTCCCAAAGTTGAGCTAGGACAAACCATTCAGAAACAACAAGTATTAGCCTTAAGCGTTAACCCGCATGGTGGCGAAGGCGATGCGGTTGAATCTCCGGTACGCGGCATTATTATAGGCTGCAGTAATATTCCGGTAGCTAATGAAGGCGAAGCCTTATTCAACGTTGCACAGTTTGATAAAGACGCCATGTCGGACGCTACCGAAAGCGTTGATTCTTTTACCGAGGTTTACGAGAACAAACCTTATGAGCAGTAATTCAGTACAGATTGATTTTAACCGCGGTCTGCGCCATTGTGATAACCAGCACAACCTCTACCGGGAAGTGCTGAACTGTTACCTGGAACAGTTTGCTCCTTTGCTGAATACAGAGGACTTATTAGAAGATGTTGAAGCGGCCCGCTTACAGTTACATACGTTAAAAAGTTTAAGTGCTACTATTGGCGCGACTGACTTGAGCCTTTTGGCTGCACAACTTTTCAAAAACTGGCAGCAGAAGACTTATGAGCAGCGCGCTGAAGCAATTACACAAGTTAACGTTGAATTAGCCGCAGTGAATGAAAAAATAGCAAGCTACTGTAATGAAGTTGTCCTGGACGATTAAAATTAATACAAAAAAGGGTAAACATTCGTTAAAATAGCCCGATAAAAATTATAACAACAATTAGAGTACAGGCGCCCTATGTCCAGTCCGGTCAGTTTCCGGGTTTCTGAAAGAGATGTGTACATCAGTATTGATGCCGGCACCCCTCCCTCAGAGGTCAAAGCAGATAAACTACAGCAAGCTTGGCAGGCTTCTAAGTTTTCGGCTGCAAAATTGCTTGATCCACAAATGCTGCTGCAAACCGCAACAAAGTATTCCCAGCATTACAGTAAAGACTCTAACAGCAGCATTCCCTTTCAAGTCGCTATTGCCGAGATTTTTGACGCTGATTTAAATTTGCAAGTAAGCGACGATGATATGAAAGTCACTGCCAGCGGTATTGTCGGTTATGGCGGCAAAGCCCTGACGCAGGAATCTATCATTGCCAAGCTGAAGGAAAAGAAAATCACCTCGGGCATTCAGCGCAAGGCTATTGACGCCTTGGTTGAACACACTAATGAAGCTCCACCCGGTGCTGAGCTATCGGTTACCGTGGCCAAGGGAAAATACCCTATCAATGGCAGCAATGCCAAATTTAAACCCCTGACAGATGATGCTCGAAAACGCGTGTTACGCCCTCAGTTGCGTGAAGACGGTACGGCGGACATGCGCGATTTAGGAGCCGAAGTCACGGTTGATCCAGACTCTCCGCTATTGCAGAAGATACCTCCGAGCAAAGGTCGTGTTGGCTTTACTGTTTTTGGCCAGGAACTGGAAGCCCGCGACGGTGAGGACCGCGACTTTAAACCCGGTGAAGGCACTCGTGTTAGCGATACCGATGCCAATTTAATTGTTGCAGACCGGACCGGCATGCCCAGCTTTAACGAAAACAGCGTGCAGGTTGATGATGTTATGCAGTTAAACAACGTCGATGTATCAACTGGTCACGTTAAGTTTAAGGGCAGCGTGATTGTCACCGGCAATGTCAGTGAAGGAATGAAGGTAACTTGTACAGGCGACATTACGGTAGGTGGCTATGTCGATTCAGCCGAGTTACATGCCGAAGGCAATATCACGGTGCGTAAAGGTTGTATCGGTCACCTGATTCATTCAGGCGATAATGCTGAGAACGACGAAGACGCCGATGAATGGATACCCGATGTGTCCACCAAGCTTGTTGCCGGTGGTTCCATCTGGTGTGCCTATGCTCAGTATTCCTACTTTGAAGCTCAAACCGGTGTGAATACGGACAAACAGTTAACCCATTGCCATGTCATAACCAAAGGACCGCTGGCCATTGGTGGTGAAGGCCGTAATGCCCGCGGCAAACTCATTGGTGGCACTATTGAAACCTGTGATCATGTCTATTGTGGACAGCTGGGCGCTCCGGCTGGCACTAAAACCCGTATTTACTGGTCGCTTCCGCCCGCTGACCCCCAGTCACTTCAGCACTTAAACAGTATGCGTGCGCTGCTGGCAAAAACTCTGGCCAGAGTAAAAGTGGTACAGCAGGGGTTAAACCGTTGCGACAAACTGGAAGATGGCGTGAAAAAACTCGAATACCAGAAAAAGCTAAAAATTGAGTTACGCAAACTTAAAGCTCGCATTGTTAATACCCGAACCAGCATAGATTCGATACTGGAAGCATTCGAAAACCACCCCGTTTTGCGCACTATGGTCAGCAAAGAAGTCTTCCCGGGTATTTTGTTTATCTTTAAAGAGAAAAGTCTGCGCATAAAAGAACATCGAAATGGTACAATGTTCTTACTTCAGGACAAAAAACTACGAGTAGACAGCTTGCTCTAAGCCGTTGAGTATCACTATGTCAGCTGCAATTTTATCTATGCTTGGACGTCAGTCCGGGCAACCCTGGGCTAATGGCTCATTATTGGTTATTCATCCCGGTGGTGGCGAATTATCTGCCTTACCTAATGCCTCGGCCTGGAGTTTTCACGCGGGTCACGCGGCTTATTGGAAAGCAGCCGGGCGCCCGGTTTTTTGCCAAATTCAACCTCCTAACCTTAGTCATTACGACGGTGTTTTATTTCTGGTAGCAAAGGAAAAAGAGCTGAATCAGTATTTACTGGAACAGTTAGCGTCGTTACCAACTGGCACTCCGGTATGGTTTGCCGGCGAAAAACGCTCTGGTATTCAACCTTTAATGAAACATTTGCCTGCCTGGTTACAGCCGCCGCAGAAACTGGCTTCGGCAAACCATTGCCTGCTTTTTGCCAGTGAACGCAATGAGCAGGTTCATCAAAGCGCCTCGGTTGAGGACTACGCCAAAAACATCACTTATGAATTAAACCAGCAACAAGAGTCTTTTGTTACTTTGCCTGGCGTATTCAGTCGTGAGCATATTGACCCGGCAACTTTGCTGTTACTGCAACATATTAAGGATCTACCCAAAGGCCGCGGTATGGATTTTGCCTGCGGTGCGGGAGTTATCGCTAAGCAGTTAGCTTCAGTGGCCACTGAACTTATGGCCTGTGATGTGAGTCCTATTGCCATTGCCGCCAGTGAGATAACACTGGCCAATGAACCAATAACACCCGAGTTGCGTTTAGCCGATGGCATACCGGAAAATGCCGGACAGTTTGATTTCATTGTCAGTAATCCCCCGTTTCACACCGGACAGAGAACCGACTATGAAATTGCACGGAAATTTATTAGCAATGCCCGGCAACACCTTAATAAACAAGGTGCTTTTAGAGTCGTTGCTAACCGTTTTCTGCCCTGGCCAGAGGTTATTGAATCGGTGTTTGGCAACTGCAGTGTTATAGCCGATAATGGCCGTTATCGTGTTTACCATGCAACTTGTCGATAAATAACCCGTTTTTTTGTTTAACTGATGCCTTTTTTGTTAACGCTTTGCTAACATTAGTAAACATATAATTTTTTCAGAGATTGAGCCGTAGACTGAATGCATACCATTTCACTGAAGCGCATACTGATTTATATCGTGTTGTTGGTCACCAGCTTCGCGCTTCTCGTCGGTTTTACGGTTAATATTGTGAGTCAGGTTGCACAATATCAGGAATCATTGCATGACCAGGCTTTGTCTTATTCCCGCATTGTGGCTGGCAACGCTGCCAGCAGCTTAGTTTTTAATGACAACGCTAACGAAAAACAACGCCTGAGTTCATTAGAGAACACCTCGTTTATTCAGCATGTTCATGTCTACAAAATGGATGAAACCAGTAACGAACTGACCTTTTTCTCGAGCTACAATAAAAAAGGCCTGCCCCCTATTCCGGCGCGGTTCGCTAAACTGGATAAACTGACAACACCGCAAACTAACGACAACTACATTGAAGTTTCTCAGCCCGTAGTACTTGACGATGAAGTCATTGGTTACGTGTATTTGCGTGGCTCACTGGAGCAGGCCCGCTTATTCATGTGGCGCTCAATTGGCATTGCCAGCGTGGTTTTCGTACTGACACTGCTACTTTGCTGGCTAATAACTTTGCGCTTGCGAAAGACTATTGTCACGCCATTAGACAGCGTAGTTGATGTGATTTCTCAGGTTGCCCGGGACAAAAACTATTCATTGCGCCTGGCGCCGTCAAAGCTGGTTGAATTCGATATGATGGCGCACGCATTTAACACCATGCTTGATCGTGTGCAGCAACACATTAGCCGGCAGCGCCGGGCCGAAGAAGAAGCCAGTCAGTTAAATACCGAGCTGGAACGTCAGGTTACTCAGCGTACCCAGGCACTAAAAGAATCCAACAGTGAGCTGCTTAAAACACTGGAACAACTGCACCAGTATCAGGGGCAACTGGTTGAATCGGAAAAAATGGCGTCACTGGGCGACATGGTGGCCGGTATTGCCCACGAGGTTAATACACCAATAGGTCTGTCAGTTACCGCTTCCACTTTGCTGCAGGACAAATTAACGATAATGCAGGAGAAATTCGACGAGAAGCGAATTTCAACCTCAGAGTTCGAGCGCTTTTTAAGTGATTGCGATGAAAACCTGCAAATTATTTACCGTAATTTGGGCCGGGCGGCGGATCTGGTTACCAGCTTCAAGCAGGTGGCAGTTGATCAGTCATCAGAAATTGACCGGGATATTCATATTCCGTCGTTCATGAACGATGTTCTTATTTCGGTTAAGCCCAGACGCCTGGATCCGGAGAAATTCCCTATCCGTATTTCATGCCCTGAAGGGCTGACTGTGCGCGCTAAAGCCGGACCGTTAAATCAGGTGCTGATTAACCTTATTGTCAATTCTATGATCCATGCTTTTGAAGGGTATAGCAGCGGACGAGTGGACATTAGCTTTACTATGGTAGGTGATGACAAGCTGGAAATGGTTTATACCGACAATGGTAAAGGTGTTCCCAGTGATATTAACCGTAAAATATTTGACCCTTTTGTGACCACCAAACGAGGTTCCGGCGGCAGCGGGCTGGGTCTGCATTTGGTCTACAATTTAGTGACTCAGGTACTGGGCGGAAACATTCACTTCTTTAGTGAAGAAAAGAACGGCGTGGAGTTTATTGTCCGTTTTCCTGTCACTTTGGTCAGCAATGCTTGAAAAATCTCAAACAAAAGTCATAATGTAACGTCATAACTTTTATAAATATAAGTTCAACACCGTACGCACAGCGACGAACTTTCCGGGAAAATCAACGCTTATGAATGCCAGAATACTGATTGTTGAAGACGAAGTTGTTACGCGCCAGACCCTCACACGTCTATTCCAACAAGAAGGCTACGAAGTTTTTGATGCTGCTGATGGCCTGCAAATGGAAAACATCATGCGTCAGGAACGTGTGGATGTCGTAATTATGGACGTCAATTTGCCAGGTAAAAATGGTCTGGAACTTGCGGAATCCTTACGTGAAAGCGACAACATTGGGTTAATTTTCTTAACCGGTCGTGACAGCGAAGATGACCGCCTGTTAGCACTGGAGTTAGGGGCTGATGACTACCTCATTAAACCTTATAACCCAAAAGAGCTGACAATTCGTGTACGCAACCTGTGTCGCCGTATTGAAGCATCACGCTCAGGCAGTCCGGTTGAAAACAACAGTGTTGAATTCCAGTTCCATGGCTGGCGTTTGAACAGCGACAGTCGCTGCCTGTACTCACCGGAAAACCAAATGTTCCGCTTGCCGAAAAGTGAGTATCGTGCGTTGGAGTTATTTTTATCTAACCCGGGCCGCATTCTTGACCGTGAAACTCTGGTTAAACGTATGCTGGATCGAGAACTGCGTCCGAATGACCGTACCGTTGACGTTGCCATTCGCCGAATTCGTCGGCATTTCGAGTCTCACCCGGAAACACCGAACTTAATAACCACCATCCATGGTGAAGGCTATCGCTTTATCGGCGAGGTTGATCAGCAAGCTCAGTGATGCTCAGCTAACCAGGCATCAATTTGGCGTCGGTGCGGAATAACCGCATCGGCCCATTCAATTAATAAACGCTCAGCTACCGGCCACTCCCACTCTTCTTTCTCAATCTTTTCCATCAGCTTAGATAACTCAGTTAAACCGACTGAACCGCAAGCACCTTTAACTTTATGCGCCTGTTTGCGTAGCTCGTCTTCATTACGGCTTTTAGCTGCCTGATGCAATAATTGCGCATAGCTTTGAATAATACCGTCAAAAGTCGCCAGCGTTGAATTCACGCCTTCAACGCCTAAGGTATCGACGTATTGCTGTAATAACTCGGTGTCTATCGCCGATTTTTCTGCCATCTTTTTATGCTCCATCAATCCAAAACCCTATCCTCGGCGTATTCCTGTTTTGAGTCAACCACTGTGCAGACAGAATCGATTAGGGCAATCGGTGTCACCTGGTGAAATTCTGCGATATAATGCCCACCTTTAGACTGAGCCTCATTGATCAAGATCAAACAGGCCGGACAATATTCACGACACTTGGAGTTCACAACGAATGCCAACAGTTATGCCCGACGTAGCCAACCAAACGCAGGCCCAGACAGAGGGAGCTCTCGATTGGGTTGGCATGAGCAATATTGAAGTTCCATTGATGGTAGCAGCAGCCGGCGTACCAGAACGCCCGGTAGCAGCTAAAGTGGAAGCTTTTGTCAATCTGAAAAACCCGAAAACCAAGGGTATTCACATGTCTCGCTTGTATTTGTTGCTGGACAAAATGTCGACCGAAGGTGAGCTCAGTCACGATACTTTAAAGCAGTTGCTGAATGACTTTATCGAAAGCCATAAAGACATCAGTGATCAGGCCTTTATTAAGTTTGATTTTGACTATCACCTGCGCCGCAAATCGCTGATTAGCAAAAAGCAGGGCTGGAAAGCGTACCCCGTCAGCTTAACCGGCCGCTACGATGCGGGTCAGTTAAAGCTGGAGTTGTCTGTCGATGTCCCTTATTCATCGACTTGCCCTTGCTCTGCGGCTTTAGCGCGCCAGTTAATTCAGGATGCCTTTAGCGAGAAATTTGCCGGTCAGGAACAGGTAGATGCCAGCATCATGCACGAGTGGCTGGGTTCCACCGAAGGTATTGTTGCAACACCGCACAGCCAACGTTCAGTTGCTGAGGTTAAAGTTGCCTTAAGCGACAGTGTTAATGACTTTCCCATTGTAGAACTCATTGACGCCATTGAAGGGGCTCTTAAAACACCAGTACAAGCGGCCGTTAAACGTGAAGACGAGCAAGAGTTTGCGCGTTTAAATGGACAGAACCTGATGTTCTGTGAGGACGCCTCGCGTCGCTTACAACATCAGTTAAACCAGATGTCGAACTTCCGTGATTTCTGGTTGCGGGTTAACCATTACGAGTCACTGCACGCACACGACGCGGTGAGTGTCACGACCAAAGGTGTTCCCGGCGGTTACTCGGCATAGCCTTGGTTAAATAAATTCCATAAGCAGCCATAGCTGGCACAGCTTTTGCTTCACACCTCACAGAGCGTCAATTTTCTGATGAGGTGTGAAAAATGGAAATTATCCTGTTGTTGTTTGTTGTAGTGTTAATTGCGGTGGCTATTATTGCCAGCCGAATGTCTGAAAACTATGTACCCTACCCCTATAAGCTAAAAGACGTTTCCTTGTGCACCGCGCAGGAAGATCAGTTTTTGACACTATTGGAAAAGTCGGTCGGCGACAGCTTCCGCATATTCACCAAAGTTCGTTTAAGCGACATTGTTACCGTGCGCTCAGGTTTATCCTCTACCGCACGCAAAGATGCCCACAACAAAGCCAGCCAACGCATTCTTGACTACGTGTTATGCGATATTCACACCATGCAGGTTAAAGCAGCTATTGAGCTGGAGCCAGGTCAGTCGTCAATGAACCAGCAGAAACGTAACTTATTCCTGAAGAACACCTTATCTGCTGCCGGACTGCCGTTCCTGCGCTTTAAAGCAAAACCCGGCTATCGCGTTGCCGAGCTGCACGACTACATTCACGGTAAAATCCGTCAGGCTGAACATGTTCGTGCTGCGGTACCAACAAATAAAGATAAGAATAACCAGCCGATTGCCGCTTAACTTGCTCCGTGGCAGTATAGCTGCATGAACACGGAACTTTTAACCGACATATTATTATCACCTGTCGCTCTGGCTCTGCTGGCTTTGCTAGCAGAGCGCTGGTTTCCCTGGCCAGAGCAGTGGCACCCCTTTGCCGTTTTGCGGCTAATGGCCGCCTACATGAGCGGCAAGGTTAACAAACCCAACCGCCCTGTCGGCCAACAGCGCCTTGCCGGTTTTTTGGCGTGGTTAACTATGTCACTGCTGGTATTGCTGCCAGCAGCTATTGTATTTGCCGGTGCTGAAGTGTCTTTGGCTATTGGCTGGCTAATTTTACTGGTGAGTCTGCGTCAGCAGCCCGTCAGTCACGCCATAAAATTAGCCGATAGCCACCTGCAACGCGGCCGCAAGAATGCCGCCCGCGCCTGGCTAAGCCGCATAACCTGGCGCGACTGCGACTTACTGAGTGAACATGGCATTGCCAAAACCAGCATCGAACTGCGCGCAACCAGCATTCTGGAGCATCGCTTTACGCCTTTGCTCTTCTGGTTTGTTGGTGGGCCACTAGCGGCACTTGGGGTACGAACCCTTTCCGAACTGACTCAGGTTTGGCCGGTTGCACAGGCAAAGTACCGACACTTTGGTCTGGCAACACACTGGCTTCACACCGTAACCCATTTCTTGCCTTCATTTTTGCTGGCCTTGGCTGCACGGTTTATAGCGCTATTTCAGCGTAATAAATTCAGGCTGCAGCCGTTAAAACGTAACCCTTTGTTCTCTACTATTCTGCTCAGCTGGATACAAAGCTTCAGCTATTGTCACCGGGTCAGTTTGGGCGGGCCTATACAAGTGCAGGGAACTCGTATAGCGAGACAGCGTTTTGAAGGACGTCCCGCCGAGTTGTTGATATCGAGAGCGCCCCGCTGGCAAAGGCAGTGGCAGGTTTTTTTCGTTGCTTGTCTGGTTATTGCACTTTTTGCCTTGTTCATTTATCGACCCTGAGTGACTCATCGGGTATACTACGCGCCCTAATAAGCAACCGTTTAATATTATGAAAACCATTGATGTAGTCGGCATTGGCAATGCGCTGGTGGATCAGGAGTTTGAAGTCTCTGAAGACTTCCTGCAGAAGCACGATTTAAAAAAAGGCATGATGGAGCTGATTGATGAAGACGCTCAAAACACTCTGATTGCAGAACTTAGTCAACTGGGCGAATTGAAAAAGCAAAGCGGCGGTGGCTCAGCAGCTAACTCGTTGGTGGCTTTCGCTCAATTCGGCGGCAAGGCCTACTACTGCTGTAAAGTTGCTGACGACGAAGCCGGCATGTTTTACCGTCAGGATTTAGAACAAATAGGCATAGAAACCAGCCTTCACCAACAGAAGAATCCGGGCACTACTGGGCGCTGTCTGGTTATGGTGACTCCTGACGCCGAACGCACCATGCGTACTCATTTGGGCATAACGGCCGATTTATCTAGCGCGGAAATTGACGACCATGCCATTGCAGCAGCCGACTACCTTTATATTGAAGGTTATTTAATTACCTCAGAAATTGCGCGTGGCGCGATCCAGCATGCGAAAAAAGTGGCACGGGAAAACAATACAAAGCTGGTTATGACTTGCTCTGACCCTGCCATGGTGAAGTTTTTCCGTAGCGGAATTGATGAAATTCTGGATGGTGGTGTCGATTTAATGTTCTGCAACCGCGAAGAAGCAGAATTATTAACCGGTAAGGACGATCCTCAGGCGGCTTTATCCGTATTACTAAAGCAGGCCGACACGGTTGCTATTACTTTAGGTAAAGACGGTGCTGTAATTGCTAACCGTGAACGTCAGGTACATATTCCGGGCGTGCCGGTTAAAGCCATTGATACCAATGGTGCAGGCGACATGTTTGCTGGTGCTATGCTTTATGGTTTAACGCGTAATATGTCGCTGGAAGACGCTGGTCGTTTAGCCAGCCATGCGGCGGCGGAGCTGGTCACTGAATTTGGTCCCCGACTGAATAAAGACCGACAGCAACAATTAATTGAGCGCATTATGAGCGCCCAAACTGCTTGAATTTACTTAAAATTCACTGACAGAAATCACTGAAAAAGAGAGTCACTATGAGTGCAGAAAATTCACAAGACTACAAAGTAGCAGATATTAGCTTAGCCGAATGGGGCCGCAAGGAAATTGCGATTGCTGAATCTGAAATGCCGGCGTTGATGACTATCCGCCGTAAATACGCTGACAGCAAACCACTGGCCGGTGCTCGTATTATTGGCTGTATTCACATGACCATTCAAACAGCTGTGTTGATTGAAACATTGCTTGAACTGGGTGCCGAAGTGCGTTGGTCATCGTGCAACATTTTCTCTACTCAGGATCACGCTGCTGCCGCTATGGCTGCTGCCGGTGTGCCGGTATTTGCCTGGAAAGGTGAAACCGAAGAAGAATACGACTGGTGCTTAAAGCAGACTTGCCATAAAGACGGTGAGTTGTGGGATGCCAACATGATTCTGGACGACGGCGGTGATTTAACCCTGATGATCCACGACGAATTCCCGCAGATGCTGGAGAAAGTTCACGGCATTACTGAAGAAACCACTACCGGTGTTCACCGTTTGCTCGATATGCTGGAAAAAGGCACTCTGAAAGTACCGGCCATTAACGTGAACGATGCTGTAACTAAGTCAAAAAATGACAACAAGTACGGCTGCCGTCATTCACTAAACGATGCCATTAAGCGTTCTACTGACCACTTATTGTCAGGTAAGAAAGCTCTGGTCGTTGGTTATGGTGATGTGGGTAAAGGTTCTGCCGCTAGCCTGCGTCAGGAAGGCATGATTGTTAAAATCAGCGAAATTGACCCAATTTGTGCCATGCAAGCCTGCATGGACGGCTTTGAAGTGGTCTCTCCTTACCTTGAAGGCAAAAACAACGGTACCGGCGACAACATCAACAAAGCCTTGCTGGAAAACACCGACCTGATTGTGACCACAACCGGTAATATGGACGTATGTGACCGTTACATGCTGGCTGCGCTTAAGCCTACTGCCCTGGTTTGTAACATTGGCCACTTTGACAACGAAATTGATACGGCCTTTATGCGCAAAAACTGGCGCTGGGAAGAAATTAAGCCACAGGTTCATAAAATTTACCGTTCAGACGACGACAACGACTACCTGATTCTGTTAGCCGAAGGCCGTCTGGTGAACTTAGGTAATGCAACCGGCCACCCCAGCCGTATTATGGATGGCTCTTTTGCTAATCAGGTACTTGCTCAAATTCACTTGTTCGAGCAGAAATTTGCCGACATGGAAAATAAGAAGCAGGAAGAATATCTGCGTGTAGAAGTTCTGCCTAAGCAACTGGATGAAGAAGTTGCGCGTTATATGGTGCAGGGCTTTGGCGGTGTTATCACTAAGCTGACAGCGGATCAGGCTAACTACATTCACGTTGATGTGGAAGGTCCGTTTAAGACAGACGAGTACCGCTACTAATGAGCGATATTATTTATCGTGAAATAACGGCTGCCGATATGGCGGCCGTTATTGATCTGGCCAATGAAGTTCATGGTGACAACTACCTGAACGAAGAGAGTTTTCAGCAGTATTTAGCCGGCGGTACCGTTGGTAATGTACAGTTGAACTGGATAGCTCTGCGCGGTGAGACCCCATTGGGCGTGCGCATTACCCTGGCGCCCGGACAATGGCCAATTGATGATTTTTGCACCCCAGACGCCTGGCCAATTCCGGCCGATAAGCTGTGCTACTTTAAATGCGCAGCCGTGTCAGAAAAGGCACGCGGTCTGGGCATAGGCAAAGAACTGTTGTTCCGTAGTATTGAAGCCGCCAAAGAGCTGGGCTGCCGTGGTGGTTTAGCACACATTTGGATGCAAAGCCCCAATAACAGTGCCTATGAATATTTCACCCGCTGCGGCGGTGAAATGATTAAGCAACATGAAAAGCGCTGGTACAAAGCCTCAGTAGAAGACGGCTACTACTGCCCAGTATGCGACGGCATCTGCTACTGCAACGCCGGCGAAATGCTGCTGAAATTCGATACGTAAGGCTCCGAATAGCGAGCGCTGAGGTTGCATGGGCTTGGGGCAGACTGCTCACTTGTTTCGCTTGAGCATTGAAGGCCTCTGTGGCGGAGACGCGACGAGCTCATCCATGAGGGCTTGACGAAGGCCATCCATGGCCTTCGACACTCCACCACAGAGGCCTTCAACACTCGTAACGCTCACAAGTGAACAGTCTGCCCCTTTTGCCTCCCTCATAGCGGCTTAAGTTGGCTTTTTATATGAGGCGGGAGATAGTGAGCGCGCCAACGGTTACATAGGGCTATTGTGGAGGTGTGCAGCGGCATGGATGGCGCTGCCCAAGCCCTACACGGATGTATTCACGGGCGCCTCCACAATAGCCCTTGTAACCTCAGCGCTCGCTGTCTTCCCTCTCCGTTTTATAGGTGGGTGTTTATGTATGATCCTTTGGTTAATGCGCCTCCGGGGCCTCATGATGCTCCTGAGCCTAGTTATTGGCAGCAGCATACGCAGGCCGAGTTTCCGGAGTGTGTGGATGCGCCGGAGGAAGTGGGATTTGCTGTTATTGGTGCGGGTTACACGGGCTTAAACGCGGCTCGGGTTCTGGCCGAAAATGGGCATTCTGTTGCAGTATTTGAAGCCAACCAACTGGCCTGGGGTTGTTCGTCGCGTAATGCCGGGTTTGTGATGAAAAGTACCGGCCGACTGGGCTTGTCGGCCTGGGCTGAACGCCTTGGTGCTGACATTGCGCAAGACATTGCCGATGAACATCAAAAGGCACTGCAACTGGTTGAAGAAACTTTGCGTTATTGCCCGTCGCAGTGCCAGCGCCAAAACGGCGGCTACCTGAAAATAGCGCACCGCAACAGCGCCGTGGCACCATTGAAACAACAATATGAGCAGCTTAAAAAGTTTAATCAACCCGTTGAATGGCTCACCCAAAATCAACTCTCGGGGCTTATTTCAAGCCCACAGGCCCATGCCGCATTAGGCTTCACCGACTGCTTTGCTCTTAACCCCATTTTGTTAGCAGCAGCTACCGCGCGAAGGGCAACTGCCGCTGGTGCGCAATTAGTTGAACACTGCCCGGTAACTCAGGCAGTGTCGCTTGGCGGCAAAGGAGTGTATCTGCAAACCGCCAAAGGCTCTGTACGCGCCCGTAAGCTGTTGGTTTGTTCTAATGGCTATACCTCAGGGAAACTGTTGCCGGAGCTTGCCAGCCGCTCGCTACCGGTACTCTCAAGCATTATTACCACCCCACCTCTGAGTAACGAACAGGTTGAGAGTATTAAACTTTCACCTCAATACGCCATAATGGATACACGCATCCTGAAGTATTACTTCCGCTTACTGCCCGATAACCGCTTATTGTTTGGTGGTCGTGGTGCCATTCAAGGGAAAAGCGCAGAGAAGCCGATATATGCTAAACGCTTACTGCAGGCATTACATCAGACTTTCCCGCAACTACGAGAAGTGAACAAATGGGAGTATTTCTGGAGCGGCTGGGTCAGTGTGTCACTGGACGATTACCCGCGAATAGGCAAAGTGAAAGATAATATCTACGCCAGCATGGGTTACTGCGGCGCCGGTGTTAGCTTTACCGCCCTGGCCGGTCAAAGACTGGCAGAAGCCGCCATGGAAAAGCCCCTGCCGGAACTGCCCTACTACCAGTCTCAACTAAAACCCTTCCCATTACCACGCTTCCGCCGCCTAGGCCAATGGCTCTACTACCACTACGGCCGCCTACGCGACTGAGGGGGGACAGGGGCAGGCTGCTCACTTGCTTCGCTTGAGCATTGAAAGCCTCTATGACGGAGACGCGACGAGCTCATCCATGAGAGCTTGACGAAGGCCATCCATGGCCTTCGACACTCCGCCACAGAGGCTTTCAACACTCGTAACGCTCACAAGTGAACAGCCAGCCCTTCTAATCTCTCTCATCACAGCTTAAGTAGCTTCTTAACTGAAGCGGAAGATAGTGAGCGCGCCGACGGTTACACAGGGCTATTGTGGAGGTGTGCAGCGCCATGGATGGCGCTGCCCAAGCCCTACAGGGATGTATTTACGGGCGTCCTCCACAATGGCCCTTGTAACCTCAGCGCTCGCTATTCAGCCCCGCTACAGGCCGAAGACGATTTTTTCGCTTTTGAGCATTCGGGCTATGTATTTCATTAGCAGCAATGCCGCTGCCAGGGTGGCAATTGCGCTGATGACCGTTCCCATGACATTCACGTTCTCACCGCGTATCAGTGACAGAAAAGCCTGATGCTGACCGGTTAGCGGGAGATAGTAGAGAATTGGATTTTTAAGCCGTGCAAATTCGACACCGAATGACGCTGCCATGGGAATAATCAATAAGAAGCTGATGTAGGTTTGTGCTTCTTTAAAGTTTTTAGCGCGGAAGGACACGAACAATTGCAGCGCGGTCGCAAGCAAAGCCAGCGGTACCAGCAAAACAAACATCAGTACCATCATACCTACGCTAAAGTTCACGTTCATGCCTATTTCGTGTAGTGGAACGTAGGCAAATATAATGGGTATGAGTACCAGTGACAGTATTGCGCCAAACAATGAGAAGGTTGTTGCGGTCAGTGCTTTACCGGTAACAATGTCCCAGGTGCTTAGCGGTTGACTCAACAAAAATTCCAGTGAGTTACGCTCGCGTTCACCAGCACTAATATCGATAGCGACATTCATGCCAGACCAGAACACGGACAAAATAATAAACACCAGCACACTGCCCATAATCAAGGCCGCTTTTGAACCCCGGGTTGCCAGGTCCTGTTTTTGCAGTTGCACCGGTTGCATGACACGCGGATCAACACCCCGTAATGTCAACCGGTAAGCCGCTATTTGACTTGAGTAAGCCTGCACTGCTTGCTCAACACGTTTAATCTCGGTTTGCTGCTTTTGTGCCGACCAGTCGGCACGCAATGTTACCTCTACCGGCTCGGCTTTACTCACATTCTCCTGCCAGTTTTCCGGTAAGGTTAATATTATCGGCGTTTCGGTTTTCGCCCACTCCCCTTCTTTGGCAACAACACCACGTTCGCTCAGAAATTCAACGAGTTGAGGGGCGTTTTCTTTGCCTTCAATGGTAATTTCAACGTCCGCTGGATCGGTCAGTTGCGTTATTAAGAAAAAGAAGGCTACCGCCATTAATAAGGGGCCGAAAAACGCATAGGACATTGCCGCTAAAACGGAGCGTTTATCACGGATAGCGTCCCGGAACTCTTTTTTCCATACAGAAGTTAATGCACTCATCAGGCTGCTATCCCCTCGTCCGTACCGATAATTTTAACGAAGGCGTCTTCCAGTTGTTGCTCGCCGGTCATATCGCAAAGTTCCTGTGGTGTTCCTTCAGCCGCAACTTTGCCTTTTGCCATAACCACCACTCGGTCACATAGCGCAGCAACTTCCTGCATAACGTGGCTGGAAAACAAGATACAGGTACCCTGAGCGCGTTGCTCGCGCAGCACATCCCTTAAAATTCGGGTACTCATAACGTCCAGACCGCGGCTGGGCTCATCAAGAATCAAGTGCTTTGGGCTGTGTACTAAAGCCTGAGCCAGTGCAACTTTCATCCGCTGGCCTTGTGAAAACCCTGCCGTGCGGCGGTCTGCAAGCTCTTTAATATCCAGCTTTTCTATCACCTTCTCAACCGCCTGCTTTTGCTCCGTGCCTTTTAGCCCGTGTAAACCGGCGAAATACGCTACTTGCTCGCGCACGGTTAAACGTTCGTATAAGCCGAACTTATCAGGAAATATACCGAGGTTACGGCGTGCACCAATAGGGTTTTGGTTGGCATCAACACCTTCAATCTCAGCCTTGCCCGTATCAGCCTGCAATAGCCCGTAAATAATCCGCAGACAAGTGGTCTTCCCGGCTCCGTTTGGTCCAAGAAGACCAGTGATTTGGCCGTCTTTTGCCTGAAAAGAGAGTGAGTCCAGCGCTTGCACATTTTTGAATGTTTTTGTCAGTGCATCTACGTTTATCATTATTTATAGCCCCGCTGCATTTTGGTTCAGCACAAATGGCTTAAGCCTTTGCTCTTCCAGGCAGCTACCTTCAATATTCTCGATAGAACCTTGCTCGATAAAGTCTGCAATAAGTGTATTAGCACAGGTATGGCTAGCAATAGTATGTCCCGCGTTAGGGGCTACCAGGTGTTTGCTGTTAGGTAAGGTTCTATGAGCCATTTCGCCCCATTCGGGAGGAGTAACCGGGTCCAGTTCACCCGATAACAGCAGTACCGGTTTATCACTGACAACAGGATCGGACCAGTAAGCAGGGACACTTGATGACTGCCAGCCCGCACACATATCAACAAAGGCATCACCTGTTCGGCTACCAATAAACTGATTGTTACCGTCCTGCGCAAAAAGCTCCGGAGTAGCCCGGGGTAAATCTTCGCCACACACAACCGACAGCATAAGTCCGAGGTAAATACTGTTCTGCGACATAGTACCGCCCATCAAACCCAGTATGGCGTGGTAGTTTCCTGCAGCTGCAGAATGAATGGCATAGGGCAATAACTGACGAGTATTGGGGTGATATAAGGCAACACGGATAATTGAACTAAAACGCCCGGGAGTCAGTTTTATTTCCAGCGGCTCAAACGACAGAGGATCCCGCGTTTCTAGCAGAATGTCTCCGGTTTCCAGCTCATTCATCACCTCATAATATTCTTGCTCGAGGTTAGGGAACTTCTCGTGGCAGGGGCTTTGTTCTGAACAATCTTTTAGCATTTCGTCAAACGCATTGGCTCCGTGTTGACCAAAGGGCCCAATAATTACCTGAGGCGGGGCCACAGCATCGAGCGTAGCCGTACGAACCGAAGTAGGCGCTTCACGTAAATAAGTTAGCCCGACACGCGTTCCGTAAGAGCCTCCATAAAGGTTGAGTTGCTCTATACCTAAATGTTCACGTACCCGTTCAAAGTCTTTTACGGCGTTAACGGTATGATATTGCGTTGTATCTGTATCGGGATACTGTTCCTGACATTCACGACTCAGGGCTCTAAGATCCTGCTCGTCGTCAGCACGTATCAATTCATCAGGACGTTCAATATCGCATTCAAGCGGATGACTTTTGCCCGTGCCACGCTGATCAATTAGAAGGATATCGCGTTTCTGACGCACCGCTTCGAACATACGCGCTATCATCGGAGTTAATTCGGTAGCGGCCTGCCCCGGCCCTCCGGCCAGAATGAGCATAGGATCGGCTTGCGAACCTTCCTGAACAGCCGGAAGAATAGCGTAGTAAATACCAATATGCTTACCGTCCGGTTGTTCGTAGTTTTCAGGGACTGAAACTGTGCCACAGTGCAGTTTCTCTTGCACACCCGGCAAATAACAGCTCGAAGCTTCGTTTGATTTTGTCTGTGCCTGACTGCTGAGCGGTACCAGACCCAGTAACAGTAGCGATAATGCCATCCATCGTTTCATAGCGATTCCGTTTATATATGCAACGGATCCATTGTCGTAGAGAACAGGGGAGAATTACAAGGTAAGTCACTGATTGATTTGTTAGAAGATGTAAAAAAGCCTGCAAAAATTGCAGGCTTTTAGAGAGTAACTTTATTAGTACCTAACTTATAGGCCAGCGCGATCTTTAATTGCTACTGCAATTGCGCTACTGCCATGACCATTAGACTGTGCCCATTCGTAGTCGCCAGAAGCTTTCAGTTCGTCTACGGACAAGCGACCAACAATGAACTCACCAATGTCTTGTGAACCATTCGACATGGCAAATTGCAATAAGCTTTGACCATTGCACTGAATTCCAGTGTAAATATCACGTACACGAACGCGAGCATCACGTAATTTTTTACGCATACGCATGGTGTCATCACCCTGTACGTATGTGCACAAGCTTAAGGCTAATTCATTTGCCTCTGCGCTCTTTGAAAAAGTTACGCCTGTTGCCGCAACGGCAGCCATCATGGTGCCTAATACAATTGCTTTCATCTAAAACCCCATCACAAGATTGTTCAAAAATTCATCAAGATGATACTACGAACTCAAGCTTGCTGCAATGGCTTAAAATTCATGTAAGTTACTGAATTTATAACTTCTTATTAACTTAATCTGTCGAAAATAAGAGTACTAAAGTTATGGGAGTTGCGCTCATCAGCGGCAAAGTTTTGCCGCTCTACCTCTCGCCAGTCGGCGACTTGATGGTAATCAGGAAAGTAAGTATCACCCTCAACATTTAGGTCTATTTTAGTAACATATAGTCGGTCTGCGAGGGGTAAAAATTTCTCATAAATTTTTCCTCCGCCAATCACCATTAGTTCATCAACTGGACCAGCAGCGGCTATTGCCTGTTGCACCCCAGACACCCAAATCACCTGACTGTCCTGATTTTCCGAACGATCCGTTCGACGGCTTAGAACGATATTCTTGCGGCCGGGCAAAGGACGACCAATTGACTCAAAAGTCCGGCGCCCCATAACAATTGGCTTACCTAAGGTAATTTTTTTGAAATATTGCAACTCGTCCGGCAGGTGCCATGGCATTTTGTTATCTTTTCCAATAACCCGATTATCGGCCATAGCAACCACGAGTGATATTTTCATTCGGCGATATCCTTAATGCGTAGCCTGACGCTTACGTCAGGACCAAGACCTCACCTGACATCAATGTCAGGCTACTTCTGATAAATAACTTCGACGTCGTGATCATCGTCATCGTCGTCGTCATCTTCGTCATCCATCTCTTCTTCAAGAACTTCTTCGTGGTAAGTGTCCCACATGAACTCAACCGGGTCGGCTTCTTCATGCTGCTCAGTGTCAGGTGCTGGCAATGTTTCAAGATAAGACATTACCTCACGACAAAGCGCGTCGCTGCCACGCCCTTCCAGAGCTGCGATTTGGAACACCGGGCCGTCCCAGTTCAGAGATTTAACCAGCTCGTCTACTTTCTCCTGAACCTCTTCGTCCAGCAGCAAGTCGACTTTATTGATGACCAGCCAGCGTGGCTTTTCAGCCAGTTTCGGGCTGTATTTTTCCAGCTCGTTGATAATAATACGCGCCTGCTCGGCAGGGTCGGTTTCATCAAACGGGGCTAAATCTACCAAGTGCAGTAATAAACGGCAACGCTCTAAATGTTTTAGGAATTGTATGCCTAGTCCAGCACCTTCGGCCGCGCCTTCAATAAGACCGGGGATATCGGCAATAACAAAACTCTGATGCGGAGCGGGACGCACAACACCCAGGTTTGGTATCAGGGTGGTAAACGGATAGTCGGCCACTTTAGGGCGTGCTGCGGAAACCGAGCGAATAAAAGTCGATTTACCGGCATTCGGCATACCCAGCAAACCAACATCAGCCAACAACATCAGTTCCAGTTTTAGCGGGCGTACTTCGCCAGGAGTACCATCGGTTTTTTGTCGTGGCGCACGGTTTATACTGCTTTTAAAACGCGTATTACCCAGACCATGGAAACCACCTTTGGCTACCATTAAACGTTGACCATGTTTCGTCAAATCGCCAAGAACTTCGCCAGTATCAATATCGGTAGCGCGGGTACCAGGAGGAACCGGCAGCACGATGTCGTTACCGCGCCTGCCCGTACAGTTTTTGCCCATACCGTTTTTACCGCGTTCAGCTTTATGAAAACGTTCAAAACGATAATCGATAAGGGTATTCAGGTTCTCGTCTGCTTCTAGATAGACATCACCGCCGTCGCCACCATCGCCGCCGTCAGGGCCGCCTTTGGGAATATATTTTTCGCGACGGAAACTGATACAACCATTACCACCGTCACCCGCGTCTACGCGGATTTCTACTTCATCAACGAATTTCATCGCAATCTGCTACTTATCACTTATAGAATACTGTGCAAAATTCTAGCACATATGAAAAAGCCCCGCCGTAAGGCAGGGCTTTCAGAACCGAAACTTTTCAGTTTATGTTCGCATTATTAGTCAGTAATAACGCTCACAAATTTACGGTTTTTGCTGCCCTTCACATCAAAAGACACTTTGCCTTCTGAGGTTGCAAACAATGTGTGGTCTTTACCAATACCAACGTTCGCACCAGCGTGGAACTTAGTACCACGTTGACGAACCAGGATGTTGCCTGCTAACACAGACTCACCACCGAAGCGCTTAACACCGAGACGTTTACTCTCTGAGTCGCGACCGTTTTTAGTAGAACCACCAGCCTTTTTATGTGCCATGTCGTTACTCCTTAATTAGCTGTTGATACCAGTGATTTTCACTTCCGTGAACCACTGACGATGGCCTTGTTGACGGCGAGAATGCTTACGACGACGGAACTTAACGATTTTAATTTTATCGCCACGACCGTGATCAATCACTTCCGCTTTCACTTTACCACCGGACACGAACGGAGCACCGATGTTTACATCGTTGCCGTCAGAAACCATCAAAACCTGGTCGAATTCAACTACATCACCGGTAGCTGCTTCCAGTTTTTCCAGGCGGACGATTTGGCCTTCAGACACACGGTGCTGCTTACCGCCACTTTGGAATACTGCGTACATATTATTCTCCACAACCCTATTGGGCATCCAAATTCAAATCAGGGCGCGAATTGTACGTAATCCAGTCAGCGATCGCAACCCTTAATTTGAACTTAAAAGCGGCACCGCTTACCGCGGATTGAGTTTCCGCTCTGCTATAAATAGTGTACCATCTGTTTTCCGTTAAATTTTGTAAATAAACAGATATCTATGATGGATATGCAGTCCATTAACGCATTAGCCAAAGACGACATGCTTGGTGTTAATGCATTAATAGGTGAACAACTTCAATCGGATGTTGCCTTAATTAACCAGTTAGGCCTTTATATTGTCAACAGTGGCGGTAAACGCTTACGGCCGCTGCTAGCCATATTAGCTTGTCGGGCTCTGGGTTATGAAGGTAACGATCACCGCAAACTTGCTACGATTATCGAGTTTATTCATACCGCGACTCTGCTTCACGACGACGTCGTTGATGAATCGGAACTGCGCCGCGGACGCAAAACCGCCAACGCAGTGTTCGGTAATGAAGCCAGCGTACTCGTTGGTGACTTCCTTTATACCCGCGCCTTCCAGTTAATGGTCGATTTAGACTCCCTGCGGATTCTGCGTATTTTAGCGGACGCCACCAACATCATTTCTGAAGGCGAAGTCTTACAGTTAATGAACTGTAACGACCCGGATACTTCAGAAGCCAGCTACTTTAATGTTATTTACGGCAAAACCGCCAAGTTGTTTGAAGCAGCTACCGAGTTAGCCGGTGTACTAACCGCACAAGACGAAAAGGTGACTCAGCAACTGGCTGATTACGGTCGTTACCTGGGTACCGCGTTTCAGCTAGTAGATGATTTAATGGATTACACCGCGGACAGCGAATCTATGGGCAAAAATGCGGGTGATGACTTAGCGGAAGGTAAGCCCACACTGCCGTTGTTATACGCTATGTGGCACGGCAACGAAGTAGAACAAAAGCTGATTCGCGAAGCCATTGAGCAAGGCGACGGACGTGAGCACTTACAAACCGTGCTGACCGCTATGGAACGAACGGGAGCATTGCAGTACACCCGCGACAAAGCCTTAGAAGCCGCCGAACAAGCGCGTGAATCCCTAAGTGAACTCCCCGACTCCGACTACAAACAAGCCCTGCTCACCCTAACCCACCTTGCAGTCGACCGAGTGGCGTAAGAAATGCCTTGGGGGAGCGGGTTCTGTTTCGGAGGACGCCCGTGAATACATCCCTGTAGGGCTTGGGTAGCGCCATCCATGGCGCTACACACCTCCGAAACACAACCCTTCCCGCTTTAGGCATTTCCAATAAGCATCCATGGCCTTCGACACTCCGCCATAGAAACCTTCAACACTCGTAACGCTCGCAATCCAACAGCCTGCCCCATCAACCATTTCCGTAGCCTGATGTTCACATCAGGTGAGATATTTGAACATTGAACCTGACGTGAACGTCAGGCTACATACCTTTCAGCAAGTAGCATGCAGATATTGGGGTTGGTCAGTATTGGCGATACGCCATTGTGGGTTATCTGGAGAAAGTGCTGAGATAATTTTCAGCAAGTAGCGTGGAAATGTTGGGGCGGCTATTACAGGAGCGTCGAAGGCCAGGGACGGCCTTCGTCGAGCGCTCATGGATGAGCTTGTAGCGTCTCCTGTAATAGCCGCCCCAATATTTTCAAAAGCGGACTGCTGAAAGTTATTTCAGCTTAGCTGGCGAAGTCGATGCCAGTTTGGATGTCGCCTTTCAGGCCGTCTAGCATTTCGTCCATGCATTTTTGTTCGAATGCACTGAGTTTGCCGTAAGACAGGATTTCTTCTGCGCCGTTTTTGCCTAAGCGTACTGGCTGCGCGAAGAACTTAGCGTTGTCGCCCGGGCCTTCTACGTAGGTGCACTCGATAGTGTCCTGACCTTGCAGGCCTTTCAGCAGTGACAAGGCAAAGCGTGCTGCTGCCTGACCCATAGAAAGGGTTGCTGAACCACCGCCAGCTTTGGCTTCAACTACTTCGGTACCTGCGTTCTGGATACGGTGAGTTAAGTCTTTGATTTCTTGCTCTGTAAACTCAACGCCTTCAACCTGAGACAGCAATGGCAAAATGGTTGTGCCGCTATGCCCACCGATAACTGGTACATTAACGTTTTCCGGGTTCAGACCACGCAACTCACCAACAAAGGCTTCTGAACGGATAACGTCCAGCGTAGTAACACCGAACAGTTTACGCTTATCGTAGCAGCCTGCTTTTTTCAGGACTTCGGCAGCGATTGGAACCGTGGTGTTTACTGGGTTAGTAATGATGCCAACACAGGCGTTAGGGCAGTTGTCTGCAACGCCTTGCACTAGGTTTTTAACGATGCCGGCGTTCATGTTGAACAGGTCAGAGCGATCCATACCCGGCTTACGTGGTACGCCGGCAGGAATCAATACGATGTCGCTGCCAACTAATGCTGATGCTAAGTCGTCTTTACCGAAGCCTGTTACTTTCACGTCGGTAGGGATATGACTTAAGTCAACCGCCACACCTGGAACTACTGGCGCAACGTCATACAACGATAATTCTGAACCTGCTGGTAATTGGGTTTTCAGAAGTAATGACAATGCCTGGCCGATACCACCGGCCGCACCTAATACGGCTACTTTCATCTCAGACTCCGTTTTTGTTGGTCAATTTAAACTGCTTAAAAATGCAGAATTTGGGGCAAAACTGTACTCCTATATCAATAAAAATACAACTTTGCGCGATACACATTCAGCACTCGAATAGCGCATCTTTATGCAGTACACTGTCTATTATTATAGCACGTAAACAGCATAGGAATTTGACACTCACATGGTGCAGGACACGTTACTCGAAGCTTTTAAAACTTTGCTCCGCGAAGAGCGTTATGGCTCTCAAGGGGAAATTGTTAACGCCTTAAAAGCCGAGGGCTTTGATAACATTAGCCAGTCTAAAGTGTCGCGCATGCTGAGTAAGCAAGGAGCGGTTCGTACCCGCAATGCGAAACAGGAAATGGTCTACTGTTTACCGCCTGATTTAGCCGTGCCTTCCACCCGGGCACCATTAAGCCAGCTTGTACTGGATATTCAGCATAATGATGTGATGGTCATTATTCGCACAAGTCCGGGCGCCGCTCAGTTAATTGCGCGGTTGCTGGACTCGGTCGGTAAAAAAGAAGGTGTACTTGGCACTATTGCTGGTGACGACACGATTTTTATTGCACCGCTTAAAGTTGCTGATATTGAATTCACTCTGCGAAAAGTACGCGAGCTGTTTGCGAATCAGGCGGTACTGCCCTCTTCATAATCCGCTATGTCTTCGGCAACTTCTTTGTTCGCTTCCATAAAGCGCATTGAAGGAACAAAAAAACCTGAGCTGGACACGGCTTGTGAGTAATCTAGTAAAGGGTCGTAAGCTCCCTGTTCGTCGGCGTAATAACGGTTCTTTAGCCACTGAACAACCATTTTAGGCGAATGGCTAAAATACATTGCCAGAAGCCCCTGTTCGCGCAAGTCGCCCCAGGGCATATTCTGCCGCAATAGTGGAATAGGCTGTTCGCTACTATCAATTAAGCGACTTTTCGCAGCGTGAGTGACACCTTCTATTTTGGCTTCTGATAAACGTTCACCAGATACTTTCTCGCGTCCCATTAGCAGTTCCTGCTTTTCAGGGCCTAAGTAGTCCCAACGACGCAAGTCATGCCGAAACTTCTGTACGAATAAGTAGCTGCCGTCGACAAAGTCCGCATCGTCCTGCGCCTCAACTAAAGCGACTTTACGCTTGCGCATACCCCGCGGGTTATCCGGCGCATCGATAAAGCCGGTTAAGTCGCGGCCGTCCAGATAACGAAAGGAACGGATTTGCTCAGCCACTTCAATGTCGTAGCCAAACCATTCCATTAACGTGCGTCCCGCCAAGTAGTTAGCGTCAAAACGATCACAACGAATCTGTATAACAAGATCATAGGGGTGTCTTGGCGCTTCACGGTCGCCATCGCTGAGCTCGGGAAAAGCCTGCAAGTGAAGCGGTCGCTTATGCGGATAAAGAATATCCCAGTAGTCCGCCCCTATGCCAACAAAGCCTGTTAACATGCCTTCAGAGAAACGGGCGTCAAGATCGCGTAAAATTGCTGGAAAACGAGCTAACTTGCGACGTAAACTTTCAACGTCGTCGCTCATGACATGACAAAACAACGTCAGACCATGCAGATTAGGTTCCGCGTAGACTCCTGACTGAGCTTTATCCACCCTATTCTCCCATTTAACTGTTATTTTTGTGGGTTCGTTCTATTCGCTTTTACATTAATTAGCGTAAGAGGCATTATAGAATGCCTGTATTCGTTATGACACCGCAAGGAAAAATCATGCGCAATCTGATACTTATTTTTGGTTTGCTGGGCGTTACTGCCTGCACCACCACAGCTGATAACCAAACCCAGCGTAGCAGCACACAGCAACTGAGCCCTGCTGCCGAGTTTCATCAGCTGGCTGACACTATCTGGGAAGAACTGAATAAGTCCAGCGATACTGAGCTGACCGATATGTCACCGGAGGCGTTAGAAAAACGCTATCAACAACGCTCAAAGTGGCTCGAACAGCTTAACGCCGTTAACCTTAACGCGCTTAGCCGGGATGACCAAATTAATCATGCGATGATCCATTATACGTTAAAAAATAAAGTAGATGAGTATCGTTTTAAAGCACACTACATGCCATTGACAGCAGAGGGTAGTTTCCATAGTTCTCTTGCTTTTATGCCATCGTACACCTCGTTCTCTTCGGCTGAAGATTATCAGAATTACATTGCGAAACTGCGTTCCATTCCTCGTTACATGGAACAACAAACGCATTGGTTACGTAAGGCGATAGAAGAAGGTTATACCCAGCCAGCTGCCGCAATGGCGGGCTTTGAAGAGAGTATACTGGCCTACATTGTACAGGACGCTGATCAAAGCGTTTATTTCTCGCCGTTTTCCGAACAACCGGGCTTTATTAATGACGAGCAATGGAAGCAACTAAAAGAAGATGCCTTAACAGCCATTGACCAGCAAGTCATGCCGGCGTATGACGACTACTTCAACTTTATGGTCACCGAGTATCTTCCAAATGCACGTGAAACCGTTGGTGCCAGCGAACTGCCGAATGGCGACGCTTTTTATCAAAACCGTATTAAACATTACACTACGTTAGATTTAACTGCGGATGAAATTCACCAAATTGGTCTACAGGAAGTGGCGCGTATTCGTGGTGAAATGCTGGAAGCTATTGAAGCAAGCGGGTTTGATGGCAGCTTTGATGAGTTCGTCGAGTTCTTACGTACCGACGACCAGTTCTATCCGGAAACCGCAGAAGAATTGCTGCATTACGCTGCCTGGATAGCAAAAAAGATGGATGGCGAATTACCCAAGCTGTTCAAGACCCTACCACGGAAGCCATACGGCATTGCCCCGGTTCCTGAAGAAATAGCACCGAAATACACCACAGGTCGCTATTCTGGAACGAATCGCGACGACCGCGCCGGTTTCTACTGGGTCAATACCTACGCACTGGATCGCCGTCCGTTATATCAGATGGAAGCGCTGACATTGCACGAAGCCGTTCCGGGTCATCATTTACAAAACGCTATTGCCGGCGAGTTGGAAGATTTACCAGAGTACCGCCAGCAAACCTATATTTCTGCGTTTGGTGAAGGTTGGGGTCTGTACTCTGAGTACTTAGGTCTGGAAGCCGGTTTCTATGAAGACCCTTACAGCAACTTTGGTCGTTTAAGCTACGAAATGTGGCGCGCGGCGCGCTTAGTGGTGGATACCGGTATGCATGCCAAAGGCTGGAGCCGTGAACGCGCAATGGACTTTATGGCCAACAACACCGCGTTGTCACTGCATAACGTGAAAACCGAAATTGACCGTTACATTACCTGGCCTGCGCAGGCACTTTCGTACAAGTTGGGCGAACTGACCATTAAGCGTTTGCGTGCAGAAGCCGAGCAACAGCTGGGTGATAAGTTCGATATTCGTGAGTTCCACGATGCGGTACTGGAAAACGGCAGCGTGCCACTGAAAGTACTAGAACAACACATCAACGACTGGATTGCTGAGCAGAAATAGAACAGCCCCCCGCTATCAGGTAGGGGCAGGTTATTCACTTATTTCGCTTGAGCATTGAGTACTTCTGTGACGGAGACGCTACGAGCTCATCCATGAGGGCTTGACGAAGGCCATCCATGGCCTTCGACACTCCGCCACAGAAGTACTCAACACTCATAACGCTCATAAGTGAAGAACCTGCCCCTTTCTTACGCACCCGCTAATCTTTCTTTTTCCTCACTAAGAGACAGTATCCCACCTGATGTGAACATCAGGCTACTGAATATCGGACACAAAAAAACCGCCGAAGCGGTTTTATAAATTGCTAATGAGTGCGATCAACGGTTGCGAGGACTCTTAACGAGGTGTGCAGCGCCATGGATGGCGCTGCCCAAGCCCTACAGGGAAGTACTTGCGGGCGTCCTCGTAAAGAGTCCTTGCAACCTAAGCACTCATTAAGCCACGTTGATGGTTGGGATGATGTTTTCCTTGGCCGCTTTTTCTGCGTCGCGGAAGGCATCCATCTGGTCGAAATTCAGGTATTTATAGACTTCGCCAGCCATCGAATTGATGTCCTGTGCGTACTCCAGGTATTCTTCCGGAGTTGGCAGACGACCCACAATTGCACCGACAGCGGCAAGCTCTGCAGAGGTCAGGTAAACGTTAGCGCCATCACCCAAACGGTTCGGGAAGTTACGGGTTGAGGTAGACAGCACCGTTGCGCCCGGTTCTACCCGTGCCTGGTTACCCATACACAGCGAACAACCCGGCATTTCGGTACGCACGCCATTACGCTCATAAATGTCGTAATAACCTTCAGCTTCCAGCTGCGCTTTGTCCATTTTCGTTGGTGGAGCAATCCACAAACGGGTATTTAATGGGTCAGAGTTTTTCTCTAACAATTTACCCGCCGCACGGAAGTGACCAATGTTGGTCATGCACGAACCAATGAAGACTTCATCAACGTTATTACCTGAAACTTCGCTCAGGAACTTCGCGTCATCCGGGTCGTTCGGGCAGCAAACGATAGGTTCTTTAATGTCGTTCAGGTCAATTTCGATAACCGTAGAATAGTCGGCATCTTTGTCGGCACGCGTTAGCTGCGGGTTCTCTAACCATTCTTCCATCTTACGGGCACGACGCTCCAACGTACGCGCATCGCCGTAGCCTTCGTTGATCATCCAACGCAGCATAGTGATGTTTGAACGCAGGTACTCGGCAACCGACTCTTCAGACAAATCGATGGTACAACCGGCCGCTGAACGCTCAGCAGAAGCATCAGACAATTCAAATGCCTGCTCAACGGTTAAATGATCAAGACCTTCAATTTCTAAGATACGACCTGAGAAAATGTTCTTCTTGCCACGCTTATCAACGGTCAGATGACCTTCTTTGATAGCGAATGCAGGAATGGCATGAACCAAGTCACGCAGGGTGATACCAGGCTGCATTTCGCCTTTGAAGCGCACCAATACCGATTCAGGCATGTCCAGCGGCATAACACCTGTAGCTGCGGCGAACGCGACCAGACCAGAGCCGGCCGGGAATGAAATACCCAGCGGGAAACGCGTGTGTGAGTCACCACCGGTACCAACAGTGTCTGGCAACAACATACGGTTCAACCAGCTGTGGATGATACCGTCGCCAGGACGCAAACTTACGCCGCCACGGTTCATGATAAAGTCAGGCAAGGTGTGCTGAGTTTCAACGTCAACGGGCTTAGGATAAGCGGCGGTGTGGCAGAACGACTGCATAACTAAGTCTGAGTTAAAACCAAGGCATGCCAGGTCTTTTAGTTCGTCACGAGTCATAGGACCGGTAGTGTCCTGAGAGCCGACAGTGGTCATCTTAGGTTCGCAATAAGCGCCCGGACGAACACCTTCCATACCACAAGCTTTACCGACCAACTTCTGCGCCAGCGAGAAACCTTTACCGCTGTCTGCCGGTTGCTCTGGCTTACGGAATAAGTCTGATGGACCCATGCCCAGAGATTCACGTGCTTTTTCTGTCAGGCCACGACCAATGATCAGGTTAATACGGCCACCGGCACGGACTTCATCTAAAATTACGCGAGACGCATAATCGTATTCAGCGATAATTTCGCCGGCTTCGTTCTCGATTTTGCCTTCGTATGGGTAGATAGTGATGACATCGCCCATGTTCATTTTTTCAACGTCGGCTTCAAACACCAACGCACCTGCGTCTTTCATGGTATTGAAGAAAATCGGCGCAACTTTAGATCCGATGCAGATACCGCCGGCACGTTTGTTCGGTGTGCCCGGCATGTCTTCGCCAATGTTCCACAATACGGAGTTGGTTGCCGACTTCCGTGAAGAACCGGTACCCACTACGTCGCCAACGAAGGCAACCGGGTGACCTTTTTCTTTTAATTCTTCAATTTGCTTGCCTGCATCGGTAATGCCTTCGCGTGGCATTTTGTACATCGCTTTAGCATGCAAAGGAATGTCCGGACGAGACCATGCATCTGGTGCCGGAGACAGGTCATCGGTATTGGTTTCGCCAGTCACTTTAAAGACAGTTGCTTTAATGGACTTAGCCAGCTCGTCGCTGTTGGTAAACCATTCAGCATTGGCCCAGGATTCAACCACTTCTTTCGCCAGCGCGTTACCGGCTTTCATTTTCTCTTCCACGTCGTGGAAGGCGTCGAACATTAAGATGGTTTCTTTCAGTTCTTTTGCCGCCAGTTCAGCCAGCTGAGAGTCGTCCAGCAATTCCACCAAAGTGACGATGTTGTAACCGCCGTGCATATTGCCCAACAGCTTCACTGCGTATTCTTTACTCACAACCGGACTTTCAATTTCGCCCTTAACAACGGCGCTTAAAAAGCCTGCTTTAACATAAGCCGCTTCGTCCACACCAGGTGGTACACGCTCGGCTAACAGCTCGACCAGAAAGTCTTCCTCGCCTGCTGGAGGATTTTTCAGTAATTCCACTAAATCGGCTACTTGCTCGGCATTTAATGGCTTCGGAGGGATGCCTTCTGCGGCGCGCTCTTCTACGTGCTGACGATATTCTTTAAGCACTTATAGTACCTCTCATTTGCTTGCATGAATTCTAGACGGTTCACTAGTGCGGCGCATTATACGGATTTTACTGTTAAATTCCCATGACACGGGGCTATAAAACAGATAATTCAGGGTATAAATGGGGTGAATGCGCCCGGGTTACGGGCGCGGTACTCGTTGCACTATGGCGTACATGACAGGCACAACAAACAAGGTCAGCAAAGTGGCAAAACCGAGACCAAACATGATGACCGTTGCCATGCTGGCAAAGAAGTCATCGAACAGCAGCGGGATCATCCCCAAAATGGTGGTGGCTGCCGCCATGCCTACCGGACGAACACGGCTAACCGCAGCATCGCTTAACGCTTGGGTTGCTTCTTTACCGGCGTCAAGCTCAGCATTAACCTGTTCCAGTAACACCACACCGTTTTTAATCAGCATGCCGGAAAGGCTGAGGAAGCCGAGTAACGCCATAAAGCCAAAGGGTTTATCCAAAAGCAAGAGCCCAACAGTCACACCAATAATGGAAAGTGGTACGGTCGTCCACAACACAGCGGCCTGACGAATGCTGTTAAACAGCAGCACGGTGATAATAAACATCACCAGAAAACCTAAGGGCAAGGCACCAAACAACGCTTTTTCGGCTTTACCGGCGGCTTCATGCTCGCCGCCCCAGGTTAATTCGTAACCTAGCGGCAAGTCGATACCCTCAAGCTTAGGCCGGACCCGCTCAAATACTTGCGCGGCCGTTTCCTCACCCAGTAAGTCGTGATCGGCCATAACAGTGAGTGTTCGCTTACGGTCACGACGGAGTATTAAAGGGTCTTCCCAAACCACATCAATTGAACGCGCAACTTGAGCCAAAGGTACAAAACGGTCGAACGCCGGACTGTAAATTTGCAGCTCCTGCCAGTTGTCTAAATCGACCCTCTCTGCCGCGGGTGCACGCTGCACTATCGGTAATAAATCGGTGCCATCGCGGTAAATGCCAATTTGCCGGCCAACAAAATTAGCCAGTAGCAGATTGTTCACGTCTTCTTTTGTAATGCCGGCGCGCCGGCCTGCCGCTTCGTCGTATTCCGGCCGCAACAATTTGGTCGGCGTACGCCAGTCGGAACGAATGTTTACTGCGCCTGAATCCTCGGCAAGAATAGCCTGGGCCTTTTTACTTAGCTCACGCAGGGTACCAATATCCGGGCCGGAAAAACGTGCTTCAATCTTTGCCGGAGTAGCCGGACCAATTTCAACCCGTATCAGTTTGTCCTCAACGTCCGGATGCTCTTCACGAATTCGCTCACGAATGTCACGCATTAACGCATCCATCGCGTCTTTGCCTTCTACCCGTACCAGCAACTGCGCATAACTTTCGTAACTTTTTTCCACCAGATACGTCAGGGTAAATCGCGGCGCGCCCTGCCCGATGGTTGTCGCAACCGAAGTGACGTCACTTTTCTCCAGAAGATAATCTTCCAGGCGCTTAGAGTCCTGTTCGGTATGACGAATGTCGGTACCCTGAGGATACCAGAGATCGACATAAAATAACGGCGTTGTCGATGGCGGGAAAAATGCTTGTTTCGCCTGTCCGAATCCAACCACCGCTGCCACCAACGTCACGAGCATTACCAGCATACTGATAATGCGGTGACGCAAACAAACAGCCAGCATTTTCTTATAGCCACGATAAACCGGATGAGAAAAGACATCGTCCTGCTCATCGCTATTACCAATGTCCTTCGCAGAGTATAAGCGGTCGGCTAAAAACGGAATGAGGGTCAGTGCAGTCACCCAACTCAGCAGCAAGGAGATCAGCAGCACCCAGAATAAACTCCCGGCAAATTCACCAGTGGCGTCTGACGATAAACCGATTGGCGCGAAGGCAATAATGCCGATAACAGTCGCTCCCAGTAGCGGCCACTGGTTTTGCTTGACCACGCTAACGGCGGCATCCACTTTACTCATGCCCCGTCGCATACCAACCATAATACCGTCGGCAATGACTATCGCGTTATCCACCAGCATGCCCAGCGCAATAATCAACGCACCGAGGGAAACTCGTTGCAGGTTAATATCTCCCAGGCGCATAAAAATGAAGGTGCCCAGCACCGTCAACAACAGTACCGTGCCAATCAGCAAGCCACTACGGAAGCCCATGGTCAGCAGTAATGCAATAATAACGATGGCCACCGCCTCTACCAGGTTCAGCAGAAAATCATTAACTGAGTTTTCAACTTGATGCGGCTGATCGTAAATACGGTCGACAGACATCCCTATAGGCTTAGCATACTCCAGCTCATCCATTCGTTTTTGCAGACGCTCTCCCACTTCGACAACATTCACGTTATCCGCAAATGACAATGCCAGCCACAAGGAAGCCTTTCCGTTATAGCGCACCACATGATCCGGAATGTCTTTGGTTTCACGATAAATGGTCGCTACATCACGCAAGTAGATACGCTGTTCAGCGCCGGGGTTACTAATAACCAGCTTTGCCATATCTTCCACATTGGCAAATTCACCGCTGGTTGCAATGCGCAATGCTTCCTGGTCAACGGTTACCCGTCCGGCGTTTGCTACGGCATTCTGAGTTTGCAGCAGCCCAGCAATACGGCTGGGGGGAACCCCAAAATTTGCCAGGCGTGAGCGCGACACTTCTACCACAACCTGCTCTTGTTGCTCTCCCGCAAGAGTGACTTTGCCTACACCATCAACTAAAACCAGTTCACGACGCAAAAAGTCAGCATAATGCTCAATATCTTTGTAGGAATAATCGGGCCCGGTAATGGCCATCATAACGCCATACACGTCAGCAAAGTCATCGCGAATAATAGGCTCGCTGGTGCCAGGAGGAAGCTGACCTTTGGTGTCGTTAATTTTACGCCGCAATTCGTCCCATATTTGGTGCAAGTGCTCTTCACGGTAGATGCTTTTCATCTCAACCGTTATTTGCGACAACCCGGGCTTGGAAATCGACTTTACGTGGTCGACGTAACTTAGCTCCTGAATGGCATTTTCCAGCTTGTAGGTCACCTCTTCTTCTACCTGCTGAGCTGATGCTCCCGGGTATGGCGTAATGACCATGGCTTGCTTAATTGTGAATTTGGGATCTTCCAGACGACCAAGCTGAGTCAGGGCAACCAGGCCACCAATTAACAGGATGAGGAATAACATCCAGCTCGTGGTTTTTCGCTCCATGCTGTATTGAGCTATATTCATTACAGACCCCGTTCACGTTGCCATTCACGAACTTGCTGATTCTCTTTCAGCTGATGAACGCCTGCTATGACTATGGTTTCCCCCTCCTGCAGCCCGTCGAGTACCGTAAGGCCATCGTTGGTCATTGGTCCGACATTCACTTTACGTTTTTGCACGCGCATATCGTCGTTAACAACCCAGACATAGGAAGCGTCGTTTGTTTCACTAAACACCGCTTTAGCCGGAACCACCATGCCAATTTGAGAGGAGCGCAGCACTTCATTAATATCGACAATAACCGTTGCGGTCATGCCTGGCAGCACGTTGATATCTTGAGGTTTAGGTAAAGTGAATACGACTTCATAAGCATTCGTCGCGCCATCAGACTGCGAGTCCCACTCTTTTAAATGAGCCGGATAAGTAAATTCCGGTGCGGCATCAAAGCGCACTTCAGGCTGATAATCGATTTGCTTTTTAACCTTGGCAAAGAGTTTTTCCGGTACATTAATACTGATATCAATAGCGTTGCTGATTTGTAACGTCACAATGGGCTGTTTAGCCTGCACATTCTCATAAGCTTCCACGGCCAGGTTAGCTACAACGCCGTCAAAAGGTGCTGTGAGCCTGGTATAGCGTAGGTTCGCTTTTGCGGTTTCGTAGTTTGACTTAGCAACGGCTAATTCTGACTCTATTTGGTCAAACTGCCCTTCCGACATGACACCTTCATTAACTAAAACTTGGTTTCGTTCATATTGAGAAGACGCCAGCTCATATTGTGCTTTTGCCTGATCGACAGCCAGTTGATAGTCGGTTGGATCCAACTGTGCGATAAGGTCGCCCTGCTTTACTTCGGTACCCGGCCGGGCTGGTAACTCGGTAATTTCTCCTGCAACGCGGAACGTCAATTGCGCCACTTTAGCCGCCTCGACCACCGCCGGAAATTCGCGTAACCGCGGACCGTCAGCTTCAGTCACTTGCATAAGCCGCGCCGGGCGCGCTTGTTGAGTATCATTAACTTCTGCTTGTTCACTGCACGCCGCTATAACAACAGCAGCCAGAGCGATAGAAAGAGGTTTCAGCCAGCGCATGAATTCAGTTCCGATATTTTCAGGGAAATTTAATTGGAATAAGTTTACCGTAAGTATAGTTACAGTTATATTGAATTAAAATTAAAAAGATAATCAGAAAAATTTAATGAATTTATCTCACCTAAAAATGATGATTACCGTAGCTAACCTCGGTAGTCTGCAAAAAACAGCCGAGCAACTCAACCGCACACAGTCTGCAGTGAGTATGGCGTTGAAAAAACTGGAAGAGAACGCCGGTTTCGCCTTATTTAACCGTGACGGTTATCGCCTGGAACTGACCGAGCAAGGTCAGCATTTTCTGCGGCAGGCAGAGGAAGTGGTACGTCAGCAGCAACGGCTGCAATCACTTGCTAACCAACTAAAGCACGGTGCAGAACCTTTGCTGACGCTGTGCTATGACCATACCTGTGACAGCAAACTCTGGGTACCCAGTATTCAGCACATTCAACAACAATACCCTGCTACCGAACTGCACGTAGACGGCGAGTCACAAATGCGGGCGCTGAAGCGTATCGATAACGGCAGCGCCGACTTAGCTTTGTGCCCCTGGCTGCCTTTATTTCGCCAGTACGGCGACTTTGAAACTCTGCCGGTGGCACCGTTTGAATTAACGGTTGTGATGTCAGCCGCGCTGATGAAAGAGTTTGGTCGTATGCCGCAAAGTCGCCAGGATTTATTAGAGCTGCCTATGCTGGTACCGCAGAATCTGGAGATAGGCATTAATCTGGATGCAGTACTGCGTCTGCCCAGTCAGCAGCGCATAAGGGTGAACGAGGTGAATACTCAGTTTGAATTGCTAATGGCCGGTTTTGGCTGGGGCATTATTCCCAAACACATTGCCCTGGACGCCCTTGAGCAGGGCAAGCTGGTTGAAATTAGCATTCCCGGATTCGTTCAGCAAGTGCGCCTCGAAATTCATTTGGTGCGCTCTGCAAACAGGACGTTAGGCCCCGCTGCTAACGCTATCTGGCAGCGGTTTGCCTAACGTTCACGTCAGGTGGTGTGCCGGATGACGAGCGCTGGAGGCTGTAGTGAACCATTGTGGAGGACGCCCGTGAATACATCCCTGTAGGGCTTGGGCAGCGCCATCCATGGCGCTGCACACCTCCTCAATGGTTCACTACAGCCGTCTGGCGCACTCTTTATCCACCACACCACCTGACCTATAAATTCAGACCCATAAGTAATTACTTCCGCGCTAGATAAAACACGGCGGGGATCACTAGCATGGAAATTAGTGGTGCCAGTACCATACCACCCACCATAGGAGCGGCGATGCGCTGCATGACTTCGTTACCAACACCGCCGCCCAGCATTATCGGTAGTAGGCCGACAATAATGGTCAGCACGGTCATGGCTTTGGGTCGTACCCGCAGCAACGCGCCTTCTTCTACTGCTGCTTTTAGCTGATTTTTGTCGTACGCCACGGCTTTCCAGGCATTGTTTAAATACAACAACATCACCACGCCGAATTCCGCGGCGACACCGGCAAGAGCTATCATGCCGACAATAACGGCCAGTGACAGATTGTAATCCAACAGATAAATCAGCCATAAGCTACCGGTTAATGCCAGAGGTAAGGTACCTATCACCAGTAATGCCTGCGGTAGCGAACGGAAGGTCATGTAAAGCAACAACAGAATAACCAGCAACGTCAGAGGAATGATCTCTTTTAAATCACTTTCCACCTGTTGCATGGCTTTGTATTGCCCGGTCCAGCTCCAGTTGTAACCTACCGGTATTTCCATTTTAGCCATAGCATCGCCGACTTGATTAATGTAGTCGCTAACCGTGATGCCTTTAGCCGGTTCAATAAAGATCCAGCTGCTTAAGCGGGCGTCCTCACTTTTCAGCATAGCCGGGCCCTGAGTCACCCTAATGTCAGCCACATCGGATAACGTCAGCCATTTTCCGGAGGCCGATTTAACCGGCAGAGTTTTCAGCTTCTCGATATGGTCGCGTTGCTCTCGCGGATAGCGCAAGTTGATAGGAAAACGCTCATTTCCCTGTACCGATGTCGCAATATTCGCACCACCAATCGCGTACTGAATATGATCGTGAATGTCGCTTTGGCTAATGCCGTAACGGGCAGCTTCACGCAGTTTCGGCTCTATCTCGATATAACGACCGCCACCAGAGCGCTCTGCAATGACCGAACCTGTCGCCTCCTCTTCAGAAAGAGTATTTTCAATACGGGTCGCCAACTTTTCTATTTCACGAAAGTCACTACCGCTGACTTTAATAGCCAACGGGGTTTTAACGCCGGTGGCCAGCATTTCAATGCGGGTACGAATAGGCTGAACCCAGGCGTTGGTCACGCCAGGTATTTGCACCCGGTCATCCAGCTCAGCAATGATGTCGTCCACCGTGATTCCTTCACGCCATTCACTTTCAGGCTTGAGAGTAATGCTGGTTTCTATCATCGTCATTGGTGCCGGATCGGTGGCGGTGTCAGCACGACCGACTTTACCGAACACACGCTCAACTTCGGGCTGCTCTGCAATGAGCTTATCGGTTTGCTGTAGCAACTCACCGGCACTTTCAACACTGATACCCGGCAGAGTGGTGGGCATGTACATGAGGTCACCCTCATGTAGCGGCGGCATCAGCTCGTAATTGAGTTCTTTATACGGGTGCCAGGCAGAAGCCGTAACCAAAAGAGCCAGCACGATAATGGTTTTAGGGAACTTAAGTGTGAAAGCCAGCAGTGGCCGGTAAAGCGCAATTAACCCACGCGACAACCAGTTCTTTTCTTCAGCAGGTATTTTCCCACGAACCAGTAACGCAATCAGCACGGGAATAAGTGTCACGGCAATAATTGCGGCAGCGGCCATGGCCAGAGTTTTGGTATAGGCTAAAGGCTCAAACAGACGCCCCTGCTGGCCTTGCAGCACAAATACCGGAACAAAGCTGACGGTAATGACCAGTAGCGAGAAGAACAGTGAAGGCCCCACTTCGCGACAGGCTTCATTCACAATTTTCAGCCGCGCGGCGCCTTTAGCTACTATCTGATGCCGTTCCTGATAGTTCTGCAGATGCTTGTGGGTGTTTTCGATCATGACAATGGCAGCATCCACCAACGCACCAATCGCAATGGCGATTCCCCCCAGGCTCATAATGTTGGCACTGATACCCAGCATGTTCATTATCCACACCGCGAACAACACCGACAGCGGCAAACTGATAATGGCCACCACTGCCGAGCGCGCATGCCAGAGAAACAAAATGCACACCACAGCAACAAAGAACATTTCTTCTATCAGCTTGGTGGTGAGGTTATCTGTCGATGCCTGGATCAGGTTTGAGCGGTCATAGGTCGGCACCACTTTGACGCCGTCGGGCAGACCCTGTTTTAGCTCCTCCAGTTTATCTTTTACTGCGGCAATGGTTTGTAGGGCATTTTCGCCATGACGCATCACCACAATACCACCCACGACTTCGCCGTCACCATTCAGCTCGGTAATACCGCGGCGCACCTGCGGCCCAATGCGAATATCAGCCACTTCTTCCAACAGCACAGTACCCTGCTGCTCTGATGTGAGCGGCAAGGGAATTTTGCGAATGTCTTCGACACTTTTTAAATACCCTAAGCCACGTACCATGTATTCGGCTTCGCCCATTTCAACCACAGAGCCACCTACTTCATTATTGGCCTGCTGAATGCTTTGCTTTACTTGGTTCAGAGTAAGGTTATAACGATGCAAGGCTTCCGGCTGCAGCACCACCTGATAGGTTTCGACCATGCCACCAACAGTGGCAATTTCAGCCACGCCCTGCACACTTTGCAGCTCCTGTTTTAAAAACCAGTTTTGCAGGCGGGTTAGTTCGCCTAAGTTGAGCTGATTGGTTTCGTCGACCAATGCGTATTGATACACCCAGCCAATGCCAGATGCGTCGGGACCTAACTCCGGCCGAACCTGGTCCGGAAGCTGGCTTTGTGCCTGATCCAGGTATTCGTTCACCCGACTTCTGGCCCAGTAGGGGTCGGTTCCGTCTTCAAAAATAACGTATACATACGAGTCGCCAAAGAACGAAAACCCACGTACGGAGGTGGCTTTAGGTACGGAAAGCATTACACTGGACAGCGGATACGTCACCTGCTCTTCCACTACCGCCGGCGCTTGTCCCGGGTAATTGGTTTTGACGATAACCTGCACTTCCGATAAGTCCGGTATTGCGTCCAGTTTGGTCTGCTGCAGCGACTGCCAGGCCCAGAATGCCAGACCTAAGAACAGCAATAACACCATCCACGAATTACGTATGGAGGCTTCAATAATACGAGCTAACATAAAACCTCCTAGTGGTTATGTTGTGGCGCAGGAGCGTCGTCGCTGCTACCCAGGCCGAGGCCTTGCAAGCTGGCTTCAGAATCCAGAAGGAATTGCCCGGAAGTGACCACTAACTCACCTTCCCGAAGACCTTCTTCAATGGCAATTTCGTTGCCCACACGCAGCCCGGTCGTTACTTCACGCACTTCAAATTTGCGCTCACCGGATTTAACCACCACGCGGTTATTGGTTCCGGTGACAATTAAGCTAGCAACCGGCACAACCACTGCGTCTTTTACTGGCTCCAGTTCAATGTGCGCGGTTGCCCATAGGCCTTCACGTAGCCGGTCAATGGAGTCGTTAACCGGAATGCGGACTTTGATGGTTTGGGTTTTCGGGTCGACTTGTGGATAAATGTAGTCAATGGTGTTCATCCAGTGGCCGCCGGGAAAATGTTCAGAAGATATATGTGCCATTTGTCCGGTTTTTAACTGTTTACTGTAACGCGCCGGAACATCGGCAAAAAACCACAGCTGATTGTCCTGCGTCAGAGTCAGTAATTTAAGCCCGGGAGACACATACATGCCTTCCTGAATATCCAGACTGGTAATATAGCCAGACTCAGGCGCGTAATAGTCCACCACATATTCGGTTTCGCCACCTTGCTCCAGCGCTTTAATTTGCGTCTCGCTCATACCCAGCAAACGCAAACGTTGCTGGCCACGGCGTTTAAAGCTTTTCTGGTTGTCACCGTTGCGGATATCCGAGAGTGAATCAAGCAGTTGCAGATAGTCGTCCTGTGCAACAACCAGGTCTGGTGCGTACAGGCTGTAGAGTTTGTCGCCTTTTTCTACCCACTGACCTTCAACGTCGGCGTGTAATTCTTCTACCCAGCCTTCGGCGCGACTGTGGATATGGCGTTGTGCAGATTCCTGCCAACGTACCTGAGCCTGCGCCATGAGTTGCGGCTGTAAGTCTTTACGAACTGCTTTTGCGGTGGTTACCCGAATAGCCTGCTGACTGGACTCTGGTACGGTGAAGCTTTTTTCACTCGCAGCCGCACTCCCTTGCTGATGCTCAGAATGGTCCTCAGCCTGGTCATCTTTAGGTTCTTTTTTAACCAAATCCATACCGCAAATTGGGCAGGTTCCCGGCTCGTCACGAACCACCTGACTGTGCATAGGGCACACATATTCGGTGCTCTGCTCGAACGGGTTTTGATCTTCTGAATGATTGTGATTGTGTTCCTGAGCCAAAGTTAAAAATGGGATCAGGACAAATATAGCTATCCAATAACGCATGGTATTTCCTCGAAAACAACGGTTTAAGACGTAAAAACTGGACTTAAACTGCGTGTTTCGGCGGACGTATCAGCGTTTCAGTAATAACAGGAAGGTTTGAATAAAGGGGGCCGACAGCGTGTGTGGATGCTGCTGGTGAAAGTTGTTTGAATGGATTTATCAACGCCAGTTGACCGGCACAATGTTGTTCACACTGCTGACAAAAGGAGCTTTCGCTGTCGCAGTTCGACTGTTCCATCGACATATCGGACTCATCACAACAGTCATGCTGTGACATATCGTGAGATGATGAAGCACTAACGGTGTCTGACATAGGCATAGCATGCACTGCTGGTGAGGAGAAACTTCCCACCAGCAATGCTGCAACTAATACCCAGACAACCGTTAGTGTTTTCATATCGTAGCCTGACATTTATGTCAGGTCCTATATTGCTCCTGATGTAAACATCAGGCTACTTGCGTCATACCAGTAGCTTACCAGATAGTAACGCGGTTTTCAGCCGGAACGAACAGCTCGTCGCCTTCTTTAACATCAAAGGCTTCGTAAAACGCCGGAACGTTCACAACGGTACCGTTAACACGATACACGGCTGGTGAATGCGGGTCACTCATAACCTGCTCACGAATAGCATCTTCGCGATACTTGCCGCGCCATACCTGAGCCCAGCCAATGAACACACGCTGTTCGCCGGTAAAGCCATCCAGAACTGGCGCTTCTTCGCCGTCTAATGACATTTTGTACGCTTCGTACGCGATGGTCAGGCCGGCTAAATCGCCAATATTTTCGCCCAGAGTCAGGTCGCCGTTAACGTTAAGGCCTTCGATAGGTTCATACTCGCTGTACTGTGCAGACAATTGCTGAGTCCGTTCCTCGAACGCTTTTTTATCAGCATCAGTCCACCAGCTTTGCAGGTTACCGTCGCCATCGTATTTGGCACCCTGGTCGTCAAAACCGTGTCCCATTTCGTGACCGATTACCGCACCGATACCACCGTAGTTCACCGCCATTTCAGCGTCCATATCAAAGAATGGAGGCTGCAGAATGCCGGCCGGGAAAACGATTTCGTTACGTACAGGGCTGTAGTAAGCGTTGACTGTTTGCGGAGTCATGCCCCAATCTTCTTCATCAACAGGACCGCCAATTTTGGCAATTTCTTCCTGATAATTGAACTCAGCGTAAGCTTTGTAGTTAGCAACTAAGTCAGTTGACGAAATTTCCAGTTCGCTGTAGTCGCGCCACTTGCTTGGATAGCCTACTTTCGGGTCAAACTTCTCCAGCTTCTCTAAAGCTTTTTCTTTGGTTTCGTCCGTCATCCACTCCAGGTTACGAATCGATTGACCATAAGCATCACGCAAGTTTTCAATCAAGCCTTCCATTTTTTCTTTCGCTTCTGGCGGGAAGTACTCTTTTACGTAGACCTGTCCCAGCACTTCACCCAATACGCTATTGGTTGCGTCTACTGCGCGTTTCCAGCGCGGTTCCTGCTCTGGCGTACCACGTAAGGTTTTTCCATAAAATTCAAAACGACGCTTGCTGATGTCTTCGCTTAGCGCAGAAGCGTACTCGTTCACCAGACGGAAACTTAAATAGTCTTTCCAGGCCTGTAAATCAACGTCGTTAAATAATTCACCAAACTCTTCAAAGTACGATGGCTGACGAATTACCATTTCTTCAACGTCAGATAAGTCGGACGTATCGATGAAACGTTTGAAGTCAAAGTCTGCCAACAGATCAGCAACTTCATCAGCTGACTTTTTATTGTAGGTTTTATCAGCATCACGGCTTTCTACGCGACTCCACTGAATATCAGCAAGTTGAGTTTCTAGTTCCAGAATACGTTCAGCGGCGTCATCGGCATTTTCAACACCGACCATTGCCAGAATGTCCTCGGCGTATTCAAGGTAAGCGTCGCGAAACTCTTCAAACTTTTCATCGTCTTTCAGGTAATAATCGCGATCTGGCAGACCAAGACCTGACTGTGAAACATACATCGCGTTAATTTGTGGGTCTTTTGCATCCGGGTAAACATAAAAGCCAAATGGAATTGAAACGCCCCCACGGAACATGCGTGCCATATGTTCAGCAACTGAACCATGATCTTGCAGTGCCTGAATAGCGTCTAAGTCGCTTGCAATTGGTTTTGCGCCCAGCTCGTTTAGCGTTTCAACATCCATATAGGCGTTGAAGAAGTCGCCAATTTTACGCTCGTTTGTGCCTGGCTCTGGGTTAGATGAGGCTGCTGATTCGATGATGTCGCGTAAACGTTTCTGGTTTTGCTCACGTAAATCGAAAAAAGAGCCTACCGATGAACGGTCAGAAGGAATTTCGGTCTTATCAATCCAGGTACCGTTTACATACCGGAATAGGTCATTCTGCGGTTTAACGCTGTGATCAAAGTTCTCAAGTACAACGCCCGAGCTCAGTTCTTGTTTTGTTTCTTCGGCCTGCTGGGTTTGTTGTTTTGATTCTTCCTGCTGCGGAGAACAGGCGCCCAGAGTTAATGCCATAGATACGCCAAGCGCTACAGCGGTTAATTTTTTCATCGGTTGTTACCCTTTCTTTAGTGTTCGTTATTTTAACTCCACTAAACTAGCGCATTGTGAAATTCAGCGCAAAAAAAACGGCTGCATTCGCGATGAATGCAGCCGTTTTACCGATGATTTATCGTAACAAAATGTTACTTCTTCTTTTTCGCCTTAGGATTCGGCATATCGGTAATAGAGCCTTCCTGAATTTCAGCAGCCAAACCAACCGATTCGTGCAAGGTTGGGTGTGCGTGAACGGTCAACGCGATGTCTTCTGCATCACAGCCCATCTCAATTGCCAGGCAAACTTCGCCCAACAATTCACCGGCGTTGGTGCCACACATAGAACCACCAATAATACGGTTGTTCTTATCAAAGATAAGCTTAGTCATACCTTGCTGTGCGTTTGAAGCAATAGCACGGCCTGAAGCTGACCAGGGGAAAGTCACTGCATCATATTCGATGCCCTGTTCTTTCGCTTCTTTCTCAGTAACACCTGCCCAGGCAACTTCCGGGTTGGTGTACATGATAGAAGGAATGACTTTAGGTTCGAAGAAGTGCTTCTTACCGGCAATAACCTCTGCCGCCACGTGCGATTCATGCACCGCTTTGTGCGCCAGCATAGGTTGACCGACAACATCACCAATAGCGAAAATGTGATCGACGTTAGTGCGCATCTGGCTATCAACTTTGATAAAGCCACGGTCATCAACGTTCACGCCTGCTTTATCGGCGTCAATTTTGTTACCATTTGGCGCACGGCCTACAGCAACCAGTACAGCGTCGTACTTGACTGGATCTTTTGGCGCTTTATCACCTTCAAAGGTCACGTACACACCGTCTTTTTTCGCTTCAACATTGGTCGCTTTGGTATTGAGCATAATATTCTCAAAACGGCCTTTTATTTGCTTGTTGAAGTTCTTGATGATGTCGGCATCCGCTGGCGGCACCAGTTGGTCAGTCATTTCAACCACATCGACTTTAGAACCTAATGACGCATAAACCTGCCCCATTTCCAACGCGATAATACCACCGCCTAACAACAGCATTTTCTTAGGAATTTCTTTCAGTTCCAGCGCGTCGGTGGAATCCCATACGCGGTCGTCGTCATGTGGAATGAACGGCAATTTAATGGCTTGAGAACCTGCAGCGATAATGGCGTTATCAAATTTAACTTCGGTTTCGCCGTCGTCGCCTTCAACTTTAATGGTGTTGCTGCCGGTAAATTTGCCGTAACCGTTAACAACTTTTACCTTGCGCATTTTTGACATCTGGCCAAGGCCACCGGTTAACTGGCCAACCACTTTTTCTTTGTGTTTACGCAGTTTATCCAGATCAATTTTTGGTTCGCCAAACTCAATACCTTCTTCCGCCAGGTGCTGAGCTTCTTCAATGTGCTTGGTCATATGCAGCAATGCTTTTGACGGGATACAGCCAACATTCAGGCAAACACCGCCCAAGGTGCTGTAACGCTCAATCAAAACAACATCCAGACCCAAATCAGCTGCACGGAAAGCTGCTGAATATCCGCCCGGGCCCGAACCTAACACCACTACCTGTGTTGTAATTTTGTCGCTCATGTTAACCCCTTTTTTGTCACAGCCAGTTGAGCCACCGGCTGCGCTCAGTCAACGCTAAATGTGGCGCTATTGTAGCGCGAATTTTTTCGTATTTCCTACCCCAATTGGTGCTTAAAGCACCAATTTGCGGATATCTCCCAGTACACCACTTAAATAGGCGGTGAAACGCGCGGCCTCAGCACCATCAATAACACGGTGATCGTATGACAACGATAATGGCAGAGTCAGACGTGGTTCAAACTCTTTGCCGTTCCATTTCGGTTTCATCTCGTTACGAGAGACCCCGAGAATGGCCACGTCAGGAGCATTCACGATAGGCGTAAAGGCTGTACCACCAATACCGCCCAGGCTGGAAATTGAGAAACACCCACCTTGCATATCGGTTGCTTTCAACTTACCGTCACGCGCCTTCGAACTAATTTCCACCAGTTCTTCCGAAAGCTCGTAAATGCCTTTTTTGTCGACATCACGAATAACCGGAACCACCAGACCATTTGGCGTATCAACCGCAACGCCAATGTTCACGTACTTCTTCATGTACAGTGATTCACCCGACTCTGATAAGGACGAATTAAAGGTCGGGAACTCACGCAGGCCTTTGGCACACGCTTTCAAAATAAACACTAACGGCGTTATCTTGAAGCCCAGATCTTTCTTCTTAGCCACTTCGTTTTCTGACTTACGGAAGTTTTCCAGCTCAGTAATATCGGCCTCATCGAACTGTGTTACGTGAGGGATAGTCACCCAGTTACGGTGCAGGTTTGGTCCAGATTTACGCTGAATGCGCGACAACTGAACTTCTTCCACTTCACCGAACTTGCTGAAGTCGACCTTAGGCGGGTCAATAACCTGTAATCCACCGCCACCCTGGCCTGTTGCACCAGCCACGGCTTTTGGACGGGACAGTTCGTATTTAACAAACTCCTGCACGTCTTCTTTCAGTATACGGTCTTTAGGGCCCGAGCCTTTCACTTGCGATAAGTCGACACCGAATTCACGTGCCACACGACGTACCGCAGGTGACGCATGCAGAATGCCTTCTTTACGATCGCTACGTTGGCTTGGATGATCAGGAACCGGCGGCTGGCGTTCGCTACTTGGCTTAACGCTACTGCCGCTGTCTTTTTCATCCTTCTGATCTTTGTCTTCAGATTTCTTGCCAGAGTCTTTATTAGATTCTGACTTCTCTTCTTTCGCTGAGTCTTTCTCTTCAGCGCCAGAGTCATCAGCACCGCCTGAAACTTTCAGCTTGGCAATAACAGAGCCTTGCGACACCTTGTCGCCGACCTTCACCAGCATTTCTTCAATTTCACCGTCTTCCGGGCAAGGCACATCCATAGTCGCCTTATCGGTTTCCAGAGTAATTAAACCATCTTCGGCAGAAACAGAATCACCTTTAGAGACCAGAATTTCGATGATTTCAACATCTTCTTCGTCACCAATATCCGGCACTTCTACGTCAATAACTTTGCTGCTTCCCCCGGAAGATTTTTTCTCAGGTTCAGAGTCTTCATCTTTCTCTTCTTCCTGTTTATCTTCCGATTCTTCAGCTTTGTCTTTGGTTGCTTCTTCGTCCGCTTTGTCGTCGGTTTTGTCTTCAGCTTCCTCTTCGCTGTCAGACTCATCCGATTCGTCGGCTCCTCCGGAAGCCTCAATCATTGCCAGCACGTCGCCTTCGCTAATGGTATCGCCAACTTTTACTTTCAGCTCGGTAATTTTACCGCCTGAAGATGCCGGGATATCCATGGAAGCTTTGTCGCTTTCGACAGTAACGATACCGTCTTCCTGCTCAACGGTATCGCCTTCACTGACCAAAATTTCAATGACTTCTACTTCTTCGCCGCCCACGTCGGGGACTTTGAGTTCGATTTGATCGGCCATCTCAGTACCTCCTTATGCTAAACGCGGGTTCAGCTTGTCAGTGTCGATATCGTAGTCTTTGATAGCTTTAGCTACCACTTTCTTATCGATATCACCTTGGTCTGCCAGTTCTTTCAGTGCTGCAACCACAATATAGTGCGGGTTCACTTCAAAGTGCTTACGCAAGTTAGCGCGGCTGTCCGAGCGTCCAAAGCCGTCGGTACCTAATACCCGGTAAGAGGTTGGTACCCAGGCGCGAACCTGATCAGCGTACAGCTTGATGTAGTCTGTTGCTGCTACTGCCGGTCCTTTCGCCTTTTTCATCACTTGCGTAATGTAGGCTTCTTTTTCTTTCTTCTCAGGGTTCAGCATGTTCCAACGGTCAGTATCCAGACCATCGCGCGCCAGCTCATTGAATGAAGTTACGCTGTAAACTGTTGAGTTCACGTCGTACTCTTCAGACAAGATTGTCGCTGCTTCACGTACTTGCTGCAAAATGGTACCACTGCCTAACAACTGAACATCGCCTTTAGCTTTGTTCTTGGCCTTCACTTTATCCAGTTCGTAAATACCTTTGATGATGCCTTCTTCGACACCTTCCGGCATTTCTGGTTGATGGTAGTTTTCGTTCATTACGGTGAGGTAATAGAAAACATTTTCCTGGTCGCCAAACATGCGTTTCAGGCCATCGTGCACGATAACTGCAATTTCATAACCGTAAGTCGGGTCATAGCTAATGCAGTTTGGCACCGTGCCAAAGTGAACCAGGCTGTGTCCGTCCTGATGCTGCAGACCTTCGCCATTGAGCGTTGTGCGACCGGCGGTACCACCAACCAGGAAGCCCCGGGTCTGACTGTCGCCAGCGGCCCAGACTAAGTCACCGACACGCTGGAAGCCGAACATAGAGTAATAAATGTAGAATGGAATCATCGGCTCGTTGTTTAACGAGTAACTGGTACCCGCGGCAACCCAGGATGCCATAGCACCCAGCTCGTTGATGCCTTCCTGAATCACCTGGCCTTTCTTATCTTCACGATAATAAGCCACCTGGTCTTTATCCTGCGGCGTGTATTTCTGGCCATGGTGTGAGTAAATACCCACCTGACGGAACAAGCCTTCCATACCAAAGGTACGAGCTTCATCCGGAATAATTGGCACAATACGTTTACCAATTTTCTTATCTTTCAACAGCGCGGTCAGCACGCGAACAAAGGCCATGGTTGAGGAAATTTCACGATCACCTGAACCTTTCAGTACCGCATCAAAAGCTTTCAATGCAGGCAATTCCAGTTCTACATCGCTTTCCGGACGACGTACCGGCATATAACCACCGAGCTTCTCGCGACGCTCGTTCAGGTACTTCATTTCATCGCTGTCGTCATCAAATTTGTAGTACGGCAGGTCTTCCAGCTCTTTGTCTTCAAACGGAATATTGAAACGGTCGCGCATGTGCTTAACCGCGTCTAAATCCATTTTCTTAACCTGGTGGGCAATATTTTTGCCTTCACCCGCGGCGCCCATGCCGTAACCTTTTACGGTTTTCGCTAAAATAACCTGTGGACGACCTTTGGTGTTTACCGCTTTATGGTAAGCCGAGTACACTTTTACCGGATCGTGACCACCACGGTTAAGGCGCCAAATGTCTTCATCAGATAAGTTGGCGACCATTTCTTCGGTTTCAGGGTACTTACCAAAGAAGTTTTCACGAGTGAACTTGCCACCTTTGGCTTTAAAGTTCTGGTAATCACCGTCAACGGTTTCTTCCATTAACTGTTGCAATTTACCTTCGGTATCGCGGTACAACAGCGGATCCCAGTAGCGGCCCCAGATAACTTTAATCACTTCCCAGCCAGCGCCGTGGAAGTTGCCTTCCAGTTCCTGGATAATTTTGCCGTTACCACGTACCGGACCGTCTAAGCGCTGCAGGTTACAGTTAATAACAAAGGTCAGGTTGTCCAGCTCTTCGCGAGCGGCCAGGCCAATAGCACCTAAGCTTTCTGGCTCATCGGTTTCACCGTCTCCTAAGAAGCAGTAAACGCGTTGTTTCGAGCAGTCTTTAATGCCGCGGTCCGTAAGATACTTAAGGAAACGGGCTAAATAGATAGCCTGAATTGGACCTAAGCCCATAGAAACCGTCGGGAACTGCCAGAAGTCCGGCATTAAGTTCGGGTGCGGATAAGAAGGTAAGCCTTTACCGTCGACTTCCTGACGGAAGTTATTGAGTTGCTCTTCGGTCAAGCGTCCTTCAATGAAAGCACGACCATAAATACCGGGTGACACATGGCCCTGAATAAACAGGAAGTCACCACCGTCACCTTCACTCGGTGCGCGGAAGAAATGGTTAAAGCCAACATCGTACAACATGGCTGAAGAAGCGAAACTGGCAAGGTGGCCACCCAGCTCTTCGCCTTTTTTCGATGCCCGCAACACCATCATGGCGGCATTCCAGCGAATAGCTGAACGAATGCGCGATTCCAGCGTCTGGTTACCCGGCATAGTGGGTTCCTGGCTGGCAGGAATGGTATTCAGATATGCGGTGGTTGGCTTATAGGGTAAATAAGCGCCATTGCGACGAGCTTTGTCGACCAATTGTTCTAACAGGTAGTGCGCTCTTTCCGGGCCTTCGGCCTCAAGCACACCCTCAAGAGCATCTAACCACTCCTGAGTTTCCTGCTGGTCGACATCTTTGTTTAATTCTTCACTCATAGCTATTCCTTACCTTTTTATCAATTCAGGAACGTCGTAGCGAACGTTGAATACGTGACTGTTCTTTGCCTAAGTCTAACAATGTTTGTTCAATATAGGCCAAATGTTGGTGACACGCATCCCGCGCTTGCTCCGGTTTACCGGCAACAATGGCACTAACCAGCTGCTGACGGTGTTGATTCAGTTTTCCCAGCAAGTCGTCACGACCCGCCAGTATTTCCAGGTTCTGCCTAATATTTTCGGCCAGTAATTCCTGCATGCCGTGAATGACATGCAACAAAATAACGTTGTGCGAGGCCTCTGCTATACGGTGGTAGAATTCCACTATTGCATTGACCTGATCATCGATGCTGTTAGCCCGGCTATTCTCTAAGTCTTTTATACTCTCGGAAATCCGATCCAGATCGGCCTCGGTGCCTCGTAATGCTGCATAAAAAGACGAGATGCCTTCCAGTGCATGACGGAACTCTAGCAAATCAAATTGTGACTCTGGATGTTTGGCCAGTAATTCAAATAAAGGTTCGGTCAGTTGCTCATTCATGCTGTTAATAACATAAGTGCCACCGCCCTGCCGACGCTCTAAGACACCCTTTGCTTCCAGTTTTTGAATAGCCTCACGCAACGACGGGCGCGACACATTGAACTGCTGAGCCAACTGTCGTTCTGACGGAAGCTTTTGCCCGGCACCAAGCCGTCCGTCCACTATCATCTGCTCAAGATGAGCGACGATAGTGTCAGATAGCTTCGTTTGTTTTATGGGTAAATCCGGCATAACGGTAAATTGGTCAGACCAAATGATGCGGTTATTCTAAATCATTTACCCGCTGAGTCCAAATTTTTCTCAGCTGGTACAACCTCTAACTAACCCAACCGGTCAGAGTCAAGGCGGCAATAACACACACCCAGAAAATCTGCTGACGACGCATTAAGCGCAACTGGCAAGCAATGTGCTCGGTTCTGTCGTCGGGGTGCTGAGGGCTGTCTTCTGCTTTGCAGGCGACATTAAAAAGCAGTTTATCCGGTTCGGCCTGCGGGTTCAGACTGTGCTTGACCCAAACCGGGAACGCCCGCGAGAAGTGCCCGACAATTAATAAGCCGAACCCGGCTAAGCGAGCCGGAACCCAATCTGCAAACCACATAAACTGCTGCCAGGGGTTAGTCGACGGCTGTTCGCTTATTTGCTTCTCTGCATAACGCAGACTGGCGTATACCAGAGCGCCGAAACTGCCAAACAGCACAAAATAGAACATTACCACAATATATTGCCGATAATTGATCCAGATTAAAGAGTCGCTAATTTGGTGAGGCTGATGACGCCCGGCAAATTCAGTCAGAGCCTGTTGATGTTCAATAATACCTGGCTCATCTCCTCTGTTAGCTGCTTTTAAATATTCTTTGTAGTTTTTCCGGGCCGGTTCACAGTTAAAAGCCAGCAGCAGCGCAAGAATACTGACAATAAAAGTCACCATCAGGTTGTCCAGTAGCACCACCAACAGACCAACAGCCAGTGCCGGTATCAACAAACGCACAAGCTGTAAGGGCTCGCTCTCCCATTTTTCATCCTGCAGACGGGCTGAGCTCCAACGTTGCCAACGTTCCATATAGAAAGCCCAGTGCAAGAATGCAGGGCTGTGGTACAAACGCTCAACGCTTAGTGCTATCAGCAACGCAATGAGGACCATTCATGACTCCTTATAGGGCATTTAAATAGGTTTGCCAGTCAAATTCACTGCCCGGGTCGGTCTTGCGGCCCGGAGCGATATCCTGATGACCGACAATACGTCGACGGTTTAACTTGGGATATGTGCTGATTAACGCCTTAGTGACTGCAATTAATTGTTCGTACTGCTGTTGAGTATAGGCACTGTAGTCGGTTCCTTCGAGCTCAATGCCTATACTGAAATCGTTACATCGTCTGCGCCCGCAGTAACGGGACATACCGGCGTGCCAGGCTCGTTTATCAAAGGGCACGTATTGCTCAAGCGTACCGTCCCGGCGGATCACACAATGGGCAGACACCCTCAGTCCGTTCAGAATAGCAAAGTCCGGGTGTTCATCGGGTTCCAGTTCGCCCAGAAACAACTGGCGAATATAAGGTGTACCATATTGTCCTTCCGGCAGACTAATACAATGAATGACCAGCAGACTGACTTCCGCGGTCTGTGGGCGCTCATCGTAATGCGGGGACGGATGCTGCACCGCAGTCGTTATTTTATGATTTTTTATCGGGTCGCTTTTCACAGGCTCAACAAAACGGTAAAGTTTGCCCCCTAGTATCCGTATTGTCTGTTAAAAGGTAAAGCCATCTATGAGTCAGCCCGAGCTGCAACTTGCTATTCAGGACGGTGTGCGCGCCGCACTAAAGGAAGATTTATCCGGCGAAGACGCCAGTTATGATATTACTGCGCAACTGATTCCGGAACAAAGCCAGTCCCGCGCCAGCATTATTACCCGCGAAGACGCTGTCATTTGTGGTTGTGCCTGGGTTGATCAGGTGTTTCGCCAAATGGGAAATCACGTGGAAATTGAATGGCTGGTAAAAGACGGCGATAACGTGAAAGCCAATACGGAGCTCTGCCGTTTAAAAGGCCCCAGCCGCATTTTGCTAACCGGTGAACGCACGGCGCTGAACTTTTTACAAACCTTATCAGCGACTGCGACCACCACTTATCACTACAGCAAATTGCTCGACGGTTATAAAACGCAACTACTGGATACCCGAAAAACTCTGCCTGGCATGCGTTTAGCGCAGAAATACGCGGTGCGTTGCGGCGGCGGTGTGAATCACCGCATTGGTTTATTTGATGCCTACCTGATTAAAGAAAATCACATTTTTGCCTGTGGGGGCATTGCTCAGGCTGTAACTGCGGCCAAACGCCTGAACCCCGGTAAAACGGTGGAAGTTGAAGTCGAAAATTTGGATGAGTTTGGACAGGCTCTGAAGGCCGAAGCCGACGTGATTATGCTGGACAACTTCAGTATTGAAGACATTAAGCAGGCCGTACAGCAAAATCATGACAATGCCGGGCACAGCGCGCAACTAGAAGTTTCGGGGAATATTACCGATGAGCGTTTACCGGAACTGGCTGCCACCGGGGTTGATTTTATTTCCTCCGGCGCTTTGACAAAGAACGTCCAGGCAATTGATTTATCAATGAGAATTTCAGAAGATAGCTAGAAAATGGCGGTGGATAGCCAATAACTTACAGGAAAATAGAATTTACTAATTCGCCCGGGTGAACCACAGTTCTGCTGTTCTTAAACAGGGAGCTGAATTATGCAGGAAGCACATTTTCACCGTTTACCCGTTCTTCGTTTTCCCGATAACGGTTTCAGTCTTATCGAGATGATGGTCGTGGTGGCCATCATTGCCATCCTCTCGGCTATTGCCGTTCCGTCGTACACCTATTACACCCAGCAGGCCAAAGTTAGTAAAGCTTTAGCCCATGCCCAGCCGTTACAGTTGGGTATCGCTTTATGCTGGCAAATTGAAGGGCAGTTAAACCAGTGCAATCAGCCGGGAAATAAAGGCCTACCGGGTTTACCTTCTCCGTTGCCCGATGAACTTAGCGACCTCAGTCTGACCGAGTCCGCTGCCGTGCGCCTAACTCTAAACTCAGTCAATATTAACAATCAGCCACTGCAGATTGAACTGACACCCAACGCCGAGAATACGCATTTAGACTGGAACATTGCCTGTTCCGATTACAGCGAAATGCGCTCAGTCGTGCAAAACTGTGAACAGCAGGTAAGCTACTAATGACTGACTTCGCGCGTTGTTCACTCACTCATCTGGCCGGGCAGACGAGTTCTTCTGAGAATGAGCACGACCCTTTTCTACAACAACATGGTTTGCTGCTTTTTGCTCAGGGGAAAACATGGCTCATGTTAGTACAACAACCCGGGTTTGCCCCGGTCGACGAGGTATTACTGAGCTTTTACAGCGATAAAAAAGTATTGCTGATTCGTGGCAAAGGCAGGCTACCTGGTATTCAACTGCCAAAGGACTCGGCTATCGAATACGTTAACCAGCTACTGCTCTATTGCTCTGAGAAAGGATTATCTGACCTGCATCTGCAACCTCTGAACCAAGGTGTTGTTGTCAGAGGCCGTGAAGCCGGCCAGCTGCGCCGTTTAGATTTTATAGCGCGAGAATTTGCTCAACAGGTTTATTCGCGTATTAAAGTACAGGCCAACCTTGATTTAACTGAGCAACGCCAACCGCAGGACGGCCGCTTGTCCGTGCAATCTCGTGATAACACGCAACTGGAATTCAGATTAAACTGCTGTCCGGTTATCGGTGGAGAAAAGTTGGTGCTGCGATGTTTACAACCAACTCACAACATTACCCCCTTACAGCAAACCGGCCTGCTGGAACAACAGTACGCTTGGTTTGCCCGCTGTTTAAGTCAGACGCAGGGGTTAATTCTGGTGACCGGCCCTACCGGTAGCGGCAAAACTTCAACTTTGTACAGTGCAATGAACCAGTTGGATACTGAGCGCAGCAATGTCTGCAGTGTCGAAGACCCGGTTGAGGTTCCGCTGCCGGGTTGCAGTCAGGTGATGGTGAATACACGCCAGGGACTGACCTTCGCATCGATTCTACGCGCCCTCCTCCGACAAGACCCCGATGTTATCCTTATTGGCGAAATCCGCGATTCAGAGACAGCCAAAATTGCCGTGCAGGCAGCGCAAACGGGTCATTTAGTTTTGAGTTCACTGCATACCAACAACTGCCTGGATACGTTAAAGCGTTTGCATTCGCTGGGTGTTAACCCGCTGGATATTCGCAGCTCATTAAAGCTTATTGTCAGCCAACGTTTACTGCCAGTAGCCGAGCGCCACAACCAAACGGAGAAAAACCGTCAGGCGGTGTTTGAGGTTGTGCCCTGGTTGGATGACTCTGAAGAGCAAGTTCAGAAACTAATCAGCTCCCGAGCCTCCATTAAAGATTTGCGCCACTATCTGGGCCATTTGAAGCTTCCGGATTTTTCGCAGGCGCTACAGCATTATATCGATAGCGGCTTGATTAGCAGTGCAGAGAAGGAGCGTTTCAGTTATGCAGACTCTTAATCACTGCTGGCAGTGGCAGGCAGGCAATTCATCCGGGCTGGTTCATGCAGACTCACTGTTGCAGGCGAAACAGCTGTTATCGCAACATCATATCCGTTGTACAAAAATGAAACGCTTATCGAAGCGTCAGAGAAAACTTATTAGGCCTAAATTATCGCTCTGGTACATTCTGTTGCAACAAACCGCCAGTTTACTGGAGAGTGGCCTGCCGCTTTCAGAAGCTCTGCGGCACAGTATTTGTGAAACTAAGTCCAGAAGCCTGCGCTGGTTAATTGAAGATTGTATTCGCAGCATTGAGCATGGCTTCTCTTTCAGTCGAGCACTGACTTATTATGAACACTGGTTACCCAAAGCTGACATAAATGCCATAGCCTGGGCGGAACAAAACGGACAGCTTGCGGATGCGTTACAGCAGTTACAAGAACTGGAAAAACGCCAGCATCAACTGAAAAAGCAATTAACCAAAGCGCTGCGTTACCCCGTCATTGTATTACTCGTGGCAGCTGGTGTTTGCTTCATGATGATGGGCTGGGTTTTGCCTGCCTTTGCTCAGCTTTTTGGCGAAGGCGAACTACCCTGGCTCACTGCCGTTTTACTGAATTCATCAGCTTTTTTGAAAGAGCAGGCATTTGTCATTTTCAGTGCGATATTAGCTGCGGCAGTTACTCTTTTGACCGTTAAAAACAAAGCTCCGCTGTTCTCCCAACGCACACTTGCTCAATTACCCGTTATTGGTCAATTGCTACAGGATATTAAACTGCAGCAGCTGTTTCACCGGTTGGCAGTAGCTCTGCGTGCCGGTATTGAAACCCGGCAAGCTATTCTCAGCACCGAATCGTCCCTGAACTGGTTGCCCCATAAAGCAGCCTTGCGTCAAATTCATCAGCAACTAGAGTCCGGTAACGGTTGGGTAGACAGTTTCCGTTCCAGTGCGCTGAATGAGCCCCGCACTCTCAGTTTTCTTAAAGTTGGCGAGCAAAATGGTAAAATCGATAATGCCTTCGCCGCACTTGCCGATTTCAAGCAACAACGTTTTGAGGAAAATTGTGAGCGCCTGATTGCACTGGCAGAGCCCTTGCTGATGGTCGTTTTAGGCGGCATTATAGGCACTCTTTTGGTCGCTATGTATTTACCGCTGTTTTCTATGGGGCAGCAGTTTCAATAACTAAGGAATAGAAGTATGGAATACTTGCTTGCTGCCGGATCAATACCGACATTGATGGTCGCGCTGGTGCTGGGAGCTGTTATTGGGAGCTTCCTGAATGTAGTGATCACACGCCTGCCAATACAGCTGGAACGTCAATGGCAGCGCGAATGTGCCGAAATGAACGGAACGCCGGTAACCAAACAGGACCGCTTTTCCATCGCGTTTCCGGGTTCCCATTGCCCTGAATGCAAGGCCTCTATTGCCTGGTACGATAATATTCCGCTGTTGAGTTATCTGGTTTTGCGCGCACGCTGCCGCCATTGTCAAACTCGCATTCCGGTTACCTACTGGCTGGTTGAAATTATCAGTTGCCTGGCGTTTGGCATAATAGGCTGGTATTTCGGCTTCACTCTGCCAGCGCTGGTATATGCTACGGTCTTTTCGTTATTAATTTGCCTGTTCGTCATTGACTGGCGTCATCAGTTACTGCCCGATCAGCTCACTTACCCTTTACTCTGGGTGGCTTTGCTCTGGTCTATCTCTGACTTAAGTGACATGACTCCAACCTCCGCAATTATTGGTGCCGCAGCGGGTTATCTTAGCCTTTGGAGCGTGTTCTGGGCCTATAAGCTTATCACCGGCAAAGAAGGTATGGGCTATGGTGACTTTAAACTGCTGGCAGCTATCACCGCTTTTACCGGCGCGACTCTGTTGCCGGTCACAATTCTTGCCAGCTCGGTTTGCGGAGCCGTAATAGGCCTGATTATGTTACGCCGGCAAAGCCGCTCTCAACCCATACCTTTTGGGCCTTTTCTAATCGGCGGAGGCCTGCTGAGTTATTTCTATGGTATGGAGCTGTTGTTCAGCTACTGGCATTGGTTAGGGGGAACTTGAGTATGACCTATGTAGTTGGTGTAACCGGTGGTATCGGTAGCGGAAAGTCGGCAGCCACAGCTGAGTTTGAAAAATTGGGCATAACCGTGATCGATGCCGATATTGTGTCCCGTCAGGTGGTAATGCCGGGCACCCCCTGCCTGCGAGCAATTGCAGAACATTTCGGTCGAGATCTGCTAACCGACAAAGGCGAGCTTGATCGCAAAGCGCTACGCCAAAAAGTATTCTCTGACCCTGCAGAAAAAGACTGGTTGAACAGCTTGTTGCACCCAGCCATACGTGAGGAAATTCTGACTCAACTGGTACAGGCCTGCTCACCCTATGTAATTTTATCAGCGCCGCTGTTACTGGAAAATAATTTAGATAAGTACTGCCAGCGGGTATTAGTCGTGGATGTTCCGGAAGAATTGCAACTGCAAAGAACCATTCAGCGCGACGAGAGTCCAAAAGAAGAAGTTGAGGCAATAATGAAAGCTCAGCTGAGTCGTGAGACACGACTTCGCAAAGCGGATGATATTCTGAATAACGAGGGCAGTATCGACCAATTACGTCGGCAAGTTAACCAACTGCATCAGCGCTATCTTGCGGCAACCGTTGCACAGGAAGAGTAATCCGCTATCATAGCAACAGAGTTCAACAATCGGCAATCGCATGACATCTACTGATAACGACAACATTCTCTATGAATATCCGCTTCAGGAGCGTATGCGAACTTATTTGCGTTTAGAACATGGCTTCGAACAGTTAAAAGCCAGCCGAGTCTGTTTTGATGAACAGGCTGAACCCTTTTTTAACGCCCTGTTTGCTGTCACCGAACTACTTGAGCGCTGTGACATCCGTACCGAACTGACGAAAGACTTAGAGCTCGACAAACAGCGTTTACAAAAATGGGAAGAGCACCCCGATGTTGACCGCGATGCATTGCGAAGAACCATTAATGAAATTGAGCATTGCATCAACACGCTTCAGGATATTCCAAAGTACTTGCGCCAACTCAAAGACGATGCACTGCTAACGAGTATACGCCAGCGATTCAGCCAGCCGGGCATGAGCGGCTTATTTGAATTACCTCAGCTACATTTATGGTTAAGTCAGTCTGCTGAAGAAAAGCGGCAACAATGTGAAAGCTGGAGTCAGACACTGGCTTTTGTTGAACTGGCTATTACCTTAAAACTGACATTATTACGCGAGCAATCCGTTTTTGCGCCAATACAATTGCAAAATGGTTTCCTGCAGGAAAGTTCAGAGCAACTGCTTGCCATGCTGCGAATTAAGGTCCCCCGCTCTGCCAAGATTTATCCGGTCATCAGTGGGCATCGGCAGCGATTTACGGTACGATTCATGCCTTTACCCGGGGAGAGCAAAGAAACATCCCTGCACGATATTGAATTTGAACTAGCAAGGTGTAGTCCATGAGTATTAGTGTTAACTGCCCAACCTGCCAGACTAAGGTAGAGTGGTCAGAAAAATCCCCTGCCAGACCTTTTTGCAGTGAGCGATGCAAGCTGATTGATTTAGGTGAATGGGCAAACGAGGAAAAAAGCATCCCGGGCGAGCCAGTTGTCATAGCTAACGACGACTATAACAACGAAGAATCAGATTATTAGTTCAGGTAGTAGCCATTAGAGTACGAGTTGCTGTACTAATAAGCGTTCAATGACTGCATAATGCATTCGACAATGGGTTGATTAGCTTCCGGAAACTGGAATGCATCCAGCTGGTTTTTATCAACCCAACACCAGTCCTGACCTTCTAACTGACGCGCTTCACCGCTGTATGAAAGCACCCACCAGACATCGAGTAAAACTCGCTTATCTTTGTACTGATGCTCTATGACGGTTAATGGAGCCATGTCGGTCACATCAATACCGCACTCTTCTTTTAGTTCGCGCTGCAATGCTTGTTGAACATTCTCGCCAGCTTCGACTTTACCGCCGGGGAATTCCCACTTACCACCCTGATGTTGTTCAGGATGACGTTGAGCGATAAAAATTTCGCCCTGTTCATTTTCAATCACGCCTACTGCCACATGGACAGCAGGCGATTTTTGGGTCTCCATAAAAACCTATAGTTTACCGTGACAATGTTTATATTTTTTGCCTGACCCACAAGGGCATGGCTCGTTACGCCCCACTTTTGCGCCTTTACGAACCGGTTGTCCCTGAGCATTATCAGTGTTTTTCTGAGGCTCTTCAGCTGCCGGGCCACTTTGCTCATGGCGGAACTCACGTGGCGCGCTATCGGCTGCTTTACGTTGTTCATCTACTGCGTCCACATCTTCCTGAGCTCGTACTTTCACCTTGCTCAGAATAGTCACAACGTCGAGTTTCAGGGCTTCCAGCATCTCGGTAAAGAGTTCAAAAGCCTCTTTTTTGTATTCTTGTTTCGGGTTTTTCTGAGCATAACCACGTAGGTGAATACCCTGACGCAGATGATCCATTGCTGCTAAGTGTTCTTTCCAGTGCTGGTCAAGGCTTTGCAACATGATGGATTTTTCGAAGCGGCGCAGCACTTCAGGCCCCACCATCTCTTCTTTTTCCTGGTAAGCTTTAACCAGCTCTTCCAGTACCCGCTCCCGCAACACTTCCTCATGGAAATGCTCTTCTTCGTCCAGCCATTGCTGTAGTGGCAGCTCGATGTGGAAGTCACCACGCAGACGCTCTTCCAAACCTTTTAAGTCCCAGAGCTCAGCCAGAGACTGAGGCGGAACGTACTCGCTGATCACTGAATTGATCACGTCGTCACGTATCGCAACGATGGTTTCAGAGATATCACCTTCGTCCAGCAATTCATTACGCTGGTCATAGACAACACTACGCTGATCGTTGGCTACATCGTCATACTCAAGCAATTGTTTACGGACATCAAAGTTACGTCCTTCCACCTTACGTTGCGCATTTTCAATAGCTCGCGTTACCCAAGGGTGTTCAATGGCTTCGCCTTCTTTCATACCCAGACGTTTCATCATGGTTCCAATGCGATCCGAAGCGAAAATCCGCATAAGTGGATCTTCCAGCGACAAATAGAAACGCGATGAACCCGGGTCACCCTGACGACCAGCACGACCGCGTAACTGGTTATCGATACGACGCGACTCATGGCGCTCAGTACCAATAATGTGCAAACCGCCAGCTTCAATTACGGCATCATGCAGTTTCTGCCAGTCTTGCTTTATTTTCTCGATTTTATCGTTAGATGGTTCTTCCAGCTTTTCAACTTCAGCCATCCAGCTTCCGCCCAGAACGATATCGGTACCACGTCCGGCCATGTTGGTCGCAATGGTCACCGTTCCCGGACGGCCTGCCTGAGCAATAATGTCGGCTTCGTGTTCGTGGAATTTAGCGTTCAGTACCGCATGAGGAATTTTCTTTTTCTTCAGCAACTGTGACAAAAGCTCAGAGTTTTCAATAGAAACCGTACCCACCAGCACCGGGCGCTTCTGCTTACGACACTCTTCAATGTCTTCGGCTATAGCTTCGTATTTTTCCAGTGTGGTCAGATAAATAAGATCGGCTCTGTCATCACGAACCATTGGTTTGTTGGTTGGCAGTACAATGGTCTCCAGACCATAAATAGACTGGAACTCGAAGGCTTCAGTATCGGCTGTACCGGTCATACCGGCTAGCTTGTTGTATAGACGGAAATAATTCTGGAAGGTAATAGATGCCAATGTCTGGTTTTCGTTCTGAATTGGCACGCCTTCTTTGGCTTCTACTGCCTGATGCAGACCTTCAGACCAACGGCGACCTTCCATTGTACGTCCTGTATGTTCATCGACAATGACAACCTTGTCGTCTTTGATGATGTAATCCACATCTTTTTGAAATAGATGATGAGCGCGTAAAGCAGCATTGATATGGTGCAGTAAACTGATATTAGCGGCTGAGTATAGCGAATCATCAGCGTCCAGCATGCCTTTCTCTTTCAGCAGCTCTTCAATGTGTTCCTGACCGTGTTCGGTAAGATGCAGCTGCTTGGCTTTTTCATCAATGGTAAAGTCGCCGTCGCCTTGTTCTTCTTCAGTGTCTTCTTTTTCCTGACGAACCAAGTGTGGAACCAGCTCATTCATTTTGCGGTACATTTCTGAACTGTCTTCAGCCGGACCGGAAATAATCAGCGGCGTACGGGCTTCATCAATCAGAATTGAGTCGACTTCATCGACCAAAGCGTAGTTTAATTCGCGCTGAACCCTGTCCTGTGGCGCAAAGGCCATATTGTCGCGCAGGTAATCAAAACCAAACTCGTTATTGGTACCGTAAGTAATGTCGGCCTGATAAGCCGCTTTCTTGTCTTCAGGCGCCATGCCCGGAATGTTGAACGCTACGGTCAACCCAAGGAAGTCAAATAATGGTTGGTTGAATTCAGCATCACGCTTGGCCAGGTAATCGTTCACCGTAATAATGTGAACGCCTTTACCCGGTAACGCATTAAGGTAAGCCGGTAAGGTCGCTGTCAGCGTTTTACCTTCACCCGTTTTCATTTCTGCTATGCGGTTATCGTTCAGTACCATACCGCCAATAAGCTGTACATCGAAGTGACGCATCCCGAAAACACGTCTGCTGGCTTCACGAACGGTAGCAAAGGCTTCGGGTAAAATTTTCTCTATGCGCTCACCATCGTTCAGACGCTTGCGAAATTCAGCGGTTTTCTCTTTTAGCTCGGCATCACTTAACGCTTCAAACTCGGGTTCCAGCAAATTAATTCGCTCAACGTCTTTCTTCATAGTTTTGAGAATGCGATCGTTGCGACTACCAAATACTTTTCGAAACAGACTGCCTAGCATGAGATTGATTTATCCTGTGTTACTTTCCTGAACAACAAAAGCGGTACCTAAAGTACCGCCTACGTTCTAAATAATTTACCGAGTTATTTTGGGTCAGCTTTACGATACACAAACTGATTAGGGTCAATTTGACGGCCGTTACGCAACACTTCGTAATGAACGTGTGGGCCGGTCGAACGACCACTGCTACCCATTTCAGCGATTTGTTGACCACGGGTGACAACATCCCCTACAGACACCGATAGCTTATCATTGTGTCCGTAGCGTGTTTTTAAACCACCGCCATGGTCAATTTCGACCAATGCGCCATAACCGTATCTGTCGCCAGCCCAGGTAACGACACCTGCGCCGGTCGCAATAATTTTGACCTCTTCATTATAACTAGCAAAATCTAAGCCCTTATGCATAGCGGGTGTGCCATTAAAAGGGTCTTTACGGACACCGTATTGCGACGACAGCCAGCCATCTGAGATGGGACGACCCGCAATATAAGCGTCATTAGTAAGTTGGTGATTCATCATCACAGATTCAAGTAGCGATAGCTGTTTTTGTTTGTCAGAGATCTGCGACAGCATACCTTCAATTTCAGTAATGACGTCCGTGCCAGAGCTATGCGGGAGCTCAGCAACTTCTACCTCGGGGCCACCAATAGGCAGCTCCTGATTAAAGTTGAACTCGCCGTTATCGAGATTAGCTACCCCGGCTAAACGCTCACCTAACGCGTCCAGACGACGCATTTGAGCTCTTAATTCACCCAGATACACCGTCATAGCACCCAGACGTTTCTGAGTGTCTTCTTTTAATTCTTTTAGCGCTTCTTCCTGCAATACGAGCTTTTTCTGCTCTTCGCTAATTTTAGTCTGCGCCAGTTTAGGATCAATGCCCTGGTACTGCCATGGTTGCCAGCTGGCAAGGCCGATGAAGGCTGCAATGCCAACAAAAGAAAAAAACCGACGTCGACTTAAACGAATACGAAAACGTACTTTGGAGCCTCGATAAAAGACTGATAAACTCATCCGAACTCTCTTATTATTTGCCTACTACGCAATTATGTCACGACACCCGAAAACACCATCAGAATGGCTTCGCTCCGGTCAAAAAACTTTGTCGTCAACATTACGACACTATGCACAGTTTGCCGCCCAACTTTCGCATTGGCAACAATTGTTTCAACAATGCGTAGATAAAAACACCTATCAACACTGCCAACTGCTGAATATCCGCGATGGCCAAATGATCATTCAGGTAGATAACGGTAGCTGGGCAACCAGGCTAAAACTTCAGCAAGCGGCCATTATAACGTATTTTCGTCACAATGCGACGATCCCGGTACACAGCCTCTCAATTAAGGTGTCCCCGTCAATGAATAATTTTCAGAAGAGCATGAAAGATCAGCAGGATTCAAGTAGCGCAGAGCGTCTACTGACAATGGCTGAGGGTTGTGATGAACCGTTAAAGTCGGAGTTAAAAGCGTTGGCGGCAAAGTTTACCGCCAACGATAAAGATTAAGCTGTTGTCGTTGCGGGTGACCAGAAAGCAATAGGCGCAGTGGCCTGCTCTTCGTCAAAGGTCACAAACTCCCACGCTGACTGCTGCGCTAATAGTGCCTGTAATAACTGATTATTCAGCGCATGCCCTGATTTGTAGGCACGTAGATGACCCAAAATACTGTGGCCACCCATATACAAATCACCAATAGCATCCAACATTTTGTGTTTTACGAATTCATCGTCGTAACGCAAGCCGTCACTGTTCAGAATGCGGAATTCGTCCAGCACAACAGCGTTATCAAAACTGCCGCCTAATGCCAGATTGTTTTCCCGTAAATACTCAATGTCTTTCATAAAGCCAAAGGTACGAGCACGGCTAATTTCTTTGATAAAAGCATTAGCGCTAAAGTCGATACTGACGGTCTGGCCTGTGTCTGCGATAGCCGGGTGTTCAAAGTCGATAGCAAAGTCGATACGGAAACCATCGTGGGGTAGCAGTTCCGCCCACTTATCACCGTCTTCGACACGTACCGGCTGTTTGATCCGGATGAACTTCTTCGCTGCTGACTGCTCTTCAATACCCGCGCTTTGTAGCAGGTAAACAAACGGGTGCGAGCTGCCGTCCATAATTGGAATTTCATGCGAATCGACTTCGATAATCGCATTATCAATACCAACGCCGGCCAGCGCAGCGAGCAAATGCTCGACGGTAGAAACGCGAACGTTTTCCTCATTGATAAGACAGGTACACAGCTGCGTATCACGCACCCAGTCGGCCCGTGCTGGAATATCCACCACAGGGTCAAGGTCCACACGACGGAATATCAACCCCGTATTGGCCGGCGCAGGGCGTAAAGTAAGGTTTACTTTATTGCCTTTATGCAGTCCAACACCGGTGGTTGATATTGCTTGCTGTAATGTACGTTGCTTAATCATGGTACTTGTTCACCTACCCTTTTATTCGGTTCGCCATGGCTGAAGCCAAAGCGGCCGCATATTATACGACATTTGTCATGGTCCGATCAAATTTTACGCATACTTATCAAGCGTTACGCTAATTTAGTCGACCTGTTTTCGCAAAAAAGCCGGAATATCCAGGTAATCGAGTTCTTTATCCTGTTTAGCTTTGGCAGCGGGTTGACGTTTTGGTTCCGCTTTCGTTTCTGGCTGCAACTCTTCCTGCTCCTCGTAACGAGGGGCTGCTGCACCGCGGTCAATATCACTACTGCGGTATGCTTGCTGAGGCTCCCGCTTAGGTGCTGCCTGGCTGGTCTTATTCACCAAAGAGATATCGGGTTTGCGCTCCGCGCCAATACCAGTCGCCACCACTGTCACGCGCAGCTCGTCAGACATTTCCGTATCGATAACGGTACCCACAATCACGGTTGCGTTATCTGAAGCAAAGGCTTTAACCGTATTACCGACGGTGTCGAGCTCTTCAATGCTCATGTCCATGCCGGCTGTGACGTTAATCAGCACACCACGAGCTCCGGACAAGTCGATATCTTCCAGTAACGGGCTGTTAATGGCCATTTCCGCAGCTTCCTGCGCACGGTCTTCACCGCTGGCAACACCAGTTCCCATCATGGCGGTACCCATTTCTTTCATAACCGCACGAACGTCAGCAAAGTCGACGTTGATAAGACCCGGACGAGTAATCAGCTCAGCAATACCCTGAACCGCACCCAACAATACGTTGTTTGCAGCACTAAAGGCATCCAGTAAACTGGTTCCACGACCCATCACCTTCAGCAACTTCTCGTTTGGAATGGTAATTAACGAGTCGACACTTTGTGCCAGTGCGTTGATACCTTCATCGGCTACGGCCATGCGCTTTTTCCCTTCAAACGGGAATGGCTTAGTCACAACAGCAACTGTCAGAATACCCAGTTCTTTGGCAACCTCAGCAACCACAGGTGCTGCACCGGTTCCGGTACCGCCGCCCATGCCGGCTGCAATAAAGACCATGTCGGCACCTTCTAAGTGGACGCGGATGTTCTCACGGTCCTCTTCTGCCGACTGGCGGCCTACTTCCGGGTTGGCTCCAGCACCAAGACCTTTAGTAATGTCCTGACCTAATTGAATGGTGACATCCGCCGTATGATTGCGCAGAGCCTGCGCATCGGTATTAGCGGCAATAAACTGCACACCTTCAATTGATTCTTTCACCATGTGCTGGACAGCGTTTCCGCCACCACCACCGACGCCAATCACCTTAATGACGGCTTCGCTTTCGTAATTGTCCATCAGTTCGAACATAATAATTCTCCCTACCTGCTTTTAACGTGCTACCCCAAGTTAAAACTCACCTTTGAACCAACTCTGCACTTTTTGCCAGAGTCCGATCACGTCAGTTTTAGAGCTTTCTTTTTGTGACACAGCGGCATCTTCCTGCCCATACCGTAACAGTCCCACCGCTGTGGCATAAACCGGATCTTCGACGTAATCTCTTAGGCCTTTCATACCCAGAGGAACGCCGATACGAACCGGCATTTGAAAAATTTCTTCGGCAAAATCTACGCAGCCTTCCATTTTTGCGCTACCGCCGGTAATAACAACACCAGCTGCAATTTGCTCGTCTAAACCACTTTGCTGAATTTCATCCCTGACCAGCTCAAACAGTTCCTGATAACGCGGCTCAACCACTTCGGCCAGCGTATGACGCGACATTACCCGCGATGGGCGGCCACCCACCGAAGGCACCTCAATGGTATCTTCCATGCTGACCATTTGCCGCAGCGCACAAGCGTGCTTGGTCTTAATTTCTTCCGCGTGGTTGGTCGGCGTACGGAATATCTTGGCAATGTCACTGGTAACCTGATTACCCGCCGCCGGAATTACCGCGGTATGACGCAATACACCGCCCGCGTATATACAAATATCAATGGTACCGCCGCCTAAATCGACCAGCGCCACGCCTAAATCTTTTTCGTCATCGGTTAATACCGATATACTTGATGCTAACGCCGAGAAAATCAGTTTATCCACCGACAGTCCGCAACGCTCAACCGCTTTTATAATATTCTTCGCCATATCGTTGGCACAGGTAATAATGTGCACTTTCGACTCCATACGGACACCGGACATGCCTATTGGGCTGCGGATACTTTCCTGTGAGTCAATGACGTACTCCTGCGGCAAGACGTGTAAAATACGACGTTCCTTTGCAATAGGCACTGACTGCGCGGCGTGAATCACGCTGTCGACATCATCCTGAGTCACTTCAGCTTCGTTAATCGGTACCATGCCACTTTCGTTCTGACAGGAAATATGACGTCCGGAAATGTTCAAATACACCGATGCCACGCGGCAATCAGCCATTAATTCGGCTTCATCCACAGCACGCTGTACCGATTGCACAACCAGATTAAGGTCATTCACACCACCTTTGTCCATGCCACGCGACGTAGCCGTGCCAACGCCAACAACACTGATCTCATTATCAGGTAATAACTCACCTATAAGTGCAGTCACTTTGCTGGTGCCTATATCCAGACCTACAACCATATTGTGTTCCGATGTTTTCGACATAACCGTCTAACTCTCACTTTTTGCTTCACGCCAGGCCACTGCAGCCCCGGTGTCATATCGTAAATCCACAGTATCGATTTCGTTGTTTTTACTTTTTTCGTGCTCAACGATGCTGGGAAACACATCGATAAACCGCTTAATTCTCTCTAATGTGGCTTCGCGCCCCAATTTAATCTCAATTCCCTGTGCCAGAACCACGTTGACAGCAAAGCGTTCGGTTAATCTCAACGCTCTTATCTGAAAGCCATTAACCTCCAGCATTTGCTGTACCCGGTTAAATTCCTTCCAGGTCTCTTTCACCGCGTTCTCCGGACCGAACAACTGTGGCAAACTGCTGTCAGCTCTCGTTATATCAGCCCGGAAAACTTCCTGATGCTGATTGATAAGTCGATCGCCGTTCCACATGGCCACGGGTTTGTGCTCCGTCACATAAACCGACAACTTATCCGGCCAAACCTTGCGAATAGAGACCTTTTGCACCCACGGCAACTGCTCTACCCGACGCCTTAAATCATCCACATCGGCCGTAAAAAAGCTTCCTAACGGCTCTGCTGTCAATGCCTGCCTAACCTCTTCGCTGGCGGTATAATGCAACTCGCCTTGAACACTTAATTCAGCCAGCGGTACTTGCTGTTCGTCTGTCAGCACTTCGTTTAACTGATAGATACCAACCAGTGCCCCCGCAATAGTCAGGCATAACACCACCACACCTGACCAAAAGTTGACTGAGCGCAGGCGCTGTTCAGCAGCCATCGTTAGCGCTCCAGCGTTTGCGCTAAAATGCGCTCCACTAAGTCATTAAACTGTAAACCAGCAACTTTTGCCGCCATAGGTACCAGGCTTTTTTCTGTCATTCCCGGTACCGTATTTGCCTCTAACAAAAACCACTCACCCGCGTTATTGCGCATCACATCGATACGTCCCCAGCCACTACCTCCTATGGCCGCGAAAGCGCGTTCAGCCAACATTCGCAAACTTGCTTCGTCATCTTCACTTAGCCCTGCAGGACAGTGATACTGGGTATCATTTGCCTGATACTTGGCTTCAAAATCATAAAACTCATGTGGCGTTTGCAGTCGAATAACCGGTAATGCCTTACCTTCCAGTATGCCAATGGTATACTCCGCACCTTCAACCCACTGTTCGACCAAAAGGTCGTCGTCAAACTGTGCCGCATGCTGCAAGGCTAAAGCCAGGCTTCGCCCGTTATCGGCAATGCTCATACCTATAGAGGAGCCTTCACGTGCTGGTTTTACAATCACCCGGCCACCGAGCTCCTGCAACATAGCTTCCACGTTCACTTGCTCTATTTCAGCTTGCGTTACCACCCGCCAATTGGCGGTTGGCAGACCCAGTGAATGCCAAATTTGTTTACAACGCACTTTATCCATACCCAGCGCACAGCCCAGAACATCACTGCCGGTGTATGGCATTTCCAGTATTTGCAATGCCCCCTGCATGCTGCCATCTTCACCGCCGCGGCCATGCAAAGCGATAAATACGCGATCAAACTTTTGCTCCACAAGCTCCTGCAAGCTATGCGCCGCCGGGTCAAATGCGTGTGCATCGATGCCTTTCGCAACCAGGCCTTTTAATACCGCCATTCCGGATTTCAGCGAAACATCGCGCTCAGCCGACGTACCGCCCAGCATGACGGCCACTTTACCAAAGGCATTAGCTTTCATGACTCAACACCTCAGTTGCAATTCGCTTGGCCAATGCGCCGATATTTCCAGCGCCCTGCGTTAACAGCAAGTCTCCCGGAGCAAGCACCGATTCAAGAACTTCCGGCATATCATCCACGGTTGCCACATAAACCGGGTCTATCTGCCCGCGCTGACGAATGGAACGACATAATGAGCGACTATCGGCACCGCTTACCGGCGTTTCCCCGGCACTGTAAACTTCCAGCATCAGTAATACGTCAACCTGCGACAGCACGTTAACGAAGTCTTCGTATAAATCCCGGGTGCGCGAATAACGGTGCGGTTGAAATGCCATTACCAAACGACGCTCAGGCCAACCTTCCCGCGCCGCCTGAATAGTGGCAGCAACTTCTGAAGGATGGTGACCATAATCATCAACCAGCATCACTTCACCCGGCTCTTTATTCGACTCTTTATCTGAGATGGCAAAGTTACCGTAATGCTGAAAACGACGGCCAATACCTTCAAATTTATTCAATGCTGACTTAATGGCTTCGTCGTTAATTCCTTCATCTGTTGCTACAGCTACTGCGGCCAGAGCATTCAACACATTGTGCTTACCCGGCAGATTAAGACACACGTCAAGTGGTTTCAGCCCTTTGCGTAAAATAGTAAAGCAGCTCTCACTGGCGGTTTGTTTATAATCTATTGCTCGTACATCAGCGGCTTCGCTAAAGCCGTAGGTCATGGTCTGACGGCCGAGTCGTGGTATTAGATCAGATACGACAGGGTCATCGACACACATAACAGCTAAACCGTAAAACGGCAGGTTATGCAAAAATTCAACATAGGTGTCCAGCAGCTTATTGAAATCACCTTCGTAGGTGTCCATATGGTCTGCTTCGATATTCGTCACTATCGCAACCATCGGTTGTAAATGCAGAAACGACGCATCGCTTTCATCGGCTTCTGCAATGAGGTACTTACTGTTACCTAAACGAGCATTCGAACCGGCACTATTGAGCAAACCACCAATAACAAAAGTGGGATCGCGATCGGCTTCGGCAAAAATACTCGCAACCAATGACGTGGTCGTTGTTTTGCCGTGTGTACCGGCTACCGCAATACCATGGCGAAAACGCATAAGCTCGGCCAGCATTTCTGCACGACGTACCACCGGCACCCGCAACTGGTGTGCAGCTACCAGCTCAGCGTTATCCGCTTTTATTGCACTGGATACCACAACCACACTGGCGCCTTCGATATTGTTGGCCATATGCCCCAGAATCACCGTCGCTCCAAGGCAACGTAAACGATCAGTATTGGCGTTTTCGGCAATATCCGAACCCGAAATCTGATAGCCCTGATTTAACAGAACCTCGGCAATACCGGCCATGCCTGCACCACCGATACCAACGAAATGGATTCGCTGTACCCGGCGCATTTCCGGGACGTTCACAATAGTAAATGGCTGTGCGTTGGTTGCGGTCATGCTAGTCATCGCTCTGTCTATATTCCATACATTCATTCACCAGTCGTTGCGTTGCCTCTGGCATCGCACACTGGCGAGCGAAACGCGCCATTGTCCACAGTTGTTGTCTGTCATGCAATAAACGTTTTAACTGTTGTTTCAATGCGCCTTCCACTACTTCAGTTTGCGGCAATAAAACTGCCGCACCACGGCTTTCTAAAACTTTCGCATTGGCGCTTTGGTGGTCATCCACAGCGTGTGGCAATGGCACCAGAATGGACGCTACGCCCATTACCGCCAACTCAGATATGGTTAATGCGCCAGCGCGACAAATAACCAAATCAGCATTTTTAAAAGCGTCGCCCATATCTTCAATAAATTCGGTGACTTTCAGCGTTTTAAGCACTGATGCACCTAAGTAAGCCTTTTCAGTTGTTGCCTCACGCTCAGCACCACACTGGTGCAGGACATTAAGTTCAACACCTTCTAATGCTTTGACGGCTTCCGGCACGGCTTCGTTCAATACCTGCGCACCTAAACTTCCGCCAACCACCAATATATTCAAGGCTCCGTCTGTATTTGATTTTTCTGTCTGTTCAGCCGCTTGTGCCAATAACCCCTTGCGCAGAGGGTTACCAACAACCGGATACTGCTGCCATTGCGGGAGGGCAACCGGTAGCCCCAACATAACTTTGTTTGCTCTGGGGGCTAACAACCGGGTAGTCATGCCCGGTATGGCATTTTGTTCGTGCACCACTAAGGGGATGCCCAGCAGTTTCGCAGCTAACCCCATTGGCGCGCAGACATAGCCGCCAAAGGTTGCCACTACCTGTGGCTGTAGTGTTTTCAGCAAGCGTCGACATTGCAGCACGGCTTTCGCCAAAGTGAATGGCATGAACAGCTTTCTTTTCAGCCCATGACCGCGAACTCCAGTCATGCTAATGCTGTGTAAAGGGAAGTTAGCTGCCGGAATCACCCGACTTTCTAAACGACCTTCCTGCGTACCCAGCCAGTCAACTTGCCAGCCGTTGTCGCGCATTTGTTCTGCTACGGCTAAGGCCGGAAAAATATGACCACCGGTGCCGGCTGCTGCTATCAAAACTTTGTTCATTCGGCACCTCCGCGCGGTGCCACTTTGCGACCCAGCATCCGACGTTCATGGTCTATGCGTAACAACAGCCCAACGGCCAGAGCCGATATGATCAGGCTGTTACCACCGTAGCTCACCAAAGGCAGTGTCAGTCCCTTAGTTGGTAATGCACCGGACGCAACACCGATATTCACAAAGGCCTGGATACTAAACCAAATACCGATACCATAAGCCAGATAACCGCCGTAACGTTGCTCCTGCATTAAGCAGCGACGGCCAATAATTAAAGCTCGCCATACCAACATTAATACGGTTGCAATAACCGCCAGCACGCCAAGAAAACCTAGTTCCTCGGCAACAACAGCCATAATAAAGTCAGTATGTGCTTCGGGTAGGTATTGTAATTTTTGAATGCTATTACCCAAACCGGCGCCGCTAAAGTGGCCTTGCCCAAAGGCAATAAGCGACTGCATTAACTGATATCCGGCACCGAATGGGTCCTTCTCCGGTTCCAGGAAGGTGAGCAGACGCTGCATCCGGTAAGGCTCAACGATGATCAGTAAAATTAATGCCAGTACGCAGGTAATGAACACAGCAAAAAACTGCCACAATCTAGCGCCAGCTAAAAACAGCATGGCGACGGTTGTTGCCGACAAGACAACCACGGTTCCGAAATCCGGCTGCATTAATAAAAGCACTGCAGCAATAAACAACAGCGCCAGAGGTTTTATAAAGCCTTTAGTCGCTTCTCTGACTTCGTCTTCCCTGCGGGACAAATAACTGGCCATATAAATACAGAAGAAAAGTTTAGCGACCTCTGCCGCCTGAAAAGTAATTGGCCCGACTTTTATCCAGCGTTGTGCACCGTTAACTTCATATCCCACAACTAAAACCATTAACAGCATAATCAAGCCGAGCAACAACAACTTACCGCTCTGTTGATTCCAGCTATTCGCCGGTACCCGTAAAGTCGCCAGCATAACGGCTAAACTAATCAGAATATAAATGCCGTGACGAATGGCAAAATGGAACGGATTCCCCGTTAACCGGTCTGCCGTAGGTAAAGACGCAGACGTGACCATAACAAAGCCAAAAGCCAGCAACGCCATTGCCAGGGTAAACAGCATACGGTCGTACAGTGGCTGACTGGCTTTTGGTTGAAACCAGTTAATCAGCTTTTGCCAACGACTACCGACATCGGAAGCCGGTATCTCAAGATTTAACTGTTCTTCACGCACTGTTGACATAAAGCGCCTCCACTGCATGACGGAAACTGTCGCCCCGATGCTCGAAGTTCTGAAACTGATCGAAGCTCGCACACGCAGGCGATAACAGCACCATGTCGCCGGTTTGCACTAAAGATGCCGCTAGCTCCACGGCCTGCTGTAAACTTTTTACCTGCCGTGAACCGTTAAACAACTGACCAATGCGGGGACCATCTTCACCTATGGTTAAGAGAATATCGACCCGCTCCAGGGTCGACTGCAGCTCACGGAAGTCTGCTCCTTTGCCGACCCCACCCGCTATTAGCAGTAAACGCCCGCTTATCATTGGTCTCAGCCCCTCAACCGCGGCAGCAGTAGCACCGATATTTGTGGCTTTTGAATCGTTAACCCAGAGCACGCCCTCATTGTCACTGACTAATTCACAGCGGTGCGGCAGACCTTTAAACTCTTTTACCGCACGAACCGCAGCTTCAATATCAATATCTATTGCCTGACACAAAGCCAGAGCTGCCTGCACATTCACCAGGTTATGAATGCCCTGGAGTTGCAATTGATCTGCCCGCAGTACAACACTGCCATCGAAAGTCACGGCAACCGGCCCACTGACACGGTCGATATTTCCAGACAGCAAACCAAAGTGTTTGGGATGCGAGTCATTACCGAAGGTCATTAATTTTCCCGTAACCGGGTGTGGCCAGGTATCCTGCTGCTGACGGTTCAGTATCCAGGTTTTTGCATGAGTGAAAATGCGTTGCTTAGCTTTTACATATTCATCCAGAGTGCAGTAACGATCCATATGATCGGCACTAATATTCATAAGTGCCGCCGCTTTAAGTTTCAAGCTGGAAACTGATTCCAACTGAAAACTGGAAAGCTCCAGTATTACAGCATCGGGGTGCTGCTCCTGCAGCAGCAAGTCGAGTACTGGTACGCCTATATTGCCGGCTGCAGCCACATTTTTGCCGCATTGCTTAGCAACAAACTCGACCATGCGAGTTACTGTGGATTTTCCATTAGAGCCAGTTACCGCTACTATCGGCAATTTTGATTCTTGCGCAAACAGCTCAACATCACCAACAATCGGAATATCTGCATCACGCGCCAAAACGATTGGGTCTTCACGTAAATCGATACCCGGACTGGCAATAATTAAGTCGGCCGCCAGCGTGTCTTCTAATTCCCAATGCCGGTTAAGCAGTTCAGCATCTCCCAGTATTTGTTTTGCTTCTTCCAGGCCAGGAGGGTTTTCACGCGAATCAAAAACCTGAATTTTGATCTCGGCAAGCTTCTGATCCTGCTGCCGTTTATGTTGTAAATAGCGCAGCACAGACACCCCGGTCTTTCCAAGACCAAGGACAACAATGTGTTTTGTATTCTGCCAGGCTATTTTAGTCATTATTTTTTAACGCAACTTCAAGGTTGCGAGTCCTATCAGCACAAAAATGAGTGACAATATCCAGAAACGCACGATTACCCGCGGTTCTGGCCATCCTTTTAATTCGTAATGGTGATGAATTGGAGCCATTCGAAAAACTCGTTTGCCTCTCAATTTGTAGGAACCCACCTGCAGCATCACCGATAAGGTTTCCATAACAAACACACCACCCATAATGAACAGCACCAGCTCCTGCCGAACCAATATCGCGATAATGCCAAGTGCAGCACCTAAGGCCAGAGAACCCACGTCGCCCATAAATACAAGCGCAGGATAAGTATTGAACCAGAGAAATCCGAGACCCGCTCCAACAATAGCGGTGCACACGACCAACAATTCAGCGGTCAGTGGCAAATAAGGAATTTGCAGATATTCAGCAAAGTTCACATTGCCGGACACGTAGGCGAAAATACCCAGTGCAGCAGCCACCATAATGGTTGGCATAATGGCCAGACCGTCCAGGCCGTCAGTTAAATTGACGGCATTACTGGTGCCGACAATGACAAAATAGGCCATGAGCATATAGAGCATGCCCAACTGCGGCATAACGTCCTTAAAGAATGGAACGAGAAGAGCGGTTTCAGCGCCCTGAGTACTGCTCCAGTAGAGGTAAACGGCAGCCACACTGGCAATGACCGACTGCCAGAAATACTTCCATTTAGCGATTAGCCCCTTCGGATCTTTGCGTACAACTTTGCGATAATCATCGACAAAGCCGACAATACCAAAGCCGGTAATAACCATTAGAACGACCCAGACATAACGGTTATCTAAGTCAGCCCAGAGTAGTGAGGAACCCAGAACCGCTGCCAGTATCAATACGCCGCCCATAGTCGGCGTACCACTTTTTACTAAATGACTTTCCGGACCGTCGTCCCGTACCGTTTGCCCTATTTGCAAACGCTGCAAACGACGAATTAATGTTGGTCCTAACCACAACGACAAAACCAGTGCGGTCAAAACACTGAGTATTGCCCGCAAGGTTAAGTAGGAAAACACGTTAAACGCGCTTTCAAACTGGGTTAGGTACTCCGCCAACCAAACTAACATGCGTGCTTATCCTCTACGCTGCCACTGACCGCGACAGCCTGCTGTATTGCTGCAACAACGCGCTCCATATGTGCGGAGCGTGAGCCTTTAACCAGCACTGTGACAGGTTGCTTGCCGGTCTGTTCTGTAAGTCTTTGTAAAACAGATTCAACCAGCGACTGTAAGCTACCGAAGTGCTTACCTCCGTGGCCGTTAAAGACCTCGCTGGCACTTTGACTGAGTACGCCCAGACTGTATAAGTTATCAATGCCAGTGCCGATAGCATGTTCACCAATATCTTCGTGATAAGCGCGCGCATCGGCACCTAACTCACCCATATCGCCCAATACAAAAATGCGATACCCCTGATAACTTCCCAGCAAATCCAGGGCAGCTTTAGTTGAGGCAACGCTGGCGTTATAGGTGTCATCAATAATACGTAAGTGGTCACTCACTTTTATCGTTGTCAAACGTCCCTGAGCCGGCTCGACCCTTTGCAGCCCAGTAACAATGTCATCCAGCGATATACCCAGCTCACTTGCCGCAGCAGCGGCTGAAAGCGCATTAAGCACGTTGTGACGACCGCTTAACTTCAGTTCAATACGCTTCGTTTCACCGCCCAAATGCAGAGTAAACGCAGGGTGTCCGTCACTGTTCAATACCACGTCACTTGCATAAACATCGGCGGAGTCGGTTAAACCAAAGCTCTTCCATTTCATGTCAGCACAGGCGCGTTCCCAGCAAGGATAAAACTCAGAATCGCGCGGGGTAATGGCCGTTCCCTGGCTACTCACTCCACGGAATATTTCAGTTTTAGCACGGGCAACCCCGTGTAAGCTTCCGAAACCTTCAACATGCGCTGCACTCACGTTATTCAATATGGCAACATCGGGCTTGACCAAGTCAGTAGTGTAGGCAATTTCCCCCGGATGGTTCGCGCCCAATTCAACCACTGCGTATTTGTGTTCTTCCTGCAGGCGCAATAATGTAAGCGGCACACCAATATCGTTATTAAAGTTACCCTGCGTGGCCAATACCGGATGACGAATAGATAAGATGGCCGCCAGCATTTCTTTTACTGTGGTTTTACCGTTGCTGCCGGTGACAGCCACGGTTTTCGGCGCTACCTTCGCCTTAATAGCCGCACCTAAGCGCCCCAGCGCATGACGGCTGTTCTCGACAATAATCTGGCGGCACTCGCTATCCACTTTCTTTTCGCAAATAATTGCCGCGGCGCCTTTAGCTATAGCCTGTTCGACAAAGTCGTGGGCATCAAAATTCTTGCCTTTTAAGGCTATAAATAACGCGTCGGTTAAATCCGCTCTAGTGTCCGTGGACACCGCATCAATTGTACAATCAGAGCCAATCAGGCGGCCTTCCACCTGCTCCGCAATCCATTTCAGTGATACTGAGATCATGCGCAGTCTCCTTGCAGCCATTCACTGACTACCGCTCGTTCGTTATAGTCAATGCGTTGAGTACCAATAACCTGATAGTCTTCGTGTCCTTTACCGGCGAGTAATACAACGTCATCTTTTCCGGCTTCCTGCATTGCACGTATCACCGCCTCGCGGCGACCCGGCCAAACCTTAACCTGAGTTTTATCCGCAATGCCGGTCAAAATATCTTCAATAATTTGTTCCGCGGGTTCTGTCCGCGGGTTGTCATCGGTAACCACAACAACATCAGCGTAATCTGCCGCGACTTTACCCATTTGCGGACGCTTGCCACGGTCACGGTCACCGCCGCAGCCAAACACACACCACAAACGGCCCTTGCAATGCAGGCGCAGCGCACTCAATACCTGATGCAGAGCGTCCGGTGTATGCGCGTAGTCAACCACCACCAGCGGCGACTGATTATTATGAAAGGCTTCCATCCGTCCGGGAACGGGCTGCAAACTGCCACAGGCTTTGCCGATATCCGCAAGAGGCTTATTCAGTTTCAGCAATACAGCAACCGCGCAGAGTAAGTTATAAACGTTGAAACGGCCCAACAATGGAGTTTCAACGACGCAGGATTCACCCTGCCAATTTAAACTGAACACCGAGCCCTGCTCATGGAACTGAACACCAGTCGCCTGCAGGCATGGTTCGTTGGGGCTGGCATTAAGACTTACCCATAAATCGGCTAAATCATCCTGCTGCCACTGGCTTAACGTGTCGTCGTCGGCGTTAACCACTCGGTTTTGCACGCCAAAGTCAGCAAATAAACGTTGTTTTGCGGCCACGTAATTTTCCATGGTGCCGTGATAGTCGAGATGATCCCGACTAATATTGGTTATGGCGGCCGCCGCAAAGTGTAAAGCCTCGACACGGCGCTGTATCAGTGCGTGTGAAGACACCTCCATAGCAACCAGTTCTGCGCCTTCAGCTAATAGCGTAGCCAGACGTTGTTGGACGGTAACGGCATCTGGTGTGGTATGACGCTCAGGTAATAAGCGACCAATAAGTCCGCTTCCGGTTGTACCAATAACAGCCGCTTCCATACCCAGGGCTTTTGCCAACTGCGCCATAATGTGGGTAACCGACGTTTTACCATTGGTTCCGGTCACACCAACCAGGTTCATTTTCTCTGATGGATGGCCGAAAAAATTACCGGCGATGCGGGAGAGATGCTCACGAACGCCACTAAAACCGATAACGACCACGCCCCGGCGCTGTTCAACAGCCATTCCCGGAGCTTCAGCAATAATTGCTGCTGCACCAGCATCAATAGCTGCATCAATATAAGCGCGGCCATCGGTTTCATAGCCCGGAATAGCGACAAAAACATCGCCATTGGCTACTTGCCGACTATCGAGTTTTATACCACTAACGGTAACATCCGGAACGGAAAACGACGTCGGCAGCATAGTTAACAATTCTGCAAGCTTCATCATTTATCCCCCCCAAAGCCAGCGGCGTGCACCTGTGTATCATCCAGGTTATCCGGCGGTATATTCAGTAGCCGCATAGTTTGCGATACAATTTTTGAGAACACCGGAGCAGCGGCTGTGCCGCCATAATAGTCATCAGTGCCGGGTTCGTTTATTGTCACCACCACAACCACTTTCGGATCGCTAACCGGAGCTATCCCCGCAAACAACGCGACGTATTCATCACCGTACCCACCTGTTGCTTTGGTTTTACGGGTAGTCCCTGTTTTTCCTGCAACACGATATCCGGGCACTTGTGCTGCTTTGGCTGTTCCATCGCGAACCACCTCTTCCAGCATATGCATAACGGCTCGGGTGTTATCCGGATTGAAAACTTGCTCTGCAGGTAAAGGCGATTCCTGCCTGAAAATCGTCAGCGGCCTTTTTTTCCCGCCATTAGCGATAATGTTATAAGCGTTAGCCAGTTGCAGTGTCGTTGCCGACAAACCGTACCCATAAGCCAATGTCGCAGTTTCAAAATCCGACCAGCGGCGTCTGCCACTCAGCAAACCAATACTCTCGCCTAGCAAAGCAACCCCAGTGTCACTACCTAAGCCTGCGTCGGCGTAGGTTTGCAATAAAGAGTCAACGCCAAGATCCAAAGCTATTTTAGTTACACCCACGTTAGATGAATGCTCAAGCACCTCGCTCAATGTCAATTCGCCATAGTCACGAGGGTCACTCACCCGGCGTCCACCGATTCTTAACCAACCGGGGCTCGTATCAATAGTATCGCCGGCTTTATGCCGACCTTTTTCTAACGCACTAAGAACCACAAGAGGTTTCATCGTTGAACCGGGTTCGTAGCTGTCGGTAATCGCCCGGTTCCGCATTCTGAAAGACTGCAAGTCCGCACGATTGTTAGGGTTATAGGACGGGCTATTGACCATAGCCAGCACTTCACCTGTCTCGACATCCAGCACTACTGCCGAGCCTGAAGTTGCCTGATTGTAGCGCACGGCTTTTTTCAGCTCGGTATAAGCAGTTGCCTGAATACGTTGGTCGATACTCAGTGTCAGCTGTTTTGGTTGTTGTGCATCTGTCTGGCTAATTTCTTCAACAACCCGTCCTTCTGCGTCCTTGCGATAAACTCGTTTACCCGGCGTACCGGTTAAATGCTCGTCGTACAGAAGCTCCAGGCCTTCCTGCCCAGCGCCGTCAATGTCGGTTAAACCGATTAAGTGAGAACTGATCTCACCGGTAGGATAATAACGGCGTGACTCTGTTTTTAAATACACACCGGGAATTTTCAACTGCTTCACATAATCCGCTTCTGATGGCGTCACTTTGCGTTGCAGATAAACGAAACGTTTTGACGGGTCGTCCACTTTACTGACCAGCTCGTTACGGTTCATGCGAAAAGTTTCAGCCAGGGCCTGCCAGCGACGTTCGTCAGCTAAAGCCTCGCGCTCGGCGATACGTTTGGGATCGGCCCATACGGTTTCTACCGGGACGCTAACCGCAAGTTCTCTTCCGTTACGATCAACAATAGTGCCTCGCTGAACCGCGACGCTGGATGCCCTTAAACTGCGCATATCGCCTTGCAGCGAAAAAGCATCGGGACTTATGACCTGGATATAGGCTGCGCGTGCAATTAACACAGAAAACACACCGAACAGTAAGAATACTGCGGTGTAAAAGCGCCAACGAGTACCGACTGGCTCTGTGCGTTTATTGCGACGATTCACTGCCATGAAACCAACACCTCCTGCTCTGGCTCAACGTCCCGCATGCCCAGTTGTTCCTGCGCAATACGTTCAACCCGGCTGTGTTCAGTCAGGGCGTTTTGCTCCACCACAAGGTGTCGCCACTCTCTATCCAGAGTATCCCGGTGCGATAATAAATCATCACGTTCGCCAGTTAACTGGCGGTTCAAATGGGCGGTGTAGACAATGCTTAACGCGTTGCCGATAACCACCACACTCAGAAGTAAAACCCATTTATGCTGCAACAAATCCTGCAGCAACATTTTCATCAGACTGGGGTAGCGCCGCTTAGTCATTGCGAACCCTCCTTGCTATACGCAACACAGAGCTGCGCGAACGAGGATTAACCTGCACTTCCGCTTTACCCGGCTTAATTGCTTTACCAACTTTCTCCAGCGCTTTATCTTTATTGCGCTCGGCTTCAGTTACCGGCAAGCCAGGAGGTAATTGCTTTCCTTCGCTATGTTTGCGAATAAAACGTTTTACTAAACGGTCTTCCAGACTGTGGAAACTAATAACCACCAGTCGCCCATCTTCTTTCAGACCAGACAGCGAAGCGTCCAGCGCCTGTTCAATTTGTTCCAGTTCGCGGTTAATGTGAATGCGGATGGCCTGAAAGGTTCGTGTTGCCGGGTGTTTATGCTTTTCTTTTACCGGACTCACGCGGGCAATCATTTCCGCCAGTTCTTTAGTGCGGGTAAACGGCTTTTTCTCGCGATCCATAACAATGGCACTGGCGATACGGCGGGCAAAACGCTCTTCTCCGTATTCTCTCAGAACCCAGCTAATATCGTCCTTTTCTGCGCGATTAAGCCACTCGGCTGCGGTTTCTCCACTGGTGGTGTTCATCCGCATATCCAAAGGACCGTCCCGCATAAAGCTAAAGCCACGCTCAGCGTCATCTAATTGTGGGGAAGATACGCCAAGGTCAAATAGAATTCCGGTCACTTGCTGGTTCAACTGCAAGTCATCAAGTACCTGTTGCAGGTTTGAGAAAGGGGTGTGGATAATTTGAAAACGGGGGTCATCAGCAAATGCTGCAGCCGCAGCAATAGCCTCAGGATCCTGATCCAGGGCAATAACGCGGGCGTCGTCACCTAACTGGTTGAGCAGAGCACGCGTGTGTCCGCCGCGACCAAATGTGGCGTCGATGTATGTGCCTTGCGGATCAGTCGCTAATGCTTCTATCGACTCTTCCAGTAGCACCGAAACGTGTTGCGGTGACGTTGTAATCATTATAATGAAAAGTCTTCTAGTCGTTCGTTAAGAGTAAAGTCACCTTCGCGTTCAACATCCATGTCCTGCGCCACTTGTTCGTGCCAGGCGTCTTCATTCCAAACTTCAAATTTATTCAGCTGCCCGACAAGCATCAGTTTTTTCTCTAAACCGGCGTGTTGTCTCAACGGAGCTGACAGGAGCAAACGACCATTTTTATCCATTTCACAGTCGTCGGCGTGGCCTAAAAGAAGTCGCTGTAAGCGACGTTCTGCAGGGTTCATACTGGATAATCGAGTAAGCTTTTGTTCGATGATTTGCCACTCGGGAAGCGGGTACAGCAACAGGCACGGTTGCTTAATATCAATCGTGCAGACCATTTTGCCTTCACAGTCTAATGACAACGCATGACGGTATTTAGCCGGTATGGCTAACCGTCCTTTGCTATCCAGACTTAATGTTGTTGCACCTCGGAACATGATCCCACCTGATCATTGCGATCCACTATTATCCACAAATCCCCACAATGTTACAGTCTAGGTGTCTCTCTTTCCCACTGTCAAGAAAAAACCTCTCTATTTGTCAGGCCTTGACGGTAAATTTACATTAAGCGGTTGATGCAACGCGTAAAATTATTTTTCCGTTAGAGCTCGTATAATTTTTGTGCGATACTCATTTCAGTTTTGGTGGGCAACGGTAATTAATGAAACGCTACTTATTCGTTATTTTCATCAGCTTCTGCATTCTGGTAACGGGCGTTATCTGGTTTGCTGAAAACCAGCATTCACAGGTAGTAGAGTCACGCAAGCGGGTAGCTACCGAGCGCTTAGGTAAACTTCGCGCCGCGCTGGAAGGTCAGATCAATTCGTCGTTAGTTACGGCTCGTGCACTACAGGCCGAAATTAAGCTCTCACCAGACATTTCTCCTGAACGTTACCGGCTGTTAATGCAGGAGCTTATTGATAGCGATGTTCCGGTACGGCACGTAGCGTTAGCACCTAATTTGATCATTGAGTTTGTTTACCCTCTGGCTCCAAATAAAGCTGCTCTGGGTTTTGACTACCGTACCTCACCGGCGCAGTTCGAAAGCGTTCAGGAAGCCATTCAGAAAAAGCAAATTGTTATCGATGGCCCAGTTAACTTAATACAAGGAGGCTGGGCGTTAATTGCCAGAGCTCCGGTTTTTATCAATGACAATAAGCTGTGGGGCATGATTGCTGTGGTCATTGATATAGGAGACTTGCTTGCCAGCAGCGGCCTGGACTCCGTCAACGACTACCTTTTCGCGTTAAAGAAAGAAAACGGCAATGGCGACCACCTGTTTGACTTCGGCGATGCTTCACTCTGGCAGCAAGATTACGTCGCCATTGAAGTGGCGGTTTCAACCGGCAAGTGGATACTGGCTCTGGCTCCAAAAAATGCAGTTTGGGCCCATCGCGGCAGCATTTATTGGAGCATTATTGTGGCCGGACTGCTGTTGTCCTTTTTAATGACCGCCTTTATGTACAATTTGGTGACGGCGCAAAGCCGACTGCGCTCGGCGCTTGTTACTATTGACCACCAGGCGCATTTTGATTCGATTACTGATTTACCGAATCGTCGGGCTTTTGTCGACTACCTTGATCAACTTACCCAGAAAGGCCGGGAACAACACTTTGCCATTCTATTCATCGACCTTGACCACTTTAAAGAAGTTAACGATAACCTTGGTCACGATGCTGGCGACGAACTGTTAGTTTCAGTTTCTGACCGTTTACGAAACCAACTACGGGGTTCCGACTTCATTGCCCGTATTGGTGGTGATGAATTTGTTGTCGTTATTAACCGTTTTACGTCGCATCAAATAATTAATGACCTTGCCAGCCAAATTAACCGGCAGTTAAGTGAACCTTTCAACTTACGCCAGAACCAAATTCAAACCACCTGCAGCATCGGTATTGCGCTTTACCCCGATGACGGCATCAAAGCCTCTGAACTATTGAAAAACGCCGACCTTGCCATGTACGCAGCGAAAACGGCAGGACGGCGCACACATTACTTTTTTAATGACGAATTAAGAGAACAAACTGAGCGCCACAATGCCATTCATAGACGCATGCGTGAAGGTCTGAAGCGGCATGAGTTTTCTTTAGTTTATCAACCCATCATTGATTTCAGCACAGGTAAAATCAGTAAATGCGAAGCGCTCTTGCGCTGGCAGGATGAAGACGGAAACATGATTTCGCCGGCTGAATTCATTCCGGTTGCTGAACGTACCGGGCTTATTCATGAACTAGGGCAGTTTGTTCTGGAGCAAGCTTGCGTTGACTGGGCTGTCGTACACAAGTCTGGTTACCCCATTGAGGTCTCAATTAATCGCTCCGAACGTGAACTTAATGATATGGAGTCGGCCAAACGATGGCTGTCCTGCATCAGTCAGCATGGAATACCTAATACCAGCATAACCTTTGAAATTACCGAGTCACTGTTAATGAGCAATAAACAGCGGCAATTACAAATTTTACATTATTTGCGGTCTCAGGGAGTGCAGTTAGCAATCGACGATTTTGGTACCGGCTATTCCAGTATTAATTACCTGCAACGGTATCCTGTCGATTATATAAAAATAGATCGTAGTTTTTTAAGTCAGGCACCTCAAAATAAGGTGCAGGTAGCACTGCTGGATGCGTTGTTACAGGTAGCCAGAGCTTTGGATATTAACGTTATTGCCGAGGGCGTTGAAACCCGGCAACAGTGGGAATTACTGCAGCGACAGAGATGCGATTTTGCACAGGGCTATTTTATTAGTGAGCCATTGCCGCTTAATGAATTATTGAAGTTTCTAAAAGACTGGCAGTTTTAAAACCCTAAAAAGGTGGAGAGCCGGCCGATAAGCCGGGTTCTGTCGTGGACAATCATTCATCTAGTGATCAGGTTGCCCTGACCCTCAAGCAGTCTACCCGGGTTCAACGCGGGCCGCGCCAAAGAACCCCTATTTGACCTTGCTCCGGGTGGAGTTTACCGTGCCACAAACTGTTACCAGTTGCGCGGTGCGCTCTTACCGCACCCTTTCACCCTTACCTGTGCTGCAAGCAGCCATCGGCGGTTTACTCTCTGCTGCACTAGTCGTCGGCTTACACCGCCCAGGCGTTACCTGGCACCCTGCCCTATGGAGCCCGGACTTTCCTCCCCCTGTAAACAGGCGGCGATTGTCTGGCCAGCTCTCCGCGGGGGATTCTACGCTGCAGCAGGCATTAACTCAATCTTTGTTTCACTCATTATTTTTATTCTCAAGCGCCCACTGGTAGAGTTCATTTTTCCGTTCATCGTGAATTTTTGCGGTCATAGCTGCCGCCTTTTTTAACGGCAACTCTTCTAGTAGCAGCAGTAACGTGCGCTTAGCCGCTTCTCCCGGACCGTCACGAACATCCGTTTCCGTCTGTGCAGGTGCTATTAGCAAAACCATTTCACCGCGCTGTTGGTTTGTATCGTCGGTTAAAGCCTGCAACAATTCAGCCGCAGTGCCATTTAAGTATGTCTCAAACTGCTTAGTCAACTCGCGCGCAAGCACTATCTGCCGGCCACTGCCTAAAACCACGTTCATATCAGTCAGCGTATGTAAAATTCGGTGAGGGCTTTCATACACAACAACAGTCCGGGTTTCGGTCTTCAGAGCCTCCAGCTTTGCACGACGTTGCTGGGGCTTTGATGGCAAAAAGCCTTCAAAAGCAAACCGGTCTGTTGGTAACCCGGCTGCAGACAGAGCAACCGTAACAGCGCAGGCACCGGGTAACGCAATAACCTTCAGCCCGCGTTCCCTGCAACGATGCACCAAAACATAACCAGGATCATTGATGAGTGGCGTACCTGCATCACTGACTAACGCCAGCGACTCACCTTGCAGCAAACGCTCGATAACCGCGTCCACACGCTGTGTCTCATTATGTTCGTGCAGGGCGAATACGTCATTCTGTATGCCATAATGCTGCATGAGTTTGCGCGTGTGTCTTGTATCTTCCGCAGCAATGGCTGCAACTTCCGCCAATGTCTTAACTGCTCTTTCCGTTATATCGCCTAAATTGCCGATAGGTGTCGGCACAATATAAAGAATGCCCTGCTCTGCCATAATCAGTCTCTGTTTGTTTCCAACGTCAATGCCGTTTATAGTATCACCGAACAGGCACCAAAGCGGAACCTTACAGTGTTTAGAACTCATTCATTTGTACTTTTAGCTCTAATGGCATTACTGGTATTAACCCAGTGTACCTCGGCACCTGACCGATCAGCAGATAAACCGGCAAAGACGGTCGATGTTGCTGACCAGGAATTAAGCTTAAAAGAAGAAAAATCAGCCCGGGACTGGTTACAGGAAGCCGCTGCTGCAAAAAATGAAGTTGAGCAACACTCCGCTTTAATACGAGCCGCTAATGCTTTTCAAAGTGAGCAACAATGGCAACAAGCGGCCGCTATTCTTTCGCAGTTAAGTGCTCAAAAAATTACTCGTCACAGTCAAAAATATTACCGCCTTGCAAAAGCACGTTGGGCCGCAGAGCAGCAAATTTGGTCAAAGGTGATAGAAGAACTGGAAGATGTCGCCACTCAGTTTAATCAAAGAGAATTTCGCGCTCTTAGTCTGCAACTACTTTCTCAGGCGGCTTATCAGCAACACGACTACTGGCAGTCGCTGGTGTGGCAGGTTGATGCTCAGCGCTTTGCAGAACAACCCAATACAGATACAGTCTGGTCTATAGCCCGTCGGATTAAACGAGAAGAGCTTCCGCAACAGCGCCCTAACGACTTAGCCCTCGCAGGTTGGTGGCGACTGGTGGATTATCATCATCAGGCAATGACCTCACCGGATAGCCTGGAATCTTACTTAAATCAATGGCAGCAAAGCTTTCCAGACCACGATGCTGCGGCACTGGTCGACATCTGGCTTGAACCATCATTAAAGCCGTCAGAAGATGCACCGGAAACCGGGCAGGCATCTCCGGAACCGACCCTCGCGGTGTTATTACCATTATCCGGCCGCTACAAGCAACAAGGCCAGGCAGTGCGTGACGGAGTTATCGCCCGCACCGGTGAAATAAAAAATTTAAGAGTTGTTTTCATCGACAGCGAAACGGGCGATATTGAGTCTCAACAAAAACAAATACAGGAGCTAAGCCCGGTTGGAATTATTGGCCCACTGTTAAAAGACAAAGTAGCGGCCTGGGCGGAGCAACCTCTTGCGGGGATTCCTCAGGTTTACCTTAATCAGATAGACGATGGGAAATTAGCCCAAAACTCATTAACCAACGTGTTTTTCGCATTAAGCCCAGACACCGAAGCGCATCAAGCCGCGCAACAAATTAACACACAGTTCCCCGAATCGAAGAGTGCACTGATAATTACCGCTGATGGCTCCAGTGGCCGCAGAATGGTTGATGCCTTTAAGTCAAGTTGGAACAATAACGAGGCAGGAGAACCCAGGGTTTCTTACTTCTCTGAACGCGAAGATATGAAAGCCACAGTGGAGCGTTCACTGGGTTTAACTGACAGTCAGCAACGTATCCGCGCAGTTAAGATTGCAGCAGGGAAAATTATTGTCGATGAGCAGGAACGCAGCCGACGAGACATTAGTGCTATTTATCTGCCGGGTAATCTACAACAGACTCGTCTTTTAAAACCTTTTATTGATGTCAGCGTTTCGCCATTTGCAGAACCTATTCCTGTTTATGCCAGCTCGGCTACCCATGAACTCAGAAATCGTTTAGGTGACTCAGATCTTAATGGCATTATTTTTTCAGACATTCCCTGGTTAATAGAGAGTTCGGGTAAAAACATACTTCTAAGTCAATGGCTTGAATTGCGAAGTGGGTGGGGTCTGTCGCTAGCGCGCTTAACCGCTATGGGATACGACAGCGTATCCTTGATTCAACGACTTGAAATGATGAACCGCATGCCTGGATTGGTCTGGTCGGGTTTAAGTGGTGAACTGCACATTGATAACTCAGTTGTTCAACGGAAGCTTATTTGGGCTACCTTTAGTGAAGGAGAAATCACCTTAGCTAAGGAAGCAGACAATGCAGGAAGTCGTTACCGGTAAGCGCGCTGAATTACTCTCAGCCGAGTTTCTGAAGAAAAACAACCTTACAATTATTTGCAAAAATTACCGTATTGACGGTGGTGAAGTTGATATCATAGCCCGAGACGGTCATTACTGGGTGTTTTGCGAGGTAAAATTCCGGGACGATGAGAGTTTTGCGGCTGTTATTGAACAGATTCAGCCGCAGCAATGTCGCCGAATACGATACACCGCTCGCCACTACTTACTCAGTAATAATATCGATGAACATACTGCGGCTATACGTTTCGACGTAATTGCAATAGTAGGTCAGCCAACAAAAATTGAATGGTTTAAGGACGCATTCTGACTATGAATGACGAATTGATTAAGGCGCTTTTTACAGAAAGCATACAGACACAAATTTCAGCGGTGGAAAGCCTGACCGACGAGATGGCCACAACGGTTGAACTGTTAGTGGCTAATTTGTTGAATGGTCAGCGTGTCTTTTGCTGCGGCGACCGCACGACAGGAATCGTTGCTCAGCACTTTGCAAACCTCATGACCGAAGGCATGAAATTAGAGCGTCCTCCCTTTCCAGTACTAGCATTGGCCCTTGGCAAGCAAAAACAGCTTGCCGCACTGGGTCAAGCCGGTGATATTCTACTGGTCATAGCGGACAACCAAGAGAATGAAGAGTTAGCATCGGTTATGGAAACAGCTATTAGCCGCGATATGCTTATTATTGCTTTAACCGGCGAGGGCAACGATTCTGTTTCCGGTTTACTAGGTGCTAACGATATCGAATTAAGGGCACCCAGTTTAAATCCGGCTCGTATACTAGAAACTCAGCTGTTTATTGTCCACGGCTTGTGTGAACAAATTGAAAACACGATCTTTCCGCAGGAGCACTGAAGCGTATGACTTTATCTAGAACCTTTTTACCCGTCATTTTTATCAGTTTATTAAGTTTACAGGGCTGCGCCGCAGTTGCTGTCGGAGCAGCCGCAGTAGGAATATCTTCAGCTACTGATCCGCGGACAATTGGAACACAAGTGGATGATCAGACTATTGAATTGAAAGCTAACGCTAAACTGGGAAATGATGAACAACTTGAAGATGCCCGCGTGGTCGCTATCAGTTACGATACTAATGTTCTTTTGGTTGGCCAGGTTCCAAGCGAAGCTCTGAAAAGAAGAGCTGAAGAGATCATCAAAGACACTAACGGTATTAATAAAATTTTCAATCAACTCCGTATTGGCTCTAAAGCCTCGGCAGCCTTGCGCGCCGGAGATAGCTGGATAACCAGCAAAATTAAGCTCAAGTTTGCTAATAATAAATCTATAGATGCAACTAATATCAAAGTAGTGACAGAGAACGCTGAGGTATTTTTACTAGGCCATGTAAGCCAGATTGAAGCAGATGCCGCGGTAGAGGTTGCCAGAAACGTAGATGGCGTAGAGCGGGTAGTTAAAGCACTAACCATTAAGCGTTAGTGCTTTGTATTGTTACTTAACTACTTTTAGGTTGGGCTTTTTCTTTGCTGTTTTTTGCTCAGCATCGTCACTACCCTTATCTTCTTCATCAAGCTCAGGCATTTTGTCCAGTTCGGGTTCGGCCTCAAACATTGCTCCGGCACCGTTCTCACGGGCATAGATAGCTAAAGCCGCAGTCATAGGCACAACAACTTGCATTGGCTGTCCACCAAAGCGCGCGTTAAAGCGAACTTCATGGTCAGCCAGTTGCAGCCCCTGAACCGCTGTTGGCGAAATGTTTAGTACAATTTGCCCTTCACTAACAAAGTTCTGCGGCACAACGGTTCCCACAATAGTCGCATCAACCACCAAGTGTGGGGTCAGGTCGTTATCAACTATCCACTCGTACAATGCACGCAGCAGATAAGGTCTTTTCGGCGTCATAGTAAAACTCCTCGACGTCGATGAAATTAATTACGCGCGAGTTCTTTCTCTTCTTCTGTTAAAGAATCCTGGAACGTTTTGCGTTCAAACAGGCGTACCATATATTGCTTTATTTCTTTTGCGCCCTGACCTTCTAAATCGATACCGTAAGCGGGCAAACGCCAAAGCAGAGGAGCCAAATAGCAATCAACCAGACTAAATTCTTCGCTCATAAAATACGGTGTATCGGCAAAAATAGGAGCCAGGGAAAGAATACCTTCTTTCAGTTCCTGCCTTGCCTGAGCATCATTCTTTTGGATCTTTTCAGCCAGGCTATACCAGTCGCGCTCAATTCGGTACATCATTAAACGACTCGTACCACGAGCAACCGGGTAAACAGGCATTAAAGGAGGATGCGGGAAACGCTCGTCCAAGTATTCCATAATGATTTGAGCGTTATAAAGCACAAGCTCACGATCAACCAGAGTCGGTTTAGCCTCTGGGTACGGATTAAGCTGTAACAAATCCTCCGGCGTACTTTCGTCGGTCACATAGGTAATTTCGACCCCAACACCTTTCTCAGCTAACACCAGACGTACCTGATGACTCTTTAAGTCATCCTTTCCTGAATATAACGTCATTACTGAGCGTTTATTTGCTGCAACAGCCATTCCTTTCTCCAGATAATATCAACGGCAAAAGGGTGGCAAGCCACCCTTTCTTAAGCCGTTGTCTAACAGACTGATAAGCCCCGATTATTTCAGGTCTTTCCAAAACTCTTTTTTCAGTAACCATGCCAAAATGGTGAATACCAGCAGGAAACCAAAAACAAACCAACCAATGCGACGTTGTTCTAATAACATAGGTTCTCCGGTATAAACCAGAAAAGCGGTTAAATCCAACATGGCTTGATCATATTCACTTTCAGATAAACGCCCACCACCATCGGTTTCAATACCGACGTACACGTCTTCCATTTCACCGTCTATTAGGCGTTCTTCATAGGTCTTCTCCGGAAGCCCTTGAAGTTCTTGCAATACATGGGGCATTCCCACATTTGGGAACACCGCATTATTGACGCCGAAAGGACGGCTGTCATCTTTATAGAATGAACGTAAATAAGTATAAATCCAGTCCGCTCCGCGTACACGGGCTACGTTCGTTAGATCGGGTACCGCGGTACCAAACCAGTTCGCTGCTGATTCAGGATTCATATTATTGGTAATTCTGTCACCGGCTTTGTCGCCGGTAAACTGCAAGTTCTTTTCGCCTAACTCTTGCGGAATACCAAGATCCTCAAAAGTACGGTTATAACGATGGTACTGCAGTTGGTGGCAACCCAGACAGTAGTTCATGTATAACTGCGCGCCGCGCTGCAGTGAGGCTTTATCGTGTAAGTCGACTTCGGCCTTGTCCAAGGGAACTTCAGGGCCCGCCGCAAATACAAGCGACGGAACCAAAGTTATAAGAGCGATTAACAATTTTTTCATTTCGACGTCACCCTTTCTGGTACCGGTTTAGTCTTCTCGCGCTTACTGTAGAACCAAAGCAGCCCGAAGAATGCAAAGTACAGGAACGTAAATATCTGTGCGAATATTGTTGCAACAGGAGTTGCCGGTTGCGTTCCCAGATAACCCAGCACAACGAAACTGATGGCAAATACGCCGAGGTTTAGCTTATGCAACAGGCTACGATAGCGAATAGAACGTACTCGCCCACGGTCTAGCCAAGGCAACAGGGCCAGGAAGACAATAGCAGCGAACATCAAAATAACACCAAACAGCTTGTCGGGCACCGCACGTAAAATTGCATAGAACGGCGTGAAATACCATACAGGAGCAATGTGTTCCGGTGTTTTCAAGGGGTTCGCCGGCTCAAAGTTAGGCGGCTCAAGGAAAAAGCCTCCCATTTCCGGGTTGAAGAAAATAACGTAACAGAACAAGAACAAGAACACGCCGAACCCGAACAAATCCTTAATAATGTAGTAAGGGAAAAACGGAATAGAATCGACAATGTCTTTCTTGTTAGTAAAGCGCTCGTGGAACTTAAACTTCGGCTTTTCTTCGTCTGGCACAGAGCCTTTCGGCTTCTTAGTATCGATACCGTCAGGGTTGTTCGAACCAACCTCATGCAAAGCGACAATGTGCAGGAACACCAAAATAACCAGTACTAGCGGCAGAGCAATAACGTGCAGCGCAAAGAAACGATTTAGCGTCGCTCCGGAAATAACGTAATCACCACGTATCCATAAGGTTAAATCATCACCAATAACCGGTATGGCACCGAATAGTGAAATAATAACCTGTGCGCCCCAGTAAGACATTTGTCCCCAAGGCAGCAAGTAGCCCATAAAGGCTTCGGCCATCAGTACCAGGAAGATGAACATACCAAACAGCCAAATAAGCTCACGAGGCTTCTGGTAAGAACCGTACATCATACCGCGGAACATATGCAGATAAACGACAACGAAGAACGCAGAGGCACCGGTGGAGTGCATATAACGCAACAACCAGCCGTATTCGACATCACGCATGATGTATTCAACCGAGGCAAAGGCACCGTCGGCGCTTGGCACATAGTTCATGGTTAACCAGACACCAGTCAGTATTTGGTTAATTAATACGATGGTTGCCAAAAAGCCAAAAACATACCACATGTTAAAGTTTTTTGGAGCTGGATACTGCGCCAGGTGGATGTTCCAGGTTTTGGTCATGGGGATGCGGGCATCCATCCACTCTACAAATCGCTTAAACATTATGCTTGCCCCTTATCTTCACCCACCAAAATGGTGTTATCGTCGATAAAATAATGTGGCGGCACGACCAGGTTCAGTGGTGCAGGAACACCTTGGAATACGCGCCCTGCGACATCAAATTTAGAACCGTGGCATGGGCAGAAAAAGCCAGACTCAACGCCCTCAACGTGCTCCCCCATTCCGCTCGCAAGATAAGATGGAGAGCAACCAAGGTGGGTACAAATACCAACCGCAACGAAGAATTCTTCTTTAATTGAGCGATATTGATTTGCCGCATAAGGTGGCTGCTGCGGCTCTTGAGAATTCGGATCGCGAAGCCTACCTTCTATTTCACCCAACTCTTCAAGCATGTCCGGTGTACGGCGAACCACCCACACAGGCTTGCCACGCCATTTAACACGGACTAGCTGGCCAGGCTCAGCTTTGCGTATATTTACTTCTACGGGCGCTCCCGCGTTTTTTGCTTTCGCACTTGGGTTCCACGATGCTATGAAAGGAACGGCTACTGCTACCGCTCCTGCACCACCTACCACTGAGGTTGCGACAGTCAAAAAACGACGGCGGCCTTTATCTACAGGCGCATTGCTCATCCATCTATTCTCCAGTTTTGGACGCTCCACGATGCGTTGTCGCGAAGTCGGGAATTAGCTGCTGCTTTGTCCGCTGATGCGGATTACAGAAAATGCTTTGAGATGATAATGAAAAGACACACTTTTTACAAGCTTAATAGCCGCCCTTATTGGTCTATTTCCATTTATTTTTGACATAAAAAAACCCAGCCGAAGCTGGGTTTTGCCACAAAAAACAAAGACGAATTAACGCTTTGAGAACTGTGGACGTTTACGTGCTTTATGCAAGCCGATTTTCTTACGTTCAACTTGACGAGCGTCACGGGTAACGTAACCTTCTTTACGTAATGGACCACGTAAAGCTTCGTCGTATTGCATTAATGCACGAGTAATACCGTGACGAATTGCACCCGCCTGACCGGTAGTACCACCACCACTTACAGTGATGTACATGTCAAACTTTTCAGTCATTTCAACTAATTCTAATGGTTGACGAACAACCATTTGAGCCGTTTCACGACCGAAGTATTCGTTCAGTTCACGGTTGTTAATTTTGATGTTGCCGCTACCAGGACGCAAAAATACGCGAGCCGTGGAGTTTTTGCGACGACCAGTACCGTAGTATTGATTATCTGCCATAGTGTTCTTGCTCCGTATTATATATCCAGTTGTTTAGGTTGTTGAGCAATATGGTTATGCTCAGTACCTGCGTACACTTTCAGTTTACGGAACATGGCACGACCCAATGGACCACGGGGTAACATACCTTTCACCGCTTTCTGAATGACCATCTCTGGTTTCTTAGCAATCAGTTTTTCAAAACTGATTGATTTGATACCACCCGGAAATCCAGTGTGCGAGTAGTACATCTTGCCCTGAGCTTTATTACCGGTAACAGTAATTTTCTCAGCGTTAATGACGACGATATAGTCGCCGGTATCAACGTGAGGAGTGTACTCAGGCTTATGCTTGCCGCGTAAACGACGAGCGATTTCAGTAGCTAAACGACCTAAAGTTTTGCCTTCAGCGTCTACTACGTACCAGTCGCGTTTTACCGTTTCTGGCTTGGCTACAAATGTTTTCATTGTATAAAACCTACATTTTAAAAGTTCACGGACAGTAATTCCGGGCTTCCCCGCGAATCACAACAATAAAAAAATGATAGAAATCATTTAGTTATCTGCTGCGACCGCTGCATTACGTTATGTAACACAACGGACTGTAACGTGGGCTGCGCGGATTATAGGAAAAATGCGGTTAAAGATCACGCATTTTCTGAAATTTATGCTTTATGAGCCATTGCCAGATATTCCTGACTTTGCATTTCCTGCAGTCGGCTGACACAACGGCGAAACTCGAAAGTTAACTGGCCTTCCGTATAGAGAGCTTCAATACTCACATCTGCTGACAAAATCAGTTTCACCCGACGCTCATAAAATTCATCAACTAACGCTATAAAGCGGCGAGCCGTATCATCTTTCCCCGCGCCCATTTGCTCAACATTACTAATCAATACCGCATGGTAAAGTCTGGCTATTTCCATGTAGTCATTTTGGCTACGGGCTGTCTTACAAATGGAGGTAAAATCAAAAAATACCACATCGTCACACTCTGCCCGAACGTCAATATCCCGTCCTTCAATTTCAATACAGTCTGATTCGTAACGCTCTTTACATTCAGGCGCTAGCTCTTTGAAGTATTTCCATAAATTCTTATCGGCTTTTTCATCCAGTGGCGAATGAAAAATTTCCGCCCGGGTAAGCGTTCGAAGACGATAATCAATGCCGCTATCCACATTAACCACTTCGCAGTGCTGATTGATGAGTTTAATAGCAGGAATGAAACGTGCGCGTTGCAGTCCGTTTTTATAGAGTTCGTCAGGAACGATGTTTGAAGTCGCTACCAGCACCACCCCTTTCTCAAATAAGTACTCAAACAGCCTACCCAGTAACATGGCATCGGTAATATCCTGCACAAAAAACTCGTCAAAGCAGACAATTCGTGCTTCGGCGGCAATGTTATCAGCCACAATGCGTAACGGATCGCTCTGCTTATCCAGTTGTTTAAGTTCATTATGAACCCGGTGCATGAATCGGTGAAAGTGGATTCGCCATTTACGCTCAATTGGCAGACTTTCAAAGAAGGTATCAACCAGATAGGTTTTCCCACGGCCGACACCACCCCAAAAGTAGATGCCCTGAGGCTGATCCGGCTCTTTGTTAAACCACTTTTGCCAGCCTGGCAGAGTCTGATATTGATGCCACTCAATAAGCTCATCATGCAGTCTTTGCAAATGTTTAACAGCGTTTAGCTGCGCAGCATCTTTCGAGAAATCATTGTGTTCTATATCATACTGATAACGTTCTAGTGGAGACATTTGCTGTTTGGACACTACCACTTCACCTCAGTTGGGATTATCCTATAAGTTAATATGTTACCATGAAGGTGAAGCGCAGCAATCATTCGCCGCTGCGACAGCTTGTTCAGGAGTTAATTATGAGTTGGATTATTGGGGTTCTGTTGGTCGTTGCTGGTGCTATCATTGGCTTTTTTGCGGCTCGTTACAGCCAGTCGAAAGGCCAGTCAGGCGATCTCGAAGAGCAAGTACAGCAAAGTCAGCAGCGTTTAACCGACTACCAAAGAGAAGTTGCCGAACACTTCGCCACCGCAAACGCTATGGTCGAACAACTGGCAGATACCCAGCAACGTTTACAAAGCTACTTAAACCAAAGTGCTGAGCTGCTTGAGAAAAGCGATGTACAAAGTGACCTGCCTTTTTTCGCAGAAGACACAATTAAACAACTGCGAGTGGCCAATTCATTAAATAAAGATCACCGTTCAGGCCGTGACAGCTATAGCGCCAACGATATTCCCCGCGATTACACCGAGGGCTCCAGCGGGCTCTTTTCAAGTAGTTACGAGCAAGATCAAGAAAAAGAGTCATCAAAAACATCTTGAAACATTTTTAGAGTGAACTCATATAGCTGACAAGCGGTCTTAACTGGCGACCGTTTGTTAGTGCTTTATTAAGGAGTCACTCGAATCATGAAAAGAGTCTTAGCATTATTCAGTTTAATCTGTGTTGTTAGCTTCACCTCTATACCTTCTGCCCATGCTGGCATTCCTTTTTTTGGCAATGACGACGAACAGCCGACCTTAGCGCCGATGCTTGAGGAGGTAACACCCGCCGTCGTCAATATCTCAGTAAAAGGTAAGCGAGAAGTACGACAACGCCTGCCGGAAGCGCTTCGTTTCTTTTTTGGCCCGGATTCTCCACGTGAACAAGTCCGTGAGCGCCCGTTTAGAGGCTTAGGTTCCGGCGTGATTATTGATGCGGAAAAAGGCTATGTAGTAACCAATAACCATGTTGTAGACGACGCTACAGAAATTCTCGTCACCCTAAAAAATGGCCGTGAGTTTGATGCTAAAGTTATAGGCACTGATGAACGCAGCGACGTGGCTTTGCTAAAGATAGAGAACGGCGAAAACCTCACCGCCATAGAGCTTGGCAAGTCATCAGAGCTGCGAGTCGGTGATTTCGTGGTCGCTATTGGTAACCCTTTCGGGCTTGGCCAGACAGTAACCTCCGGTATCGTTAGCGCTCTAGGTCGAGCAGGTCTTGGCATTGAGGAACTGGAAAACTTCATCCAGACCGATGCCGCTATTAACAGCGGTAATTCGGGCGGTGCTCTGGTCACTTTAGACGGCAAACTCATTGGAATTAACACCGCGATACTCGGCCCTAACGGTGGCAATATCGGTATCGGTTTCGCTATTCCATCGGACATGATGAATAACTTAGTACAACAATTGATTGAATTTGGCGAAGTTCGCCGCGGTGTACTGGGAGTGCGGGGTAACGATTTAACTCACGACGTTGCTCAGGCATTGAATATTCCGGTCAACCGGGGGGCTTTTGTTTCACAGGTCGTACCGGGTAGTTCAGCAGATGAAGCTGGTATTGAATCGGGCGATGTCATTATCTCAGTCGATGGGCAGACAATCCGCTCATTTTCGGAGCTTGGTGCAATGGTCGGCTCTATAGGCTCAGGGAACTCATTAAAGCTTGGGGTGATTCGCGACGGTGAAGAGCAATCGATTAACGTCACCCTTGGTGCACAGGACATGTCTGTTACAGCTGAGTCAATTCACCCGGCTTTACAGGGCGCTACTCTTGCTGCAACGGATGGAAATGGAATTGAAGTAGAAGAGCTTGAAGAGCGTTCTCCTGCTGCGCGAATTGGCCTAGAGGAAGGCGATATTATTCAGGGCGTTAACAGAAAGGCAGTGAGCTCAATATCGGAGTTGCGGGCAGCAATTGAAGATAAGAGCGGTGTTATAGCCCTTAATATAAAACGAGGCGACAGTTCACTCTTTATTGTGTTGCGTAACGCAAACTGACATTGTGACAGGCAGGTGGTATCAGTGCTATGCTGATACCACCTGATTTAACCGGAAGCTGGTATGCAACAACTTTCTTCAACTTTACGATTTTTACTTCAGTCAGTTGGCTTAGGCCTAGTTGTTGCGGCTATTGTTATTATCGCTAAACCTTTCTGGGCACAGTCCGAATCATTAAGACAAAACGGCAACGAAATTACCTCCTTTAATCAGGCCGTCCGAAAAGCCGCCCCCGCCGTTGTGAATATTTATAGTATGGGGGAAATTCAGGGGTCTTATTATCAACCTCAATCATCACGTGTCTGGCGTTTAGGTTCAGGCGTTATTATGGACTCTCAGGGATATATTCTGACCGCCCATCACGTTGTCGATAATGTTGATAAAATTGAAGTCGCGCTGCAGGACGGCAGACGCTATGCCGCTCAGTTAATTGGTAGTGACCGTTACACCGATTTAGCTGTGCTGAAAATTGATGCAGAGAACCTACCGGTAATTCCTGTACAGTCAACACGCCGCGTACGGGTTGGTGACATTGTCCTCGCCATAGGTAATCCATACAATATTGGCCAGACAATTACGCAAGGTATTGTCAGTGCCAGCGGCGGTCGGGTTGGTGTCAGCAATTCCTATTCCGATTTGATTCAAATGGACGCAGTGATCAACCAGGGTGCCTCAGGCGGAGCTTTGGTTAATACCGCCGGAGAACTTATCGGCATCAATAACGCCCGCTATAATTCGGCTTTTGGAGATGGCGGCGAAGGCATTTATTTTGCCGTACCCTATGAAAATGCACGCAAAGTAATGAAAACCCTTATTCAGGAAGGGAAAGTGGTACGCGGATACATTGGTATTAGCGTTAATCCAAACTTTAGTGAAGAACAATCACTGTCAGGCATATTAATAACCGGAGTTGAACGGAATAGTCCGGCAGCAAAAGCAGGATTACAACCGAACGATTTTCTGGTGGCTATTGGTGGTGACCCTGTTCGCTCTGCGCCGGAAGGGCTTGACCGGGTTGCAGGTAGTGAGCCCGGCACTAAATTAGAAGTGGAATTTTACCGTAATGAAAAGCGAATGACGACCACCGTAACAGTGGCCGAATTACCCAGATAACGGCTGCTAAGCCGTTACTCGTTCAATATCAGCACCTAAGCCCTGAAGTTTTTTCTCAATCCCTTCATAGCCCCGGTCAATATGATAGATGCGCTCGACAACAGTTTCTCCGGTCGCAACCAGACCCGCTATAACAAGAGAGGCTGAAGCTCGTAAGTCGGTACACATAACCTCTGCGCCGGTCAGTTCATCAACCCCGTGACATAGTGCAGTATTGCCTTCCGACTCGACATTTGCGCCCATGCGTCGTAACTCAGGAATGTGCATAAAGCGGTTTTCAAATATCGTTTCACGAATACCGGCGGTACCTTCTGCAATGGCATTTAGCGCACAAAATTGAGCCTGCATATCGGTTGGAAAAGCCGGATGAGGAGCCGTAATAATATTGACTGCTTTAGGCCGGCCATGGCTCTGTATCGCTATCCAGTTATCACCTTTATCAATTGTCGCGCCAGCTTCTTCCAGCTTTTTCAACACCGCATCAAGGCTTGCCGGGTCAGTTTTTTCGCAACGCACCGAACCTCCAGTTGCCAAAGCTGCGACTAAAAACGTCCCCGTTTCGATACGGTCGGGCATGACACTATATTCACCACCATGCAGCTTATTAACACCTGTAATATGAATGGTGTCACTTCCTGCGTCGCGGACATTCGCGCCCAGGCTGTTAAGAAAGTTTGCTAAATCAATGACTTCGGGTTCGCGAGCGGCATTTTCTATGACCGTTTCACCCTCAGCCAGTACCGCTGCCATCATTAAGTTTTCAGTGCCGGTCACGCTGACCGTGTCGAGCAAAATCTCTGCGCCCTGCAGACGCCCCTCTACTGACGCTTTAATGTAACCATTTTCAACGTCAATATGCGCGCCCATTTTACGCAGGCCTTCAATATGAAGATTTACCGGCCGTGCGCCTATAGCGCAACCACCCGGCAGAGACACTTCCGCTTTACCGGTTTTAGCTAATAACGGGCCTAAAACCAAAATAGAAGCACGCATAGTTTTAACCAGATCATAAGGCGCTTTGAAGTGATTAAGCGTGGTCGGGTCAATGCAAACGCTATTATTATTCAGGTTGCTATGACTAATGCCCAGGCAATCGAGTAACTCCAGAGTTGTGTCGACATCGTGAAGGTCGGGAACATTAGACAGGGTTATTTTTTCAGACGGCAACAGCGAAGCCATTAAAATAGGCAGCGCGGCATTTTTTGCCCCTGAAATAGTGACCGAACCTGACAAAGGTTGGCCTCCACGTATTTTAAATTTATCCATCAACTAACCAACAACCTTATGGCATCATTAATTTTTTATCACGCGCCCAGTCTTCCGGCGTGTAAGCTTTTATCGATACGGCATGGATTGAACCGTCGGCAATCAACGGGTTTAGAGGACCATACACGGCTTGCTGACGCTTTACCCGACTCATATCTTTAAAGTCTTCGCTGACAGCAATAATTTCTACATTCGCGCCTTCAGCTTTAACCAGAAGCTCTTCCAGAGAAAGCGCATCGTTCAGCAAAGTTTTCAGTTCTTCAGTATTCATTGTTATCTGCCGTTGGCTTAAAAGTTAATAAGACCGCCTAGCTTAACGAAAGCAGCGACTCAACGCCACTAACGCGGGCAATTTGTTTCAGCTGTTCAGATGCTCCGATACAGGTTAACGGACCTTTCCCATCGCCAACCAATTTCAATATTTCAAGCAAAAAAGCCACCCCGGCAGTATCGATAACCTCTACATCGGTTAAATCAACCCGGGTTTCGCTTCCCACCGACCAGCTTTTGCGCTGTGACCACAGTTTAGCAACACTGTGACGAGTCAATGAACCGCTAAAAACCAGTGTCTTATCATCGCTAACCTTCACCGATGCTAACATTAGAGTCCCTCTGCCGGGCTTTCTACTTCGTCATCTGCCTTAATCGGCTCGGAAGCTTTCTTTTCAATCAGCTCGATGGTTTTATCAATGCCATTAGCCCGGATAACCGAAGAAATTTCACTTTGCTTACTGTTCAGCAGACTGACACCTTCAACAACTAAATCGTAGGCTTTCCAAATTTCTTCATCAGAGTCGTAACGTATACGAAAATCCAGACGAATTTCCGGGCGCCCTTCTTCTTTTATTCGCGCCTTCACGACGGCCGAACGTGCATCATCAGAAATTTCCTGACTAGGTTCAAAAGTGACCTTATGCTTGTCCTCGTCATACTGAGTAAAAGCACGGGCATACGTCGCCACTAAGTAATCGTAGAAAGCCTGGTAAAAACGTTCGCGTTGTTCTTTTGTCGTGTCGCGCAAGTAACGGCCTAATACTTTCTTCGACGCATACATATTGTCAACATAAGGCATCATCTCATCTTCAACGACTTCCTTTAGATAATTAGGATCTGCGTCAATTTTGTCTCTGTCCGATGCAATGCGATCAAAGGTTTTTTCAGCAACTTCTTTCAATAACTCTTGCGGATCATCGTTACGAATTAAATCGGCTGATGCGGATGCAACCAGTACTAAGGTTACAAAAACGGCCGTTATCCATTGTTTTACTGCCATGGTGCTCTCCTTACCACTTATTCATTGCCCTGACTGAACAGAAACTGGCCTATCAGGTTTTCTAAAACCAATGCTGACTTGGTATCAGTAATGGTATCACCGTCTTCTAACGTACCTACGCTGTCATCAATAAAGCCGGGTTCAAGCCCAAGATATTGCTCACCCAGGAGTCCTGACGTCAACACCGACAATGTACTGGCTTCAGAAAACTTGTCGTAATCTTTGCTAATGCTCATTGTTACACGCGGCTCATAGTAGTCACCCGACAATGAAATATCAGTAACACGACCCACAACCACACCACCGACTTTCACCGGCGAGCGGACTTTCAGACTACCAACATTATCGAACTTAGCGTACAGGGTGTAGCTATCTCCCGATGTTGTCATAGTGCCGCTGGCTGCCCTTAATGCGATAAAGAACAAAGCCAAAATACCGACGACAACAAAAACGCCTACCCATAACTGTGTTTTTCTTGATTCCATGGTTATCCACCAAACATGATAGCTGTAAGAATAAAATCGAGTCCTAGAATTGCCAACGACGCAGTCACAACTGTTGACGTTGTCGCAGCACTGATTCCCGCAGAGGTTGGAACCGAACGATAACCTTTATACAAAGCTATCCAGGTAACAACAAAGGCAAATACAATAGACTTAATAATGCCGTTCAGAAGATCATCCTGCCAATCGACTGCCGATTGCATGACTGACCAAAAAGCGCCTTCATCAACCCCCAGCCAGCCGGAGCCAACCAGGTAACCGCCGTAAATTCCAACGGCTGAGAACATCAACGCCAGCAGTGGCATACTAACCACACCAGCCCAGAACCTGGGAGCAATCACACGGCGTAAAGGATCAACCGCCATCATCTCCAGACTGGAAAGTTGCTCAGTGGCTTTCATAAGACCGATTTCAGCAGTGAGTGCGGAGCCCGCTCGCCCCGCAAATAACAGACCGGTAACGACAGGCCCCAACTCACGCAGCAACGACAGCGCAACCATAGGCCCCAGACTTTGCTCAGCACCATAGTCAACTAAAATAGTGTAGCCCTGTAAGCCAAGCACCATACCGATGAATAAGCCACTGACGATAACGATGAGCATCGACAATACGCCGACGACATACATTTGTTTAATAAAGAGCGGCCATGACTTAGCTGGTTGAGGCTTGCCAATAATGGCACCCATTAACATAGCCAGGGCGTATCCAATGCCTGCCAGGCTATCCAATACCTGGCGACCGACAGACCGTATAAACTGGATCATTCCTTGCCCCTTAATAAGTCTGTTGTAAAATCGTCATCTGAGTAGTGAAATGCTACGGGTCCATCTGGAGCGCCATTCAAAAACTGCTTAATAATTGCGGTCTCATTATTGCGCAGTTCATCCGGAGTTCCCTTGCCTACCACTTTTTTGTCGGCGATGACATAAGCATAATCCGCAATCGATAACACTTCTTTTACGTCGTGCGATACAACAATAGAGGTCAAACCTAGTGACTCATTCAAAGATTTAATAAGCTTTACAATGACCGCCATAGAAATAGGATCCTGACCCGCAAACGGCTCATCGTATAAAATTAATTCAGGATCCAGAGCTATAGCCCTTGCCAGAGCAGCTCTACGAGCCATGCCACCAGACAGTTCTGACGGCATAAGGTGACGCGCACCACGCAGACCCACGGCCTCAAGCTTCATTAAAACCACGCTGCGAATAATTTCTTCGGGTAAGTCGGTGTGCTCGCGCAGTGGAAAGGCGACGTTCTCGTATACCGACATGTCGGTGAACAACGCACCACTTTGAAACAGCATGCTCATGCGCTTGCGTAATTGATACAAAGCGTCGCGTTTTAACTGCGGGACTTCCTCTCCGGCTACTTTGATACTGCCGCTGTCAGGCTTAAGCTGTCCACCGATAAGGCGCAACAGCGTCGTTTTACCAATGCCACTAGGCCCCATGACAGCAACCATTTTGCCTTTCGGAACATCTAACGACAGGCCGTCATAGACCCGATGGCTTCCATGCGCAAAAGTCAGATCTTTAAGTTCTACCAAGTTTGTCACGACAGTTTCCTGTTACGAGTTTATCAGCCTTTATTTTAACGACTGTCGGTATAGTCTGATACCGAAAAAGTGTTGCAAATTTTATCAGCGAATTGATTCTATTTCTGTCAATTCATCGACAAGCTTCAGTAAATATTGTGCAAAATCTTCACGTTCATGCACGCAAGCGTCACACAAGTTGAGTTGCTCGAACAAACGCGCACCATGAACCGCGTAAAACAGAGTTTTCCCAACTTTGCTTCCGGCGATACGTTCCAACCGCTGTAAAGTCAGTGCTATATGCTCTTTTAAAGGGCCCAACAACTCCGGGTTAGTCGCAGCGGCAGCCAGCATTCCACTGCCTAGCCGAGAACATTCAGCGTCCGTATCAAGCGCTGCTAGTAAAATACTTTTTAATTCGCCTTTTGGGTCATCGGCAAACTGGTGATGATATTGCTCACGAAGTTTTTCATAACGTTCGACACGGCGTTTTAACATAGCCTGCAGCAAACAATCTTTGCTCTTGAAATGATAAAGCAAACCACCTTTGCTGATGCCCGTTGTCTGGCTCAAGGCGTCAAATGTAAGGTGCCCTGCACCCTCGGCAGCGACCAATTGATCTGCGGCATCCAGAATGACGTCTCTGTTGCTGGGTCGCCCTGCGCCTTTTTTCTCTACCATGGTGTATTCACTTTACCTACACTTACTTTATCAACCGTCTGGTTGGTATAGTAATTATTTTTGTAATAAAATACAAGATTTACCTGTGTACGGTAGGCAGAGTTGTACCGAATGACGTATTATACAGGGCAAAAGTACAACGCCAGAGGCATGACCATGAAACAAGTCACCCAGAACTTTCGGCTACTGGGCGAACAAGTACTGGATATCGAAAAGAAGGCGATTGAAGGCCTGTATCAATATTTGGATGATAATTTCGATGCCGCCTGCCAAACTCTGTTTAATTGCAAAGGCCGCGTTATTGTCACCGGCATGGGTAAATCCGGTCATATTGGCGGGAAAATAGCTGCCACACTTGCCTCAACCGGCACACCAGCGTTTTTTGTACATCCGGGCGAAGCCAGCCACGGAGATTTAGGCATGGTTGCGGCTCAGGATGTGGTCATTGCGATATCTAACAGTGGCGAAACGGCCGAAGTGCTGAATATTATTCCGGTCATTAAACGTCTGGGCGTGCCCTTAATTTCAATGACTGGCAAACCAGGCTCCACTCTTGCCCGACTGGCTGATACTCATGTTTGTATCGCAGTTGAACAAGAGGCCTGTCCGCTCGGGTTAGCCCCCACGGCTTCTACAACAGCAACTCTTGTCATGGGCGATGCGATGGCGGTTGCTCTGCTCAATGCCCGCGGCTTCACCGCCGACGACTTTGCACTATCACACCCCGGCGGCTCGCTGGGTAAACGCCTGCTATTGCGGTTGCATGACGTGATGCACACTGGCGAGCGTGTTCCGGTTATTCCAGCCGACGCTATTATTAGTGATGCGTTACTGGAAATGTCGCGTAAAGGCTTGGGTATGACCGCGATAGTTGATGAAAACCAACGTCTCGCCGGCATTTTTACAGACGGTGACTTACGTCGCATTCTGGATAACCGAATCGATGTCCATAAAACTCCGATAGCTGAAGTTATGACCCGCTCCTGTATTACTGCGAACGAGGACATGCTGGCCGCTGAGGCATTAAAACTCATGCAGGACCGAAAAATAAATGGGCTGATAATTACCAACGACGATGGACAGCCTTGTGGCGCAATGAACATGCATGACTTACTGCAGGCGGGAGTGCTCTGATGGAATGTATTAATACCTGGTACGGCGACATTGAAAAAAGCCTGTTTAAACGTTTTTCCGAAATAAAGCTACTGGTTCTGGATGTCGACGGGGTGTTTTCCGACGGTCGCATATACTTAGGCAATGATGGTGAGGAACTGAAAGCGTTTCACACCCGGGATGGCTTTGGCATGAAAGCACTGAAAAAATCAGGTGTTGAAACGGCAGTCATTACCGGACGAACGTCACGCATTGTTGAACACCGTATGGAACATTTAGATGTCGGCTTTATTTATCAGGGACAGAACGATAAAACAGCCGCTTTCGATGAGCTACTAACAAAGTTAGGCCTTAGCGCGGAGCAAGTTGCTTATGTTGGAGACGACACCCCCGATTTAGCTTTAATTAAAGCGGCGGGTCTGGGGATTGCAGTCCAGGACGCTCACGCATCGGTACAACAACAGGCCGATTATATTTCACGCTGCCATGGTGGACATGGTGCCGTGCGCGAAGTCTGTGATTTAATCATGCTCAGTCAAGGGCAACTGCACCTGGCTACAGGAGCCAGTGTGTGAGCCGACGCGTTACTGTCATTCTAATTTTATTATTCGGTGCCGGGCTATTGCTTGTCTGGCGCCCTTTTAGTGATGATGCTGATGGTAACAACGCGGCGACAACACGCACTATGCAGCCCGATTTTACCGCTTTTGGGCTGGAGACGCGTATTTTCGAAAGTGACGGTTTACTGGCTCACAAGATAAAATCTGAGAAAATGTCTCACTATAACCAAATTGGTCTGACCGAACTTAAGCGTCCGGTTTACACAGTCTTTTCTGAGCAAGGCGAAGAGCTTTGGGAAGTCAGTGCCGCGCAAGGCACTTTCTACGACGATCAAACCCTGATTTTAGAGCATGATGTTGAAATACTTGCTTTAGAGCCGGATACTCACATCGAGCAAGTGTTAACCGAGTACCTGATTGTTGATTTAAAAAATGAGTCAATGAGCACAGAACATCCTGTAAGCATTCACGGACCACGGCTATTAATTCGGGGTAACGGTATGACTGCGGATCTGAAAGCTGAACGAATGGAGCTAAAAAGACATGTTAAAACGATTTTCCAGCCTGCTGAGTAAACTCATCCTGGTTGCCTTAATACCCTCAGCGGTTATGGCTCAGGGCAAGTCTGACTTTAGTAAACCCATGGAAGTTGAGTCGAGTAAGGAAGAGCTTGATATTAAAAATAACCGCCTGGTTTTAACGGACAACGTTATTATTCGTCAGGGCACCTTATTAATCCGCGCCGATCGACTAGAAGCATCCGCCAGCGAAAGCGCCGAGCAAGCAGATATTTTTATTGCAGAAGGCACTCCTGCTACTTACAGCCAGACGCTGGACGACGGCAATGAAATTAACGCTGAAGCAAAAAAAATCACCTATTTTCAGTCGGAACAGCGACTGGAGCTTAGTGGCGACGCTCGCATCTCTCAAGGTAGCAGTAGCTCAAGCGGCAGTTTGATTACTTATGATTTGAATAAACAAACGGTAACGGCAAGCAGTTCAGGTGAAGAAGACAGCCGTGTTATCACTATTTTTACGCCTAAACCAAAAACCGATACCGACGAAAAAAATAACGAGAACCCTTAATATGGCAACTTTACGAGTCAAACATTTAGCCAAAAGCTACAAAAGCCGACAAGTCGTTAAAGACGTTAGCCTGGAAGTAAGTCAGGGGCAGGTTATTGGTTTACTGGGCCCCAACGGTGCAGGTAAAACCACAACCTTCTATATGATAGTCGGTTTGGTTAATAGCGATAAAGGTCAAATTCTGCTGGATGACAATGACCTTACCTTACTGCCAATGCATGAACGGGCACGCCGGGGTATTGGGTATTTGCCACAAGAGGCGTCCATTTTTCGCAAATTGACCGTGCGCGATAATCTGATGGCTATTCTGGAAACTCGTAAAGAACTTTCAACTAATGAGCGTGAAGAACAGCTTGATGCTTTGCTCGAAGAGTTTCATATAGGCCACATAGCAAACAGTCAGGGCATGAGTCTTTCAGGCGGTGAGCGCCGTCGGGTTGAAATTGCCCGCGCCTTGGCAGCGGAGCCTACGTTTATTTTGCTGGACGAGCCTTTTGCCGGAGTTGACCCTATTTCGGTTATTGATATTAAAAAGATTGTTGAACATTTAAAGCAACGTGGTATTGGTGTACTTATTACTGATCACAACGTTCGCGAGACATTGTCTGTTTGTGAACACGCTTATATTGTCAGTCATGGTGAGCTTATTGCCAGTGGGGATGCAGAAAGTATATTATCGAATCAACAGGTTAGAGACGTTTACCTCGGTGAGCAGTTCACCCTATAACGTGATACCGGGACAGTCATTATGAAGCAAAGTCTGCAGCTAAAAATTGGTCAGCACCTGACCATGACGCCACAACTCCAACAGGCCATCCGCCTGCTGCAGCTTTCCTCGCTCGATCTTCAGTCAGAAATTCAGGATGCATTAGACAGCAACCCGCTGCTGGAGGTTGAAGGTGAAACGAGTAACGACGCGGACCAACCCGAAACTCGCAATATTGAAGAAAGAGACGACAGCCAACGGGAAACATCCGACGTTATAAAAACCCAGGAAATGCCTGACGAACTGCCGGTCGACAGCAGTTGGGACGACACCTACTCCAGTCATACCCCGGCCAACGGTGCAGCCTCTTCAGGTAAATCCTTTGACGGCGATTTTGAGGTCTATCAAGGCTCTACCAGCGAGTCTTTGCAGGATCACCTGCTTTGGCAAATGCAACTTTCTCATTTTTCGGAAGAAGACACCGCCATAGCTGAAGCCATTATTGAAGCCATAGACGACAATGGCTATCTGATGGTTGATGTTAATGAAATTATTGAAGCTGTGCGCCTGCCCGAAGTTGAGGCAGAAGAAGTCTGCATGGTGCTTAAGCGTATTCAGCATTTCGACCCAATAGGTGTCGGCGCACGTAGCGTCAGTGAATGCCTTGCCATTCAATTACGTCAACTAAGCGACGACACTGAATACAAGCAGGTTGCTCTATGCTTAGTGACTGAACATATGGACTTACTTGGCAGTCGCGATTTTCGCACCATTCAGCGTAAACTGAAGCTATCGGAAGACGATTTACGCCAAACTATGCGATTAATTCAACAGTTGCACCCGCACCCGGGCGAGCAAGTTGCGCAGCAACCCGTTGAATATGTTATTCCCGATGTGGCCGTTACTAAAAAAAATGGTCGTTGGATGGTCGAATTAAACCCGGATAGCGTACCTAAACTAAAAGTGAACGAAGAATACGCGGCCTTGAGTAAAGCAACAAAGTCAGTAGCCGACAGCCAGTACATAAAAAACCATACGCAAGAAGCCCGCTGGTTCATAAAAAGCCTGGAGAGCAGAAACGATACGCTGCTGAAAGTGGCCAATTGCATAGTACAACGCCAACAGGGCTTTTTTGAGCATGGTGAAGAAGCTATGAAGCCAATGGTTCTGAACGATGTTGCAGAAGCCGTGGATATGCATGAAAGTACGATTTCACGCGTAACGACACAAAAATACTTACACTGCCCAAGTGGCGTATTTGAGTTGAAATATTTTTTCTCAAGTCATGTCAGTACAGAGGGCGGTGGCGAGTGTTCAAGCACGGCAATACGTGCTTTAATTAAGAAGATGGTCGCTGCTGAAAATCGCAGTAAACCGTTAAGTGACAGTAAGATTGCTGAACTGATAGCCGAACAAGGTATCCAAGTAGCAAGAAGGACAATTGCGAAGTATCGGGAATCGTTAAACATTCCATCATCGAGCCAACGCAAAAGTCTTTTGTAACTTTGTTAACTGCAGAAGGAAGACGTTATGCAAATTAATTTGACCGGTCATCACATCGATATTACCGAAGCTCTGCGTGACTACGTGGACACAAAATTTGCCAAGCTGGAAAGACATTTTGACCATATAACTAATGTTCACGTCATCCTAAATGTTGAAAAAACGATTCAAAAAGCGGAAGCTACGCTGCACGTGAATGGCGGTGAGCTTTTCGCCGACGCAAAACACGAAGATATGTACGCGGCCATCGACGGTTTAATTAATAAACTGGACCGTCAGGTGATTAAACACAAAGAGAAAATGAAACAACATTAATCCATGCAACTGAGTGAATTGTTAAGCCCCGACTGCACCAAGTGTGCAGTCGAGGGCGCAAGTAAAAAGCGACTACTTGAAACCATTAGTCAAATCGTAGCCCCTAAGCTGTCTGGCATTACCCGTCATGACATTTTTGAGAGCCTGTTAAACCGTGAGCGTTTAGGCAGTACGGGAATTGGCTTAGGTATCGCAATTCCTCATGGCCGCTTACCTAATGCGAATCATCCGGTAGCGGTATTACTGACCTTAGACGAACCTATCGAATTCGATTCTATTGACAACCAGCCTGTCGATATTATCTTCGCGCTTCTGGTTCCGGAATCAGAGCACGAGAACCATCTACAAACATTGGCCACAGTGGCCAGAAGAATGAACGACAAAGACTGTACTCGCGCACTGCGCCACGCAGATTCTGATAAAGCGTTATATCAATTATTTGTGGGCGAAGGTGAGCAGTCGCCATGCAACTGATCATTGTTAGTGGTCGCTCCGGCTCAGGTAAGACAATTGCTCTGCGCGTACTGGAGGACTTAGGCTTTTATTGCGTTGATAATTTACCCATAAGCCTGCTACCAACTCTGGTGCATGCAGTCATAGAGCAGTATCAAAAAATAGCCATTAGCATTGATGTTCGCAACTTACCGGAGCACTCCGAAGAGCTACTGGACTCTCTGAGCTTTTTGCCAAAAGGCGTTGAACCGGAAATTCTGTTTATTGACTCTGACGACAACACCTTACTAAAGCGTTTTGGCGAGACTCGTCGCCTGCATCCGTTATCGCAAAAAGAACTGCCTCTGCTAGAAGCGCTTCAGGCCGAACATAAAATGCTTGAACCCATTATGGAACGCGCAACCTGGCGCCTGGACAGCAGTGATTTATCGCTGCACCAATTAAGCGAACAGGTCACTGAGCGGGTGCTGGGACGAGCGGATAAAAAGCTGATTATTGTGTTTCAGTCTTTTGGCTTTAAATATGGTTTACCCAAAGACGCTGACTTTGTCTTTGATGCGCGCATTTTACCTAATCCGCACTGGCAACCCGAGCTTAAGCTGCTTACCGGTCTGGATACCGACGTGCAGATTTTCTTTCGTCAGGAACCTTTGGTGACTAAATTTATTTATCAGCTAGAAAACTTTCTTGATACCTGGTTGCCACACTTCCAGCGCAGCAATCGAAGCTACCTGACCATAGCTACCGGTTGTACCGGTGGTCAGCACCGCTCGGTTTATATTTCTCAGCAGTTAGCCGAGCGTTTTGAACAGAAAGCTGTAAAAGTTCAGGTAAGACACCGGGAACTGAAAACCCATGGATAAAGTTTGCAGAAAGCTAATTATTCGCAATAAACTAGGCTTGCACGCACGTGCGGCAACAAAGTTAGCGCAATTAACGCAGGAATTTGAGTCAGACATTACTGTCACTCAGGGTGAGCAATGCGTTAACGCTGCCAGCGTTATGTGCCTGATGCTACTGGCCAGTCAACAGGGAAAAACTGTTGAAGTCTGTGCCGAAGGAAAAGACGCACAAGCAGCACTGGATGCCGTTAGTGCTTTGTTTGAAGATCGCTTCGAGGAAGACGAGTAAGCATGATTGCAGAGCTTTCCGACAAAGAATATGCCATGCAGCGCATTCAGGAGGTTAACTCCGCGCTATCCGATGGCATGTTCGTTGCTGCACGCCGTATGCTGCATAATATGCCGGCATGCGACGTGGCGTTGCTGTTGGAATCCTCACCCCCCAAAAGCCGTTCCATTGTTTGGAAACTGGTTGACGTAGATGAACACGGCGAGATTCTTGAAGAACTGAACGAAGAGGTTCAGAAAGACATTATTCGTCAAATGGCGCCGGAGAATCTTGCGGCGGCCACCGAAGGCATGGACACCGATGACCTTGCCTACGTTTTGCGGGGCTTACCTGAGCCAGTCTATCAGCAAGTTCTGAAGTCCATGGACGAAAGCGACCGGGAACGTGCGGAAACCGCGCTCTCATATGCCGAAGACAGCGCCGGTGGTATCATGAACACCGATACCATCACCTTGCGCTCGGACGTCACTATTGATGTTGTGTTGCGTTATTTACGCCTTAAAGGTGAGCTGCCCGAAGCCACCGATAAACTCTACGTCGTGGATCGCCATGAAAAACTCATTGGCGAAATTACTTTAACCCAGTTGTTAACTATTGATCCCAGCCGTCGCATTGACGAAATTATGTCGGCCGACATTACCACCATCCCCGTGACTATGGATGAAACGGAAGTCGCAAAACTGTTCGAGCGTCATGACTGGGTATCTGCGCCGGTCGTCGACAATGAGCAGCAGCTGGTAGGTCGTATTACCATCGATGACGTGGTCGATATTATCCGCGAAGAAGCCCAACACTCCATGTTGAGTATGGCGGGCCTGGAAGATGACGAAGATACCTTCGCTCCGGTATTAAAAAGTACCCGCCGCCGTACCGTATGGTTGGCGGTAAACCTGGTTACTGCCTTACTGGCCGCCATGGTCAGCTCATTATTTGAAGACATACTGGCACAAATGGCTGTACTGGCTATTTTAAACACCATTGTACCCAGTATGGGCGGCATAGCCGGTAGCCAGACATTAACTCTGGTCATACGAGGTATGGCTCTGGGACACATAGGCACCAGTAACTCCCGATGGCTTATCGGTAAAGAGCTGGCTATTGGTTTCTTAAACGGCATTATCTGGTCGGTACTGATTGCGGCAGTCGTCGCACTGTGGAAGCAAGACTGGCTGGTTGGCGGTATTATTGCCTTTGCCATGATGATGAACCTAGTCGCAGCCGCTTTAGCCGGTGCGACCATTCCGCTGGTTCTTAAGCGCTTTAATATTGACCCCGCGCTGGCTGGCGGGGTCATTCTGACGACTGTCACTGACGTGGTCGGTATCTTTGCCTTCCTTGGCTCAGCAACCTTGTTACTGTCTTAGAGACCTGGCTTTTTAATTGCCGGCAATACTCATTTGCTCTAATAACACTGAGCCGGTATGCAGCGCATGGCGTTCGTCGGTGTCATTCCCTATGGCAACAATGTTCGCCAGCATGTCTTTTAAGTTACCGGCAATGGTCACTTCTTCTACCGGATACTGAATTTCACCGTTCCCAACCCAGAAGCCGGCAGCGCCACGTGAGTAATCACCGTTGACCATATTTACGCCCTGCCCCATCAATTCGGTTACCAGCAAGCCCGTACCCATTTTTTTGCATAACTGCGCTAACGAGTTGTCCTGCTGTGTCACTCGCCAGTTGTGGATACCACCTGCGTGACCCGTAGGCTGCATATCCAGTTTGCGTGCAGCATAGCTGGTTAACAGATAGGTTTGCAGCACCCCGTCGGTAATAATTTCCCTATCCTTTGTCGCCAAACCTTCTGCATCGAACGGCGAGCTCGCCAGGCCACCGATAATATGTGGTTTTTCCTGAATGCTCAGCCATTCTGGCAGCACCGGCTTGCCTAAATGGTCGAGCAGAAAACTGGATTTGCGGTACAAATTGCCACCGCTTATAGCACTGACCATATGACCAAACAAACTCCCTGCCACATCAGCCCGGAAAATAACCGGTACTTTAGCTGTTGGTACTTTGCGTGCACCCAAGCGCGACAAGGTTTCTGCGGCGGCCTCTTCGGCAACACTCTCGGCAGATTTTAATTCGTGCATTTTGCGGGCAACAGAATAACTCATGTCGCGCTGCATTTTGTCGCCCTCTTTGGCTATCAGAACGCAACTAAGGTTATGTCGCGACTGTAAGTAACCGCCAATAAAACCGTGACTATTCCCATAAACACGAAAACCCGTGTGGCTGCCGTAATGCGCGCCGTCTGAGTTAACAATGCGCTCATCCAGGTTCAGGGCGTGTTTCTCACAAGCCAGTGCCTGCTTTATGGCATACTCTGCGCTCTGGTCACCGGGATGACACAAGTCTAAATCCGGTACATCGGTCGCCATTAATTCGGCCGGAGCCAAACCATTGTATGGATCCGGAGAGGTAGAACGGGCAATATCACAAGCCTTGTCGACGGCAGCGCTAATGGCCTGTTCCGACAGGTCTGTAGTCGATGCCGAACCTTTCTGGTTGCCTCTATACACGCTAATGCCCAGCGCCCCATCCTGATTAAACTCGACGGTTTCGACTTCGCCCAGGCGGGTCCCGACCGAAATACCGGAGCTGTGACTGATTGAGCATTCAGCAGAACTGACGCCTTTTGCTTCAGCCAGTCGCAGTGCTTCTTTAACAGCACTTTCTACCTGCTTCATTTGAACCTGTAAGTCACTCAGTTGTACTATCAAAAAACTCTCCTCACTGCTAAACTGACGGCTTTGTAGCGCTAATGAATCGAACTTATGCCGAAACGCCCAGCCGAAAATCCTGAACAATCTGACGACTTCGTCAGCAAGTCCCAAAAAAAACGCGAAATGGCTGAACGCCAGGAGCTAGGGACTCAACTTGTCAATTTAACTGACAGCCAGTTAGCAAAAATGCCACTGGATGATGAGCTGCGCGATGCCGTTTTACTTGCCCGTAAAATTCGTAACAAGCACGAAGGCTACCGACGCCAGCTTCAATTTATTGGCAAGCTCATGCGCTTACGTGATATCGCGCCTATTGAGCAAGCCTTAAATAACTTAAAAAATGCGCATCAGCAGCAAACATCCATTTTTCACGAGATTGAAACAACTCGCGATAAACTGCTGCATGAAGGCGACGATGCTCTACAAGAATTCATTGAAGAGCACCCTCATGCTGACCGCCAAAAATTGCGTCAGCTTATTCGTCTTGCCGAAAAACAGCGGGCTGAACAAAAACCGCCTGTCGCTGCCCGTCAGCTGTTTGTTTATTTACGTGAACTGCTCGGTTAATACCGGGCAACTCACTTATTCGGTACCGCCAACCGTCATTGAATCCAGTTTCAGCGTCGGTTGCCCAACACCTACGGGTAGACTCTGCCCGTCTTTGCCGCAAACACCAACACCTTCGTCCAGCGACAGGTCGTTACCCACCATAGACACCTGAGCCATAGCTTCTGGTCCGTTACCAATAAGTGTTGCACCCTTTATCGGTGTGGTAATTTTACCGTCTTCAATTAAATAAGCTTCAGATGCTGAGAACACAAACTGTCCGGAAGTAATATCGACCTGACCACCGGCAAATTGCGGTGCGTAAATACCCTTTTTCACGCTGCCAATGATGTCTCCCGGACTACTTTCTCCGGCGAGCATATACGTATTGGTCATTCGCGGCATAGGTAAGTGAGCGAAACTTTCACGGCGACCGTTTCCGGTGGTTGCCTGACCCATTAGACGCGCATTCATTTTGTCCTGCATGTAACCACGCAATACGCCATTTTCTATCAATACGTTATAGCCACTGGGTGTGCCTTCGTCATCAATACTCATTGAGCCACGGCGATCATTCAGAGTTCCGTCATCGACAATAGTACAAAGCGGTGAAGCCACCTGTTGGCCAATTTTGCCGGAATAGGCAGACGAGCCTTTACGGTTAAAGTCGCCCTCCAGCCCATGTCCAACCGCCTCATGCAGCAGCACGCCCGGCCAACCAGAGCCCAGTACCACAGGCATATTGCCTGCAGGTGCAGGTTTCGCTTCTAAGTTCACGAGTCCTTGACGTACGGCTTCTTCCGCAAAACGCTGCCAGCGGGCATTGCCGGACGCTTCATCAAGGAAAAACTCATATCCTACACGCGCTCCACCACCGGCACTGCCGCGCTCGCGGCGACCGTTTTGCTCGGTAATAACAGAACAGTTCAGACGAATTAGAGGTCGCTTATCAGTAGCCAACGTGCCGTCTGTCGCAGCAACTAAAACTTCGTCGTAACTGCCGCTCAAACTAACCACCACCTGGCTTACACGTGAGTCCTGTGCCCGCGCGTGCGCATCAACTTTTTTCAGCAATTCAATTTTTTCGTCTTCAGACAAAGTATCCAGCGGATTCAGCGCTTCATAGCGCGACTTAGCCTGCACCGACTTCAGGGCTTCAACCTTTTTGCTTTGCCCCTGACGCGCTATGCCGCGGGCCGCTTCGCTAGTGCGCTGTAACGCTTTTAATGTAATCTCATCGGCATAAGCAAAGCCAGTTTTCTCGCCCTGTACAGCGCGCACACCCATACCCGTTTCAATATGAAACGCGCCGTCTTTAATAATGCCATCTTCCAGCACCCACGACTCGTTGACACTGTGTTGTAAATAGATATCGGCAAAGTCAATATCACCGCTGTATAGCGTGGATAAGGCCTTGCTTATGTCGTCTTGTGACAATTCGTAGTCAGTTAGTGTCATGTCTTTTGTACAACCTCAAATTGATTTTGTTGCGCCACCGGCATTTGTTTTCGTATGGATTCAATATCCGCTACGTCAACGCTGACAGAAACAACACCTTCATCCAGTTCCTGTTCTGCCAGTATTTCACCCCAGGGGCTGACAATAATTGAATGGCCAAACGTTTCACGACCATTTGCGTGCTCCCCCACCTGACCCGGTGCCACGATAAAAACCTGTTGCTCAATGGCGCGGGCGCGAACCAACGCATGCCAGTGAGCTTTTCCGGTAACCTGAGTAAATGCAGAGGGTAAAACAATGATTTGGGAGCCAGCCTGACGCAATGCTCTGAATAACTCTGGAAAGCGCAGATCATAACATACTGCCATGCCAACCACACCAAAGTCCGTTTCTGTGGTTACCACATTACTGCCCGGCTGAGTCCACTTTGACTCGCGGTATTCCTTAGTATTATCAGCCACATCAACATCAAACAAATGAATTTTGTCGTAGCGATTGAGAATAGCGCCATCGGGGCCAAAAAGAATAGATGCCGCGGAGAATCGCTCACCGGCATCTACCGGCAGTGTACCGCCGACCAGATAAACCTCGTGCTTTTTCGCTAAGGCAGCCAGCTGTTTCTGCACCTCACCATCCTTGTAAGGTTCAGCCATCGCTAACTGCGCACGGTCACCGGCACCGAAGCAACTAAAGGCTTCAGGCAGCACCACCAGTTGCGGACGTGCGGCAGGAAGTTGTTCCAGCAGTTTAGCAACAATGGCTAAATTATCTTGCGGATCCGGGCGACTGCTCATTTGCAGCGCCGTCAGTTGCACTTGTGTCATCGTCTGCCTCTGAATCGGTTGAGTTCTCTTCCAATTCTGGCAAATCAACCGGGCGGCTGTCACGTTCTATTTCTTCAACCACCGGTTCATCAATAGTACCGGTGACCTGATAACGCAGACGCGAAATCACTTTCGCATCGTGCAGTACTTTGTCGATGAACAACGCAGCCAGGCCGCTGGGCGGGTTTACCATCCAGGCAAGAATAATCGGTAGGCTGGAAGTGACCTTCGGCGCATAGGTCAGGTTATAATTTAGCTCACCAGTTTTCATATTGGTCCAGCCACGAATATCCATATCTCCTGCGGATCCCAGTAATCTTGCATCTTCGGTGGTCGCAACACCGTTTTCGATCTGAACACTGCCAGTTAGGTCAGTAAAAAACATTCCCTGCGAAAAAATATCACGAAAATCTAAAGTCAGCTTTCGGAGAATACTGTCCAGGCTCAATAACGAAAAAATACGCGCGCCGCCGTCACTCACTTCGGCCAGATAGCCTTTTTCTAAATCCCAGACCACTTCCCCGCTCAGCGAACTCCAGTCTGGTTGATACAAGTGGTCACGCCAGTTTAAGTTAAAGTCAATAACGGCAGCACTGTCTCTTACTGCCGTTTCCAGACCATAGTCACGTAATAAATCACCAAGGTCTCCAGCCTCCAAACGTCCCGAAAGCGCACTTAAAGCCTGCTCGTCTGTGTAGCGCCAATAACCTGTTACAGCCAACTCATCACTACCCTTTTTAAGAGCCATTTTTTCTATACTGAAGCCGTCTTCAAGCGGAGCAAGTACTAACTCAACTTCGCCTAACTCATGCTCGTCAATACGACAACTGCGACAGAAAAAGTTAAGTGCGGGTACTTTCTCGAGCCAATTCCAGTCTGTCTTCTCGGTGGCTTCCGGAAGCTCAACATTGCTGCTTAACGCCAAATAATCCGCTCTTACGGTTATCCCTTGCTGTACAAAGCTTTCCGGAATGGTCGCGCTTAGCACCGCATTCTTAGCATCCACCCGGGCCTGCCAGACTGAGTTTTCTGGCCACACCTGGATATCCGCCTGAGCAAATTTCTGCTGTCCCCACTGTAACTGAGGCGTCTCAATACGAATGGAATCGGGCAACCACCCTTCCCCACTACCACTTTCAGTATCAACGTTTGAATCCCCGGCCAACGCATAAAGTACTGAGTACCACCGTCCGATATCTGCATGCGGAAGCTGTGCGTTTATCGCAAAGCCGTTAACCAGTTCATTCGCAGAGTTCACTTCACCAATATCCAGTCTGGCCATTTGCCAGCCTCCACTGCCCGGCTGCCAGCGACTATCCCAGTTAAGGCGCTGGTCAATACTTGCTCGTAAACGCAGTTCTTCTCCAGTCCCATTGAGCTGAACCGACAGTTGCCAGTTATCTCCAAAATCTTTTTGCAACGGCGCTGGAAGCGATGTCTCAAGACCGGTCAAATCAAACTGAGACTCCAACGCAACGCCGACATCGTCTGCGTTAAAAGTTAACTGGAGATTAGCTTCACCATTTACCGCTCCGTAGAAAAACGGTTTCCACTGTGGATAAGGCAATTGCTTAAATAAGGGTTCGCTTTGCCAGTCCAGAGTTGTATTCACATTCAGTAAGTAATCCGCCCCGTTTAGCTCTCCCGATACTTTCGTTGGTATAGGCATACCGTACCAGTTAAGGCGCAACCCTTCGGTACTAACCTTGCTGTTGTCAATCTTCAGAATACCTTCAGAAACCGTAAAATCTTGTTGTATGGCGTCAATATTAAAAGACAACCCGGCCAACGGAGCATCAACAGCGACATCGACATCTCGCGAGCTATTTAAGGGGATATCCAACTGAAAAGAACCAGAAACCTCTCCGCTCGGGTCAATTTGAATGAGCGTTTCGGTTACGCTGTCCAGCGGCGACTGCTCAAAAACAGGTAACAACGATTCACCCTTTCCACTAACACTAGCCTGAACCTGCAAGCCCTGCGAAGCATCTGCTAAGTCCTTAATTTGCGCGTCAACCCGGGTTACCTGTACATCTTCTATATGCCCTGCATCGGTAGACATGAACAAGCTTCTGTTATAAAAGTCGAGCTTTACCGGAGCATCGGCTAGCGGAAGCCAGTCTGGCTGAAACCGGTAGGTTAAATCATCGAACTCCACCCGCGCATTGAAGACACCTTGATTGGTCGCCGCCGGAAACTGAGTGACAGGGCCTCGCCAAAGTAATTCCATGCCACGAGCCCGACCGGATACTAAGGCTGCGGAAAGATAGTCTTTGACTCCCTGACCCATAATTGATGGCAGCAACTTGCGGGCCGTGTCGACAGAAAAGCCCTGTGCGGTAGAAAGCAATAAGTCAATTTGTGGTGTTGTTTCACTGTCGCCGGACAAACCGCCACTGCCGGTAAGCTGAAAGTCGTCTCGCCGAAGTTGGAGCTGCTCTAAATTTACCCGCCAGTTATCAGCTTGTAACAACCAGGAGCCGGACAAATTAAAAGTATCAATATCCCACGCTTGCTTACCGGAAAGACTGTTTCCCGTAAGGCTAACGTTGTCACCTTCTACTTGCCACAAACCGTGATTCGACAAGCTGCTTATACTGACATCAAGGCCATTAAAACCAGGCCAGCGCTCATTTCCGTCGGCCGACAGGTTGTGGCTTTTTACAGACCATTGCTGGCCGGAGACAGGATGCAGGCGATAGCGCACGCTGGCCTTACCCTTTAACCCCAGGCTCATGACCGATTCCGCTGATATATTAAAAGGCAGCAGAGGTAGTAACCCGGTAACCTCATCAATCGCGATATTATCCACACTGATATCGTGGATCTCATCCAGTTGCTGCCAGGCTATACGCGGTAATTCAAGATGACCTACCGAGGTATTTACTGTCATTGGCATACTGTTGAGTAGCCAGCCATTTTCTTCCGGCCGCAGCACAATTTCTCCCTCGGGTAACTGCAACCAGTTAAGTTCTTCGGAATTATTGTCTAACCAGGTAATACGGTTGTCTCTTAACTTAACTAATCCTTCAAATAATTGACCATTACGAACATCGAGCCAACCCGTAAAGTTTACGTTTGAAGCTTGTACGTCAATGTCGCCCAGTTGCTCTTCAAGCCAGGGACTGATATCAACGTTCTGTGAATTAACATAGAACTGACCATTAAACTCCGACCAGCGATCACCGCGCAAATCAATAATGAAATCCAGGCTATTAGTCGCAAAGTCTTCCATCCGGAATTGGCCAATCCCCTGGTGCTTTTTGCCTTCATTGGTCCAGGACAGTCGGTCAATATCAATTTCTCGCGTTACGCCCCGCAAGTTTGTCAGTAGCAACTCACCATTATTCAGTGAAAACTTCTCTAATTGCTGCAGGAATAAGCGGTTAACGTAGTCTAAATCTAATTTCTCAGCTTCGTTAGCTGCCGAGAATTTGCGTATATCTACCGCTATGCGGGCGTCATTAAGAATAAACTGCTGCGCAATGAGCTGTTGATCCAGTAAAGTTTTCCAGAAATCGAGTACCACATGAACCTTACCAACACGAACTTGCACAGGCGACTGCTCGCGTTCCAGCAAAACTAAATTATCCAGCACAATGGAAGGGCCTTCCCGGGTCCAGGCCATAGATAAGTCACTAATGCTCACGGGTTGCTGGAAACGAGCCTCCAGCTGTTGTTCAAGTGGTTCGGTCAAATCGGGCAGGTATGGCAGGCTGTAACGCAATAAACTCAGGCCGACAGCAACCAGCACCAGCACAATAGCCAGCGTTAGCCAGAGTTTGTTCAAAATCCACGACAGTGTCCGCATGCGCCTTACATCATTACTACGTCGAATTGTTCCTGATTATACAGAGGTTCGGTTTGTATTTTTATTTGACGCGAAACAAACAGCTCAAGTTCAGCCAGCGCATGAGATTCTTCGTTAAGTAAGGCTTCACTTACCTGTGCAGAGGCATAAACAACGAACTTATCGGCTTCATAAGCTTTATGAACCCGGACAATTTCACGCATAATTTCATAACAGACGGTTTCAACCGTCTTCATGCTGCCGCGCCCCAGACAAACCGGACACTCCGAGCACAAAACGTGCTCCAGGCTTTCTCTGGTGCGTTTCCGGGTCATTTCCACTAACCCAAGCGAGGTAAAACCATTAATGGTTGTTTTTGCACGATCTTTGCCTAACGCCTGTTCAAGGCTGTGCAATACCCGTCGCTTATGCTCCTCGTCCTGCATATCGATAAAATCAATAATGATAATGCCGCCAAGGTTCCGTAGCCGCAATTGACGAGCTATCGACTGCGTGGCTTCGATATTGGTATTAAATATGGTTTCTTCCAAATTACGGTGACCAACAAACGCACCTGTATTGATATCGACCGTGGTCATTGCTTCAGTCTGATCAATGATCAGAGAGCCCCCCGATTTCAAATCAACCCGACGATCGAGCGCTCGCTGCATTTCATTTTCGACGTCAAATAAGTCGAAAATAGGCCGGTCACCGGTGTAATACTCAAGTACTTTCGTTAGTTCGGGAATAAAATCCTGAGTAAACACTTTGAGCGTATCGAAGGTGACTTTGGAGTCGACCCGAATGCGCTCTATTTCTTCGCCGACAAAGTCACGCAATACACGACAGGAAAGATTCAGATCTTCGTACAGCATGCCCACTTTGCGTTGAGACTTTTTCCGCGCCTTTATTTTCTCCCACAACCGGAACAGAAAGTCAGCATCGCCCCGCAGCGACTGATCTGAGGCACCTTCTGCCGCTGTACGAACAATGAATTTTCCGTCGCTTTTACTGACCTCTTCTGCCAACTGCCGCAAACGTTCCCGCTCCTCGCCTTCTTCAATGCGCTGAGAGACGCCTACATGGTCACTCTTAGGCATAAAGACCAGGTACCGTGACGGTAGGGTGATGTCGGTGGTTAAACGCGCTCCTTTGGTTCCCAAAGGGTCTTTAACCACCTGCACCATAATATGTTGCCCCTGATGCACTAGTTCAGTGATGCTTTGTTGCGGCTTTTCGTCAGGTCGGGGTAAATCATCACCATCCACCTGAACGACAATGTCCGAGGCATGTAAAAAGGCCGCTTTGTCGAGGCCAATATCAATAAACGCCGCCTGCATTCCCGGCAACACCCGTGATACCTTCCCCATGTAGATGTTACCAACTAAGCCACGCTTTGCCTGACGTTCAATATGGACTTCCTGTAGGATGCCATTTTCAACAAGCACTACACGAGTCTCTGTGGGGGTCACATTCATTAGGACTTCAACGCTCATCGACTTCACCTGTCATTTCAAACATCCGCAATAACTGTTCAGTTTCATATAAAGGTAAGCCAACTACAGCAAAGTAGCTACCCTCAATACGTTTTACAAATTTTCCGCCATAGCCCTGAATACCATAGCCAGCCGCTTTATCATGAGGTTCACCGGTTGCCCAGTAAGCATCTATTTCTTCCTGGCTCAGTGCGGCAAACTCCACCTGCGTTGTTACTAAAGCCGTTTCGCGGGCAACCACTCGGTGACTATTCCAGTGGCAAACACTAACTGATGTCAGAACCTGATGTGTCTGACCGGAAAGCTGCTTCATCATTTGACTGAAATGTTCATAACTCTCTGGTTTTTCCAGCACTTGCCCCTTAAAGCTTATCAGGGTATCAGAACCAATCACCAAGCAGGGAGTTTGTTGGCGTTGTGACACAGTCTGAGCTTTTTCTTCCGCCAGGCGAGTCACATAGTCACCGGCATTCTCATTAGCCCCTCGTAGCTCCTCTACTTCCGGAACTTCGCAATCAAAGGGTCTATGCAATAGCGTTAGCAGCTCTCGCCGACGGGGAGAAGAAGAAGCGAGCAGCAGGCGCATTACACCACTCCGAATTGACGACGAACTTTTCGCAGTAACGGAAATACCCATAACCAAAAAACAGCTGAAGTGAGTACTGGCCAGAAGTAAGAGAACGTAAATTCAGCGTCGTGCAAAAACACATTAGCTTCAAACACAACAAAGCGCTTAATAAAAATCAGCACGGCAATAACCAATGCTTGCTGTATTAAAGCAAAATTGCGAATACGCTGAAAATGACGTGCCGCAAAATAAGTGACAACGACCATACCTAAAGCATGAACACCGACAATAGAACCCAGTAATATATCGCTCAGCACGCCGAGCACTAAAGCGGTTCCCATATTTACCCTGTGCGGCAAGGCAATTATCCAGTACAACATAACCAAAGTTGGCCAGTCAGGCCGAAAGGTATCGAATGCAGCCGGCATTGGCATAACCATCAGAGTCAGAGCAATGGTGTAGGTTATCAACAACGTAATGAAGCCGGGTTTTATCACGATCATTCCTCGTCCTCATCAAAAATAGGTTGCTGCTCGCCGTCGCTTGGCCACAACAATAGAACATTACGAACGCGGTCAAGCGCACTGACGGGATCCGCTATCACTTTAGCAAAAGGGAGAGATTCATCTCTGACAATCTGTCGAATTGTTGCCACCGGATACCCCTCAGGAAATATGCCCCCTAACCCCGAAGACATTAGGAGATCCCCTTCTTTTAGCTCTGTGCTGTGAGGAATAAACATCAACTCCAGCCGTCCGATATCGCCGGTTCCCTGCGCCAGTACACGAATATCATTGCGCTCTGAACGCAAAGATATCGCATGACTCTGGTCTGAGAGTAGCAATACACGAGCGGTATTACCGCCTACATCCTGCACTTGTCCAATAATGCCATTGCTGTCTAGTACGGGCTGGCCTTCATACACTCCGCTCAGCGTGCCTTTATTAATAACCAGTTGCTGGGAAAACGGCTCTGAGGCAACGGCGATGACCTCGGCAACCATACGCCGGACTGAGTCGCGGGCGTCTGAACCAAGAAGTTCCCGTAGCCGTTTATTCTCGTTCTGAAGAAAGCGAAGTTGCTGTTGCTCACCCTGTAATTCCAGAATAGCCCGCTTTAGCCGCTTATTTTCATCGCTTAACTGCGACGTGGTTTTTAATGATTCGGAGACACCGTCCAGCAGCTGTTCTGGCAAAATAGCCAAATACTGAACCGGAGCCACCAGAGAATTCAAAAATAGCCGAACCGGCTTCATTGCCTGAAGCCGGTGGTCAATAAAGATCAGCAGAAACGAACAGGCTAGTGCGAGCACTAGCCTGGAGAGTAAGGATGGACCGCGGGCAAACAGCGTCTTCATGAATTACTCATAACTGAATAAATCACCACCATGCATATCAATCATTTCCAGAGCTTTACCGCCGCCTCGTGCAACACAAGTTAGCGGATCATCAGCAATAATAACCGGAATGCCTGTTTCTTCCAGAAGCAAACGGTCGATGTCTTTCAGTAACGCACCACCACCAGTTAACACCATGCCGCGCTCGGATATGTCCGATGCAAGCTCTGGTGGAGACTGCTCCAGCGCAACCATAACTGCACTGACAATACCCATTAAAGGTTCCTGCAAAGCTTCCAGAATTTCATTACTGTTAAGAGTAAATGAACGCGGAACACCTTCAGCAAGGTTGCGTCCACGAACTTCTATTTCTTTCAGTTCTTCGCCCGGGAATGCAGAACCAATTTCGTGCTTGATACGTTCAGCAGTTGCATCACCAATAAGTGCACCGAAGTTACGGCGAACATAGTTAATAATGGCTTCGTCAAATTTATCACCACCAATACGAACCGATGATGAATAAACCACACCATTTAATGAAATAATGGCAACTTCCGTTGTACCACCACCAATATCAACCACCATTGAACCCGTAGCTTCAGACACTGGTAAGCCAGCACCGATAGCAGCGGCCATTGGCTCATCAATTAAGTAGACCTCACGCGCACCGGCACCCAGTGCAGATTCGCGAATAGCACGACGTTCTACTTGAGTTGATCCGCATGGAACACATACCAGAACACGAGGGCTAGGTCGGAAATAGTGGCTGTCGTGCACTTGTTTAATGAAAAACTGGAGCATTTTCTCGCACACATAGAAGTCTGCAATAACACCGTCTTTCATAGGACGAATGGCACGAATGTTTCCTGGCGTACGACCCAGCATTTGTTTTGCTGCTGCACCAACGGCGGCGATAGATTTTGGCCCGCCTGAGCGTTCCTGACGAATGGCAACAACAGACGGCTCGTTCAGAACGATACCCTCATCTTTGACGTAGATAAGCGTATTCGCTGTTCCCAGGTCAATAGAAAGGTCGTTTGAAAAAAGGCCGCGAATTTTTTTAAACATGAAGCGGTATATCCCTACTTATAAGCTAACAGAGTGACAGCAAAGAGCGCAGTAAGTACTTACTGAGCTCTTACAACACGGAATCCAATGTAGTTGGAGTTAAAATCTGACGGAAGTTCCATTTTTGTCGAAACTCTTGCCAAACTTGGTGTAAAGTTCCAGGCTCCGCCCTTAACTACAACACCCTCATCGGTTTCAGCCCACTCCCAGACGTTACCGACAGTATCGTATAGTCCCCAGGGGTTACGATGAAAACTAGCTACCGGAGCTGGACGTGTATTTGACCAATCTGTTCCACAGTTACGGCAGTTTGCTTTGCCATAACCAACATCATTTCCCCACCAGAAATCGGTTTCCGACCCGGCGCGTGCAGCGTATTCCCATTCCGCTTCAGTGGGAATGCTGTATTTAAAACCACTTTTTTGAGTTAACCATTCAGCATAAGCCTGTGCGTCGTTATAACTGACGCAAACCACCGGAGAGCTTTCAGACTGTTTGAATCCAGGATTTTTCCAGCTCAGCTTTTCATTAAACTGAGGGCGACCATTACTTAGGCTTGCGCAAGTACCGTTTTTCTCTGCCTCTGTGACATAAGCGGTATCTTCTACAAAGTTGCCAAACTGCTCAACCGTAATTTCAGTATCAGAAATACCCAATGCGGTTGGAATTTCACGCGTCTCTGCCGGACGTTCGTTTGGTAAACCATTTCCGACCAGGTCACCCATTTTAAATTTACCCGCAGGAACGACAACCAATTCAGGACCACGAACATCGCGATACAGAATATCCTGAATTTTTTCGCCGCGAGTAAAAGAGTAATCCGACTTCTCTAATTCAGCCCGAATAGCGGTAGCGTCTTTTAGTAAGATTTTCTCCGCATAGGCAGAGTAACCATACTTAAGAATTTCAATCTGATGTTCACCACCCGGGAGCATAACCTCCAGCGGGGTAGAACCATAGCTAACACCATCGATAACAACTTCATCGTCATACACGTTAGAGCGTATGGTTAACGGGTGCATGACGGAGCTATCAACCGTTTCCTCATCACCCGCTTGCAGCTCCCCCGGCCGTTGCTCCGACGCACAATAGCGCATATCGACATTTAGCAACGTACAAGCCTGGCTTTTCGGCAACTGACCACGCAGTTCAACCGCCAGTTTGACACCGTAGTTACCGGCACCGCTAAAGCCATTACTGACCGTTTTAGAACCTAGAATTTGTACATTCGGACTGGCTTTTTCAATGTTTTCGCGAGCCAGAGAAGCCTCACTTAAACCATCCAGAATGGTATCAAGATACTGTTTCGATGCTTTTTGCTTAGCCATGAGTTTGCCGCGATTTTCACACTGTCCCAGTGTTTCCTGGCGGTCACAGCTAATTGACTGACTCACTTCAAGTTCGCCAGTACGGTTAAATTCATTTTCTAAGCGACCAACACGCGCTAAATTGCGTTGCTCTTTTAGCGTCTCAATTTCATTAATAAGGCTATGTTTGCTCACACGCGCTTCTTCTACTTCGCGCGCTTTCTCACTAACCAGACTCACTTGCTGCTTAATGTCTGCTTTATTCTGCTGGTGAGCCATAACAGCTTGCTTGTACGCTTCTTGAGCGCCAGCAATATCAATTGTTGGGTCTTCCACCAAACGTTGGTAGCGGTCATTCATTTCCGCCAGTGCTGATTCGCGTTTCGTTTCCAGTTCGCTATTGCGCTCACGCAAGTTTTGTAACTTTTCCCGCAGATCCCGCTCTTCTTGCTGAAGCGTGTTTACGGTGCCAGAAAAGTTTTCAAAATCGCTCTCTAGAGTCGAAATTTGGTTAGCAATTTCTTCGACAGTCATCTCCTGCTGAGCAAGAGCCGTCGAGGCGAATGTCAATGTAGAGGCCATTACCAGGGCCAGTCGAGCCAATCGCATCATGTTTCCATTCCAAGCTTGAAAAAATAACAAAGCGGCGTAAAAGCCAAAGCTGTAGTCGCACTATCGTTATTGTAATAATTATGAACGTTCGTCAACGTCCGCATTTTTCGTTTAAACTCTGCTTTATGCTATTTGCTTGTTAACAAAAGAGCAAGAGGCATTGTCATCGAATTGTCGATTAATCGTTATAATTCGTTCTACCAACCCACTTCCTGCCAGTAAATTTGCCGGTCGCGGCCCCGGTAAATACCGAATGTACCTTCGGCCATGGGGTTATCTTGGTAGTTACTGTCGCCGTCCCAATCGTATTGCAAAAATGAAGGAACAGTCAGCTCGAAAGTAAATTCGGCTGCAGAACCATAAGCTTGCCAGCGCAACAGGTCTTCCATTGGACTATATGCTTCCTGCAATTCACCTTCAGCCAAACTGACCGAGTCCGGCGTATCTGACAGCTCAATAGATTCAGTGTCTAAGCTTATAACCGGATCCTTTGTAGGATCGATAGCCGATAGGACATCGAGTTTGGATACTGAGACAGTAAAGCAGTTATCATTAGTATTTATGACGAAATTATCACCATTCCAAAACTGGGCTCGACCAGACAGCGGAAGATCATCAACTTCGGCGCCAAAGATATTATCTAAAACAAAGCGCCCGTAAAGTAACTTTACACTATCATACAGTTTGAATGCTGGTGCCTGGGCAGCCGCCGGAAGATTAGACTCTGTTATTATCGAATAATAATTGTCGCCTTCGCTATCATTAAACTGAATTCCCAATTTATAGTCTTCATAAGGGCCTTCTTCTGCAATGTTTCGGCGGTAAGTAACAGACGGAGCTGGCAACTTGAACGTAGCCGTTCCCGCGCTATCTTCATTCTGCCCCCATTCAAGTTCAACGTCTGTTGCAAACAGTTGGCCTGGGTTCAACGGTTCAGGACTACCATTTGCGCCATTAAACGGATAAAACTCCAATTCACCCTCAACAACGTCTGTCGGATAATTCTTAGTCGTTTCACCATTTTTATTTACCGCTGTTAAGGCAAAGCTTGGTCCTAATAGCTGCGCCTCCCCGATATAATAAAATTCGTCGCCCTGGCCTGCATTATTCCGGTTACAGACACCGCTGAAACCACCGAAAGTTTCCATTTGAAATTCGTAAGGAATAAACCTTCCTATCTCACTCTCGGTTGTCAACATAACTGGAGAACCGTGGTAGCCAGGCAAATAATTCTGGCTTCCTATATATGCAGTTACCCGAGTTGAACCGACTTCAGTATAAGTCAGCCCCGAATTTGTAAAGATTCCGGCTCCATCTTTAGTAAACCCATCAGCATTCGTTATTTCACCGTTATAAGATTCTACCGCCTCAGTCTGAGCCATAAGCTGTAATGTTTCAGGATTGGCTTCGTTACCAAAGTTTGGTGTTACATCACCTTCATCATTAATCGCGGCAAGCCGCGCGGTGAAAACGTCTCCGGCTTTGGCTAAGATAGTTCCCTCGTAATTGCTTGAGGCATCCTGACTGGCTTCCACATCAATACTTGCAGGCCGCCAAACAAAAGCTTCTGACGTCCCTCTTAGTGTTTTCCCGTTAGGTAAAGTCGCTTGCGCTGTTAAATTGATAGCACCAGCGTCTTTATAGTTGATTTCCAGAGGCGCTTTTCCGTCAGTAAAGCTAACACTGATGTTACTGGTGTTATTTTCTGTCACCTCGATTTCATTAACAGACGCCCCCATCAAACATTGGTCAGGGTCAACACAGTTCATACTCATAGATACCGAGTTCAAAGGCTGCGTCACAGCCTGGCAAGCCAGTGTCTGACTGTTCGTTTCCACTGCGCGCAATTGTAGGTTGCTAAAAGGCACGGCTGACACCTGTGACGGAATATCAGTGTCCTCAAAGTTATCCCCACTAGTGAAAATGAATCCGGTATCACTAAACTCAATATTACAGCTCTCCGACAAGTTGCCATTAACTAAACAGCGTATCGGGTTCTGCGGGAGCGGTAAGGTTCCTGTAGTTTCAACAGCTAGAGGATAAATGCCGGCATTAGTCTGCTCCAGGCTTGTACTACCCACAGGAGAAGCCGAAACAGGGTTCGTTGACCAGTCGCCAGCCGTAGAATTTAGCTGAACGGTGCTACTCCCCTCATACAGTTCAGAGCAGTTGGCATTGGCACAGGCGGTAACCTCAATATCAGCAGCCGCGCAGGTCAATGCCGGGCTGTTATAGGACAGCTGGTAATGATGCACTGGCGACACGGGTGGAGCCGTATCAGAAGCTCTGCAAAAATTACCACCGGCAATGGGTTCTACAGGCGCCTGATAATTCACCTCGGGGTCAAAAAAGCCGAAGTTACCTGTAGCAAAGCTTCTCCCGCCAACACTCACTCCGCCGGTTACCTCTGATGTCTGCCAAAAGAAGAAACTACGCTCAAAAAGAAAATTACCAGCAACGTATATGTACCCGTTAAACTGCACATCCTGCTCTAACGTCAAATCACCCGTTACAATCAGCATCATTTCATTAGCATTACCGCCAACATTAATACGACGCCCCGATTGAATAGTCACATCGCCATCAATATAGACACGTGAGGTTTGCCCATTGGTTGTGTAATTAAAGCCAGTGTTACCGAAGTTTCCGGTACGTAAGTAATCAATTGGCTGCAACTGCGCGGGAAGCTGCGTATTGTAGGAGCGATCAGGTAAATCAAAAGGTTTGGGAACGTTATTAGGCACTTCAAAAGCAACAGGCCAGACATCTTCACAAAGTGGCCGTTGATCATTGCAAGGTCGCGTAATGCTTTTTAATGTTGTCACGTCACTTTGGGTGAGAACCTTGTCATCAATAAAAACCTCATCAATTTCGCCGTAGAAACTGTTTTCCCCGGTTCCTTGTCCGCCAATATACAAACGGGGGGCAACAGCGTTCAAATTAGATGACCCATTAAATGAGGTTTGATCTGCCTGTTGCCCGTCAATATACAGAGTTAAACGACGTGCATTACGGTCATAGGAAGCCGCCAAATGATGCCAGTTATCGTCCAGCAAATTTGTTTGCCCTTGTCGCGTGTTACCTGCCTCGACATTAACAATTTCGCCGTTATTTCGGCGTATTTCAAAATAGAGTCCGCCACCATCGCGGGTGTCCTGCCGGTAAACTTCGAAACGTCCGGAAGCCCCCTCAGTAGGTCCGTTACCTATCACTAAAAGACTCTGGTAACGATCCGACTGATTTTGCCCAGTAGCACTGCCTTTAAACCAAAACGCAACACTTACAGATTCAGCATTAGCAATTGACTGAGCGTTATCTACGCGCACTGCGTTATCACCATTAAATTTGCCATAACGGCAGGTGCCTGCGATTGCCGGATTAAACCCTGAAGTATTTGCACCTCTTAATGCTTGCCCGTGCAGCCCGTTGCCGGAAATATCCAGAACCTCACCAAACTGCCCTCTCCACTCGACTTGATCAAAAGCCCAGTAACCAAGCCCGTCTAACGGCTGGTCGGGCGGTTCACTCCCGCAAGGCCCTTCGTTGTTGTTGATGTCACAGGTTTCTCCCTGAACATTACTTTCGTCAATAATCTGCGGGGCATTCACATAGCCTGTTACCGTGCTTGAGTTAGGAATGGTGACCCTGTCAGTAGCGTTAATATTTCCATCAACAATATTCGCTCCATCCAGCGTTACGCTACCATCTGCATCAATATCACCATTTACATCGGAGCCGTATCTAAGTGTTACGTCGTCGCCGGCAATAATATTGCCATTAACGGTGTTTTCGCCCTCTAACACAACGCGACCGTTACTGGTGATCGCCCCCTCTACGTCTGAACGAAAACGTAAAATGGTATCACCGCCACTGAAAATAGCACCGGAGACATCGTTTTGTCCTTCGAGTACGACATTCCCGTTTGTAGCGTTAAGGTTGCCATTTACCTCAGTTAAGAAGCGCACAATGACATTATCTCTGGCATCAACATTACCCGTAATACTGTTTTCACCCTGTAAAATAACGCTGCCGCTGGTCGAGCGGATGGAGCCATCAATATTTGTTCGAAACCCCACTGATACGTCGTTTGCCGCAACTAAAGAACCGGAAAAAATGTTTTCATTGGCTAGGGTAATGTTTTGCTGACTACTAATATTCGCGTTAATAACGCTTTGAAAGCCGCCGTTATATGAACCCGTAGTAGTGATTGTTAACTGCTGAGCGCCGCCATTCTCGTTAATGCGCATTTCAGAACCAAGATTAAAATTACCATCTACATTGATCACAACCGAATTATTGCCAGAAATTTGAATTCGGTCGCGGAAATTCAGATTTAACCCGTTAGGACAGGTATAGGTATTACCAGATTTAGAACACCCGGGGAGATTATTATTGGGCAGATTGTAATTGTCAGCCAGAGCGGGAAGAGACGCAAAGGCGGTTACAGAGATTATGATTAACTTAAGTGCTTTGAACAGGCTCATTAATTCTTCACTCGTGTTTCAATTTGCAGTTGGCGTGACGCTCGTTGTGCCCCTGCTTCACAGACCGCCTTAGAAGTTATAACCAAGTGAGTAAATGAGACTCCCAGCTCAACCGGTTCTTCATCGCAGTCAGAGCTAGTTGTTGTTTCGCCATCAAAGCTAAGAATTGCACAACCACAACTAATATTTACATGACATTGTTGAAGCCCAGGGGATTCATAACTGAAAGGTTCATCCTCGGGAGTAGCAATGACGCTGCAATTGGTTTCAGGCTCATCGCCCAACGAATAAACCGTCATCATCGCTTGCTCTAAACCTGACTGCGCAGCTAGATAACTGCGTGTCCCCAGCACTTCTATTACGACACTCTCAGAGGAGGTTCTTAATAAACTCGCCAATGCGGCAACTAAACCACCGAGCACAACAATAACAAACACCGCTATAACCAGTGTGCTTCCTCGCTGCTTATTAACTGATTTTAATGAGCTGTTATGGCGCATTGGGTATGTGCACCTCGCGATAATAGAAAACTTGCTCGTCAGCATTTTCGCCAAACTGAAGTTGGATGGTTACAATGTTATTGCTTTGCTGATTATTGGTGGTTACGTCAAAGGGATTATCAGAGCTAACGCCAGTCGCAATCAAGGCAGAATTTTCTATATCCCCTTCCCAATTGCGCTCTTCACGAGATAGCTCGTCACCAAACAAACAGAACCTCACTGGTTTAGCACCAATATAGGCTCGTTTTAAAGGAGATTCTTTCGCAAAACGAACCTCTTCATTAAATGTTAATTCAAATTCAATATTATTTATTTTCTCATAACTTTGAATATCAGCACGACGCCCAGAATCTGCGTAAATAAAATTAGGCCGAGTAGCATATATAAAGACTCGTTCATTTCCATTAACCTCAGTACTAAGGCTGTCAGCAAAGGTCACCAACGTCATTTCACTACCTGAGTATGGGGAAATAGGTGCATTGTAATACGTTCCAGCAACTACAATAGGAACAAACTCGATACACTGACCACTCTCACGTACGCTGTTAGGCACGGCACCACGAATTTCCCGCGTCACTCGTTCAATAGCAAAGCGGCTTTTCTCAATCGTTTGCAAACGTTCTGCACCAGTAGAAAACATTTGCGCACCAATACCCACAAACTGGAAGCTAAAACCAGCGATAATCGCCAGCAATACAATGACGATAATCAGTTCGACTAAAGTAAAACCTCGCTGCGCATTCATTACCAATTTCCTTTTATGGTGCTGAATTCGATACTTTCGCCTTGAGGTGTTGTGACAATGACTGTGATTCTTTTCAGCTTATCCTTTTCTTTATATGTAACACGCACTGACGCTTCAAAGCCATTGTAGCGATTCGGAGATGAACCGCTAAGTTCTGCACCATCGAGCCTTAAGTCATGATAGTCGTCTACGTCGTCAAACTGCTTTCTCTGACTCTCTCCGTTATCAGGCCCTAAATTAATAGGAAGAGTACACTCTACTTTTTCGTCATTTGCATCATATTCACCACAGCGCACATACTGATTACCTACATTAGAGTTTTCATCAAAACGCCGGGCCATTATTTCGTTCATTACACTTTGCCCGGCTTCTGCTGCTCTTACCTGCTGCCAGGGCTCTACGCTTTGTCGAAAAAGCAGGCCCAGACCAGACGTCACCACAAGTGTGACAATAGCAATAACCACAATTCCGGCAATCAGTTCAATAAGCGTAAAGCCCTTAGAGAAGTTATTGCGCATTAATAAAGCCCTCTTTATTAATGCTAATGACCCGGTCTATACCAGAGCTTTCCTTAAGGGTAATAGTGCAACCACCTTCACAGTCTTGAGTTGGTTGACCTAAGCCATTGAAACCTATTGTAAAATCCGCAGGTGAAAACTCTATGTCGCTATTACTTATTTGCAGGTTGTTCTCGTTATTATAAGGAGGCATACCCAATGTTGTTTGGGTTACCTGCAACTCAAGCGGTTTATCGGTGTTTTGCATCGCTTGTTGCTGAATGCTGCGCAAAATACTCATTGCCTTTTGTCGTACAACTTGGCTTTGTGTACCGGAGTTATCAAAGAAGACAGGACCAGCAGATACGGCAAGAATACCGATGATCACCAGTATGATGATGAGTTCTATGAGGGTGAAGCCTTTGGACTTCATAGCTGGCCTTAATTATGAAAGCCCGCAGAAGGTCCTGCGGGCTTCAAGTGCTTTAGCAACCGTCGTCAATTTTTTCGTACTCTGGTTTTGAACCAGCTGAAGTCGGTTCAGAGTAACGTACGAAACATCCTGAAGTGGCATCCGCTTCTGGTACACCTTGTCCCACTGCATAAATTAGCGTCGAACTTACTTCTTCCGCATCAGTACCGGTCTCATAGACAACCCCAAAGTCGCCTGCATTTATATCAAGTAGACCGTCAATCTCTACAGCATCTGGGTACCCGTAGGCTACGGCGATGTCCGTTCCGTTATTGGAAACTGTAGGAGAATTTGTGGCATCCGTAGTTTGAGACTCATCAGTGCCTTGAACCTTTGCTTTTGCATTGATTAAAGTCGACGCGCTTTGCATTGAAGCTCGCACCCCATCAAGTGTTCCCGACCGAGCATCACCCGCAAAATTAATAAACTGAGGCGCAGCCGTTACTGCTAAAATCCCCAAAACTACAATAACGATGATCAGTTCGATCAGGGTAAAACCTTTTTGATTGCGCATAATTAAAACTCTCAATTGTTGTAAAAAAACTTACTGGTTGTTGCTGTGAATACTCACGCCGCCGTTGCGTGGATTATAAACGAAAGCATTGCCCACTGTCAGATAATCATCACCCGACGGAGCTTCTGTTTCATTTTTTATGGTGTTCGCTAAATAGTAAACACACATATCGTTACCTGCTGCGCTATCTTGTGTCACGTAAGTAAAATAGCGTGTTTCGTTCAGGTTATTAAAATTGGTTGTGACCGTTGGTGCGCCCTGCAAAATAGACTGCATAACACTGACGCAGTCCGTTGCAGCTAAGTTTTCGTCATGCGCATTTGCATTGTCACCACTCACCGGATAACCGGTGCTGCCGTCTACGTAAAGCTGAATTTGGTCCATAGACACCTCAGCCCCGGCTCCCGTGCCGTTTGCCCCTTTCGGACGACCGCTAAGCTCCCATTCGCCGCGCACAATGCCAACCGCACTGGCAAAGCCACCGGCAACCCCTTCAAGGGCGGCGTCTTCAGCATCCGATGATACATCGGTGAAGCGCGGAATGGCAGCGGCTGCCAACAGGCCGAGAATGACCACGACAATAATCAGCTCGATGATGGTAAAACCCTGCTGTCTTTTACTCATTTTAGCTCTCATACTAAAACTCCAATAGAATCCATTTTATTACATTTCCTTAACACTTAACACCGGGTTCCCGGGTTATTTCCGAACAACCTGACCCCGGTCACTTTTATAGGAAAACCAAGGTTTTTGGTTAATTCTGTAATGACAATTCCCGTTCTCTAATTCCGTATCTAAAGCGCTGCCGGGCACGTTACTGCCCAGATGCTGCCATAACTGCAAACATCCCGGCTCAACCGACGGCCACCCTTGTTCATTCATTACTACCGTGGTTTGCTGCGTTTTATTCTCGTACAACAAAGCAATTTCTTTTGGCTTACCACGTCGCATCCACTCGGTTCTGGCCAGCCAAAGCGAGTCTATAAAACGCGAAACCGCAACATCTAACTCGGTCTGCCGCCATTTTTGCGGCTCATCAACCAAAACCATTCTGGCCGCCACCGCGGTTAAGACCAACAACAGTAATACCACCAGAATATTCTGCAGCCGCTGAATACCCTTGCGCTCATCCGTTGCGGCTCTGGTCATTATCGTCCTTGATACGCGCTCATCATGTCCCACATTGGGGTAAATATGCCCAGCGCGAGAATCAGTACCATAACGGCTACGACGGCTATCATTATTGGTTCAATACGAGCGGTTAAGGTTTTGAGGTCGTAGTCGGTTTCACGCTCGTAATATTCCGCGACTTCTAACAACAAAACATCAACCCGGCCGGTTTCTTCACCCACCGATATCATTTGCAAAATTAATGGCGTAAACAGGCCTGACTGACGGGCAACTCGCGACAAGTTCTCGCCTCGTTCAATACCGCGGCGCATTTCAATAATGCGTTTTTCCATCCAGGCATTATCCACCGCTTCGGCAACCAAAGATAAAGCCTGTGTCAGTGGAACACCGGCCCCTATCATGACCGAAAAACTGCGGGCAAAACGACCTAACATGGAGCGCATTAAAATGGAGCCAATAATGGGTATTTTTAACTTCAGACTGTCCCATTTCAGTCTTCCGTTGTCGGTCGCTATGTAATATCTGATGCCGAAAAAAGTACCGACCATTGCAAGCAATAACACATGCCAATAGGCGACGAAAAACTCAGACGAGCCCAACAAGGCACGGGTTGCCCATGGCAGTTCAACATTAAACCGACTGAACATAGAAGCGAACGTTGGGATCACAAAAATGTTCAGTACAAACATGGCAATGACAAGCGCAATAAGAACAAAGCTTGGGTAGCGAGTGGCGGCTTTTATCCGCTTTCTGGTGTCTTGCTCTTTTTCTAAATAAACCGCCAGTTGTTGGAAAGACTCTTCCAACTGCCCGGTATTTTCGCCCACATGCACAATAGCAATAACCAGCCGCGGGAAAACGCCCCGGTGATTTGCCATGGCTGACGACAAGTTTCGTCCCCGCTCCAGTTGCTCATGCACATCCTGCAAAGTTTTACGTAACCGCTTGTTCTGGGTCGTATCTGCCAGCCCTTCAATAGCCCGCAGCATAGGAATACCAGCTTGGGTCAGCGAATACATTTGGCGGCAGAATATAATCAGCTCGTCCAGCGACACTTTTTGCTGAAACGCAGACTTTAAACTTTCCCCAAAGCCACTATTCAAGAAGGAAAAGCTCTGACTTTTTACAGAATTAATCGATAACGGTACCAAGCCGCGACGCATCAGTACATCGGCAGCATTGCGCTCATCACTGGCATCCAGGGAGCCCTGCTGCAGTTGCCCTGCTTTGTCCCGCGCACGATACCGAAACTGCATCAGATGCTGTCCTCAACACTTTCAGCCAGAAATAAAACTTCGTCGACGCTGGTAATACCCTCGCGGGCATAGTCCAGCGCTACCGTAGCCATAGACTGATACCCCGGATGCGCTTTCGCGGCTATTGCAAATTCTCGTGTATTGCCATCACGCAAGGCATCCATCATTGGTGTATTCATTTCCAATAGTTCGAACACACCAATACGCCCACGGTAGCCGGTATGGTTGCATGTCTGGCAACCAACTCCGCGTTTAAAAGAATAGCCCGAGCTACCCTCACGTAAATGCTCCAGCCACTGACTTTCGGCTTCATCCGGCTGATAACTCTCTGCACATTTATCGCACACCCGACGCACCAAACGTTGTGCCAAAATGCCTCGTAGCGCAGCAGCGACCAAATAGGAAGGCGCGCCCATATCAATTAAGCGCATAGCACTGGTAATGGCGTCATTGGTATGCAGAGTAGATAAAACCAGGTGACCGGTAATAGAGCCGCGCAAACCAATTTCAACCGTTTCGTGGTCGCGCATCTCACCAACCATAATAATGTCGGGATCCTGACGTAAGGTGGTGCGCAGAACCCGTGAGAAATCCAATCCAATTTTACTGTTCACCTGCACTTGCGAAATACGTGGCAAACGGTACTCAACCGGGTCTTCAACCGTAATCACCTTTTTGCCTTCGGTATTCAGCTCGCTAAGTGCACCATAAAGCGTCGTAGTTTTACCCGAACCGGTAGGCCCGGTTACCAGCAACATGCCATGCGGACGTTTAATTAGCGCCCGTATACGCTTAATAATAGCGTCAGGCATACCGGTTTGCTCAAGCGACAACAGCCCGGCAGACTGATCCAGCAGACGCAATACACAGGACTCACCATATTGCACCGGCATGGTTGACACCCGCACGTCGATACTGTGTTTGCGAATTTTAATATTAAATCGTCCGTCCTGCGGCAGGCGTCGTTCGGAAATATCCAGCCCAGCCATCAGCTTCAGACGTAACACCAGCGCATTGGCAATGTTGGTTTCTTCCAGCACATTTTCCTGCAGGACGCCGTCAACACGTTGGCGAATCCGTAGTTTACGATCGTCCGGCTCTATGTGAATGTCTGAGGCTCGAACTTGCACCGCATCCTCAAAAATGGACTGCAGTAATTTAGCCACCGTGGCTTCATCGGTGTCGTCATCGAGGCTTAACTGGCCCAGCTCAAACTCGCTGGTGTCTTCGTATTCGTCCTGCAGCTGGCTGGCGAAGGTTTCAATTTCTTTGGTGCGTCGATAAAGGTTATCAAACGCCTGCATCAACTCGCTTTCAGGAACCACAGCAAGCTCAACCTGGCGCGGAGCAAGCAACTGGTTAATGGCGTCAATTGAAGACAAGTCGGCCGGGTCACTCATGCCAACTAACGCCTGCTCCTCACTGGCTTCTATAACCAATGCCCGATGTCGACGCGCCTGAACTTCCGGAAGCAGCTTAAAGACTTCGGCCGGAATTTTACGTTCAGAAATACTGATAAGCGGCAGTTTAAGTTGCTGCGCCAGGAATTCGAGCAACTGTTGCTCGGAAATATAGCCCAGATCGGTTAAGGTCGCGCCCAGCTTACGCCCGCTAATGCGCTGTTGCTCTAGTGCTTTTTGCAGCTGCTCTTCACTGATGATTTGCTCGTGAACAAGCAAATCACCTAATCGCATTTTAAGACGAGGACGCTTCATTGCTCACCTGCTTCAGTTACCTGTAAAGACGTAATTTGCTGCTCAATAAAATCCAGGGTCGGCTGATGTTTTATCCGTTTAAACGCTTCCTGATATGAGGCAACAGCGACTTCTGGCGCGAACTCCTGTTGCGCAACGGCTTTACCTAAATACCAGCGGCCTTGTTCCGGTTCAGACTCGACAAGGCGCTGATATGCGTCAGCAGCAGTCTTATAATCACCCTGAGACTGGGCCAACAACGCCTGTTTCTGGACATATTCCGGATAGGCACCGGCGTCTGGTGTCGCTTGCTTCAATAAACTCAGTGCTGCGGCAGGCCGCGCTTCTTTTTCAAGAATACGGGCACTTAACAGACGAAACTCAAAGTCGTCCGGGTTCAGCTTAAAGCCGGCTTCTAGCGTTGTTAATGCCTGCGATACCTTATTCCGGCCAAACTGCAAAGCAGCCAGCTTTTTCCTCACCTCTTTATTTTCAGGTGTAACAGCAAGCGCCTTACGCCAATGGTCTTCCGCCGCAGTTAAACGACCCTGTTGCTGAGCTTTTTGTGCCTTCTCAATATGTTGTGCGGAAATTTCTGCTGGCGAGAGCTGCACGGGTTGCTTGCTAAATTCACCGCCTTTTTGCGTCTCGTTTTCGGTGTCTTCAGCGTTAACAACAGGCTCTTCTGGCATGGAATCTGCTTCTTCGGCCTTTTCCGGTTCGGTTTCCGGAACCACAACCGAAGCCAAGTCTTGTGATACTATCTCACTAGATTGCCGTGAATCACTTTCTGAGCGAGAAGTTCGCTCAGCTGGCACTTCTATCACTGCAGTATCAATGAATGGTTCGACCCGTTCTTGCAGTTTTGGCATTTCAGCAGGCTCACTCTCTGTTACCGTCATCGTATTTTCTGAACGCGACTGCCACCAGAAAATAACTAAGGCCAGAACAATTACCAGCATAAGCGCTAACAACCACAGGGCTAAACGATGGCTACTGCGGCGCTCAACGGCGCTACTCGCCGCCCTTTTCGAGAAGGGCTGTTGCCCCCGACGATCCAAGTCCTTTAAAACTTTATTAATAACGCTCATAGCGAACCACCCATTTGCCAATAACTGAGCGCGGCTGCCGCCAGAAAAAACAAGCACACAGACACAGTTACGGGAAGCCATACAGAGCGAGTCAATTCCGCGTCTTCGGTGTCATTGACCGCTAGCTTTAAGTCCCGCGTCGACAGCTGATGACGCCCCTCTCCGTAAGCCAGCAACAGAATTTTATGGCACAGCATGTTAATTAAACGGGGTACGCCACGGCTGCAGCGGTGTAATCGCCGAACTAACTTCCAGTCGAATATCGGGGTCCCCTGATAACCGGCCACATCCATACGGTGCGCAATATATTCGGCCGTTTCATCCGCGTTCATGGCAGTTAATTTATGTGAAAAACTGATTCGCTGACGAAGTTGCCTAAAAGCTTTTTGTGATAAACGCTCATCCAGTTCCGGCTGACCCAGTAAAATAATATGCACCAATTTACGCCGTTCAGTTTCCAGGTTGGATAATAAACGCAAAGCTTCCAGACTTTCTTCCGGCAGCGCCTGCGCCTCATCAATGAGTATCACCACGGCCTGCCCGTTTTTATTGATATCCAGCAAGCGTTGTTGCAATGCCCGCGCCAGCTGCTGCTGGTTAGTCATTTGCCCGGTTTCCAGGTCCAATTCCTGAGCAATGGCCAGCCTCAGCTCAGCCGGGTCAAGGTATGAGTCTGGAATGTAAGCGGTTTTAAAAAAGTCAGGAATATCGTTTAACAAACGTCGGCACAGCAGAGTTTTACCGGTTCCAACCTCTCCGGTAATTTTAATAAAACCTTCCCCTGTTTTTAACGCCGTTAAAACCACCTCAAAAGCCTCGTGGTGGCTTTTCAAGTCGTAGTAAAACTGCGTGTTCGGCGTTATCGTAAAGGGCAGTTCGCGTAAGCCGTAATGGTATAAGTACATACTACCTTAGTTATTGCTCTATATCCGGGAACCATTCTTGCAGCAGTTCACGAGATCGTTTCAGTTCATCGCGCCAGGTATCAACACCTACCACAGTCGGTTTCAGTAATATAACCAGCTCTTTCTTTTCCTGGCGGTTGCGGCGGTTAGTAAATAACTCGCCCAACAGCGGGATGTCACCCAGTAACGGGACTTTGCCCACTTCTTCGGAATTTGTGGTTTGCATTAAACCACCCAGCACCACGATTTCACCATTGCGTGCTTTTACTATAGTGTCTGACTCACGGATATTGCTTCGCGCCAGCGGCAACACAAGTTCACCTTCTGTTAAGGTAATCACTTTTTGTTGTTCTTCGGTTTCTACCACCGATGGGTGAACGTGCAGAATTACTTCACCGTCATCACTAATTTGTGGCGTTACATCTAATGAAATACCCGAGAAGAATGGCGTTAAGTCAACATTGGAGCTGGATACGGCTCCGCTATTCCCACCTCCAAAGTTAGTTGTGGAATCTACGTTAGTTACGTAATAAGAATCCTCACCAATTTTTATCACTGCTTTCTGATTGTTCGACGCACTAACACGGGGGTTAGACAATACTTGCACAGTGCCTTGGGTTTGCAGCATTTCAATCATGCCGGAAAAGTTATTGCTTTCATCACTATACGTTAACCCGAATAGACCACCTATAGTTGAAGCAGCAGGAAGCGGATCTGTCCCATCAAATCCTACACCGACCCCTACTCCCCAGCCAGCCTTACCATTGTATAAATCACTCCAGTTTATTCCTTGTTGATAACCGTCGTTCAGAGTTACTTCAATAATACGAGCTTCCAGAATAACCTGACGCTGCAGACGAGATTCCAGAACCGTGATGAAATCACCAACAGCGCGCAGCTTACTTGGTGAAGCAGTAACACTAACAATACCCGCCTGCGGCGACAGCACCACATTGCCGTCAACAATAATGCCTTCAATAACGTCTTTTAAACCGCCCCATAAGTCGGTCTCTGACTGGGTATTTATGCTGGAACCGTTGCCTTGCAACTGATTCTGCTGGCTGTCCCGGCGATACTCCCCATCGTTATTACCAAGCAGAGGAGTTCCTTCTGAACGGGTATTGCTGTTCCTACTTCCTGAATTGTTACCCAAGTCTCGATTATTGCGTTCCTCGCTCACACCTCCACCTGAAATTTCAGTCTGTGAAACACCAAAGCGGCGAAGCGACAAGTAATCCAGTGAGAACGTCTGAGTTCTTACTCCGGCAGGGTATATCTGAATAGTCCGCCCGGTACGACGAACTTCAAAACCGTACATGTCCTGCACGGCATCCAGCGTTTCGTCTAAGGTAACGTCTTTCAGGCTTAGCGAGATTTCGCCACTGACATTGGGGTGTACCAAAATGTTGTAAGGAGAATCTGCCGCTAGCCCATAAAAGAAAGCTTTCGCGTCGACATCATCTGCCTGCAGCACAAACCGGGGTTCCTCGAGTAAGGCGAGTCCATCTTCCTGTTCTTTATTCACCGTCTGATTTAAAAAGTTACTGACTTCTGCAGGCAACTCTTTTTTAGCCTCTGCTTTTTTCTTCTCAGAAGCTTCGGGTTTCATCGCTTTATTGGCTTCATCTGGAGAATAGCTCGGTTGATAAGCACAGCCGCTCAGTGCCAACAATAACGCTCCTGCTGCAACTTTCTTCATTGTACCGCCCCCGGATTGCCTTTCTCGTTCTGTTTTATCGGCTTAAACAAAGTAATCTCTACTCTTTCGTTGTTCTTCTCTAAAATAACGCTGTTTGGATTAACTGAGTTAACCCGAAATCCATCAATATTTTCACCAGGCTTAACCCATTCGCCGTTAATACGAGCTAATTGCCTCTGTTCTGAATAATAAATTTGAGACAGCTTCATATTCTGTCCCCAACTATCCATTTCTACTGTGGGCTGACTTACTGTAAACGGCGGCTGGGTAGGATCCCGCTCTTGCGAAAAAGCTGATACCGAGACCATAAGTAATAACAACGCAATTCCTTTAAGCACTGATAAACTCCTTATCCGTACTTAGCAGATACCAGACTATCGTAACTTTCGCTGTCGGGTAGTCGCCTACCTGATAGTCAAAGCGGGCCCACTGGACATTCGGGTATTCTTTTTGCAGCGTATCCACAAAGTCGGATACCGCGAAAAAGCGTCCGGTAAATTCCGCCTGCACAGCATGCTGATAGAGTTTAATAGACCCGGTTTCAAATACGACGGTCGGCTCTTTAGCTTCTAAACTATCCATTCCCAGTTCCGAGGCATGACGTAACACACTGTTTAGAAACTGCTTTCGTTGTTGTGCGGGCAATAAAACCTGGCTTCCCGAAAAATCGCCTTTTGCCTGAGTTAACCGCTGCTTCAACTGCTTAATTTCAGCCCTGAGCGGAGCATCAATATCGTTAGCTAACTGCGCCTGCAAGTCCTGCTCTAATTGCTCGGACTGCTCTATTTGAGAAGCAATACGGGCATTTTCCACAGAAAGCGCTTTACTCTGATCCAGCGTTGGGGAAATAACGTAACTCATAAGTGGCAGGGTAATAATTAAAAAACCGGCCAGAGACAACAATGCTCGCTGTCGCCCGGGCATAGAGTTAAAGGTTTCTTGTGCGCGTAACCACCAGTTATTCATTGTTTGATTCGCCCTCGCTGCTTCTGACGCTTTGCAGCAAAAACTGCTGATAACCCTGCTCACTGCGTTTAAGTTCTACAACCGAAAAACGCTTATTAGCCAGTAAGCTCGACTGACCAAATTTATCCATCCACAGCACTAAGGCTTCACTGTTTAGCGCTTGCCCGTGTAAACGGATATTTTCACCAGACATTGAAAAATCGGTTAGCCAAATGTCTTCCGGGGTGATCTCTGCAAGTTCCTGTAAAAACTCACTAACGGATGAAGACTGGTTTTGCCGAAACTCTGCAATTTGCTGACTGAAACTTCTGGCGTCCTGCAATTCTTGTTGCAACTGCTCTTTTTCTGCCTGCAGTTGCGGGCTTGGCTGCCGCCGGGACATTCTCTCGCGACTGCTCTCCAGGTCATTATTGAGCTTAGTCAGAGTAGCTGACAATTGTTCATTCTTTTGCACAACTGTTGCCTTTTGCCACTGAGTAACACCTACCACAACGAGCAACAGCGCCAGCCAAACACCCAAAACAGAGCTTACCTTTGTTAGTGTGAGCCTCTGCTTTACCGGCTTCAGCTCACTGCGGTACAGATTTACCCATTGCTTCATAAATCGCTCTCAACTAACGCACCTAAACCGGCAAGATCGGAGTAGTCGCCCTCGCGTAAGTCAGCGGACCATTGCGGGTACTGATACATAGTGCACTCTACTGCTAACAGCTCAGCCAGGCTCTTTTCAAGGGACGCCGGCGTCATATGTTCTACGGCGAGAATAATTCGACTAATAGGGGCCTGTCGCAAATGGCTTTCGAAATAATCGACCGAGCGCTGTAGCTCTGTTGCCAAAGGTTCTAAAGCACCAGCTGCTATTTCGCTCTCTATGTATTTAGACACATCGGTCACACCGCGCAGCAAGCGAGTAAACATAAGCCCTTTGGGGGTATTAATTTGTGCAAGGTAATTACCAGCAGGATTTTGGTATAAAGTGAGTTCAGCGTGGTTCTGAGTTTCAGCTAACCGCGGTAACGTCAGTTCAGTAATGGCGATATCCGTTAAGCTCAGGTCATGTTCACTGAATAGCTCAACCCAGGGCATTAAATCGTTTTTATTCGCCGCAACCGCAACCACTTTATCCTGACCGGATGGTTGCTCCGGAAACTCATAATAGTCGGCAATGATTTCATCAGCCGCAAAGGACACTAAGTCGCTTAAACTGTATTTTAAGCTTTCCGAAATTTCTTCCGGATCCAGCATGGGCCTATCCACCTGAACCGACTCGTATAAATCCGTTCCCAACACCAGGGTGACTTGCGCATGCTTTAACGACAAGCGGGAATATTTACCCAAAAGGGTATCCGCGTGCTTAAGTAACGAACCTCGCTGCACTGGCTCGTAGTCATTAACGATCAATTCGGGGGCGTTAGCAGAGCCTTTAGCAACGAGAAGACGGACGCTGTTTTGCGTTATTTGAAAGCAAATACGGTGATCATTTTGTTTTTGCTTTGAAAATCCTAGCACTCAACAACATCCTTTATTTTATTTTCAACCATGTTAACAGAAACTTTGCAAAGCTCATCAGAAAAAGCGCGGGTTCGCTACAGTTTATGATCTTCGTCATAACCCATTTGTCGCACTACAACTTTAATGGCTAGCCGCGCAGTTTCCATTGCAAATCAGACCCTGCCCAATAAGGCACCATAGGCCCTGTTGCCGTGTCTACCGTTTCAGCAACAGTCCATGGTTGTTGAACCAGTTCAATGGTCTCAGTGTTGCGGGGTAACTGATAAAAATCAGCTCCAAAAACACTGGCAAAATTTGCCAATTTATCCAGCGCGTTATGCTGACTAAAAAACTCGGCATAAAGCTCAATTGCTGCTGGAGCTGAATAACAACCAGCGCAACCACAGGCAGTCTCTTTACTTGCCTGCACATGCGGAGCTGAGTCAGTTCCGAGGAAAAACTTAGGGTTACCGGACAAGGCCGCCTGCTGCAAAGCCTGCTGGTGTGACTGGCGTTTTAAAATTGGCAAACAATAGTTGTGTGGACGAATACCACCGACCAGCAAGTCGTTGCGGTTCATCAGTAAGTGTTGCGGGGTCATTGTTGCTGCGACATTACTGTTGGCATTTTCGACAAACTTAACCGCGTCGGCGGTGGTAATGTGCTCCAGCACCAGCTTTAATTGCGGGAAGCGCTCGGTTATCGGAATTAAATGCCGCTCAATAAAGACTCTTTCGCGGTCAAAGATATCAACGTCGCTGTCGGTTACTTCACCATGCACCAGCAAAGGCACCTGATGCTCCTGCATAGCAGCCAGCACCGGAGCCAGAGCTTCTACCGATTTTACACCAGCGGCAGAATTTGTGGTGGCTCCTGACGGGTATAGCTTGAAGCCAATAACATGCTCGTTCGCAGCAGCTTCAGCAATTTCTTCTGGAGTCGTGTCTGCCGTGAGATACAGAGCCATAAGCGGGTGAAAACTCATACCAGCGGGAATTTCGGCCAAAATTCTCTCGCGATACTCCATAGCGGCCGCTACGGTTGTTACCGGGGGTACCAGGTTTGGCATAACCACAGCACGATGAAACACTGCTGCGGTTGCAGGTACGGTAGTTTGTAACATTGCACCATCGCGTAAATGCAGGTGCCAGTCATCAGGTCTTGGAATTGTTAAGCTTTGCATAGTCACTTCTGGCTAAAAAATGAGAAACTCAGTATACCATCAAGTGCCTTCGCTAAAACCCACATTCCTTACTCTATTTGACCGTTTTAGCGCAGCCCCATGGCTTCTTTCCAGTGTTTACGACAACAGGAAACGTAACGATCATTGCCACCAATAGCTATTTGCTGTCCCATACGTATTGCATTTCCCTGCTCGTCAACGCGCAGTGACATGGTTGCTTTGCGACCGCAATGGCAGATGGTTTTCATTTCCACCAATTTGTCAGCTATAGCCAACAACACCGCGCTGCCGGGAAAAGCGTTGCCAAAAGCGTCGGTGCGAATGCCGTAACACATTACCGGAATATTGTCGGTGTCAGCCAGACTGGACAGTTGCCACACCTGCTCTTCACTTAAAAACTGTGCTTCATCAATTAACACACAGTCAATTGCCTGTTGCATGTAGCGAGCCCGGACTACGGCAGCTAAATCTGTCCGGTGTGTGAAAGACACCGCATCGCGACCAATACCTAATCGGGAAGCAATACGCCCTTTACCTGCCCGGTCATCTAAAGCTGGCGTCATCAGCAGGACATGTTGTTGGCGCTCTTCGTAGTTGTGCGCCACTTGCAATAACGACGTGCTTTTGCCTGCATTCATTGCCGAATAAGTGAAATATAGAGAAGCCATTTTGTTCTATTTTTTTAAGTTAATGTGGTCAGATCCTGGCAGAGATTAGCACGATTTTATGGCATTATGGGACAAAGCAACCTTAAGGCAGGAGTTCTCAATGCAATATTCCCCCGAATTTATCAAAGCCATTCCTAAAGCTGACTTGCACTTGCACCTTGATGGAAGCCTTCGTGCCAGCAGCTTAATTGAGATGGCTAAGCGCGCTGATATCGAACTTCCAAGCTATACCGAAGAAGGCCTGTTTGATCTGGTATTTAAATCGCATTACAACAATTTGGGTGAATACCTCAATGGGTTTCAGTACACCTGTGCCGCTTTGCGCGATTTAGAAAACCTGGAGCAAGCCTCTTATGAATTAGCCGTCGATAATCAAAACGAAGGGGTTAATTACATTGAGGTACGTTTTGCTCCTCAGCTACTCATGGACCCAGGTAAAGGTGTTACTTTTGACACCATAATGCACGTAGTAAACGACGGCCTTTTGCGGGCAAGGAAAGAGTACAACAACCGCGCAGACGTTAAAAACGGCGATAAACCTCCATTTGACTACGGCATTATCAACTGCGCCATGCGGATGTTTGGTAAAAAAGGGTTTTCCCCTTATTACACACAAATGTTTCAGTTAATGCGTGACTTTGAACCTATGCAGGTTATTAAAACGGCCGCAATGGACTTAGTTCGCGCCAGCGTTCGTATGCGTGACGAAGAAGGCATGCCAATTGTCGGGCTGGATATTGCCGGTCAGGAAATTGGTTACCCGGCAGGCGAGTTCAAAGAAGTGTACGAATACGCTCACGAAAATTTTCTGCTGAAAACCGTGCACGCCGGTGAAGCTTACGGTGCCGAGAGTATTTTTGAAGCCTTAACCAAATGCCATGCCGACCGCTTAGGTCATGGTTATTCGTTATTCTCTCCGGAAATGACTCAGGACCCGTCGATTGAAGACCCGAAAGCTTATGGCGAAAGCCTGGCCTCTTATATTGCTGACCGCCGTATTGCCGTTGAAGTTTGCCTCACCAGCAACCTGCAAACTAACCCGGATATTGGCGACATTAAAAACCACAACTTCCAGCACATGCTGGATAACCGCCTGGCGACCATTATTTGTACTGATAACCGTCTGGTTTCTCGTACCACGGTAAGTAACGAATATCAGTTAGCTGTGGATAATTTTGATATTTCGCTGAAGCGCCTGAAGGATATTGTCGCCTACGGCTTTAAGAAAAACTTCTTCCCGGGTCGCTATGTAGAAAAACGCGATTACGCTAAGCAAAACCTGGAGTATTTTGACAAAGTGGTTAAACAGTTTGGGTTAAACGACGCAAGCTAAGTAAAAAACCGTTCGAGTTTAGATATTTTAGACAAGCATGCAGCTGATTAAGTGGCTGCATGCTCTTCCAGGCACTATGGGTATCAATTTTAAGCAGCGCCAAATCGCGTTCCCGCAAACTGATTCAAGAGTTTGTGTACCAAATAGCACACCATCATAGCCGCAATAATTGCGACAAAGGTGCTGCTCAAACGGTAAAGACCGGAATACACCAAGTCTTGTGCCGGCGATAAATACTGACCGAAAAGAATGCCCATAGTGGTCATTGCCCCAAAACCCACTCCGGCTCCCGAAGCTTCAAGTACATGAATGCGGGCAAACAACATCACCCCAAGCCAGAACAACGGCACAATCAACCACAGTATGTCATACCAGCCGTAAAGTAGAACCTGAGCACCTAGACCAAACATAACACCAATTAGAGTCCCTGCCGCTCGCTTGCGCGCGTAAGTTAATGCCCCGTTCCAGTTCATGGGAAATAGCACCAAAATAGTAGTGGCCTGCGCAGAAATAGAATCCTGCAAATCGAACAGCTGAAACACCAAAAACGACAGGGTTGTCACCGTAGCGCCCAAAATAGCTTCATGGCGCACGCGGTTAGGTGACTTGTCCGGCAAAGGCGGTGGTGCCGCGTTATGTTCTTTATTGGGTATAATCGCATGCATAACAAAGGCAATGGCTATTGCCAATATCGACGCAAAGAAGTTACTGGCTATTAAGTTATTAACGTCGGTGCCCGGATAACTGGCGTAATGCAGCATAATACTCAACATCAGTACACCATTTGCGCCGAACAGGAACGCCGTGCCGCGCGCCATAAAAGCAAACCTATACAGAAATAAGACAAAGGCGACCATTGTCATTAATACTGAATGCCCGCCCAGTATCTGCGCCAGAATACCCACTTCCAGTCCGCACATAACCGACGCCGCAAGTATTTGCCTGGCGACCTGCCGGTTTATCATTGGCACTAACCCCAATAGCAGCATTGGTAATACGGTAAAAAACACGCCATAAGACAAGTCAAACAGTGCCGTGACCAGAAAACCGATGGAGCCACCAAAGGCGATTCGTAAGCATTGCCGTAGGCCGTTTTCACTCAAGACTGAAGTTGCCATAGTTCCTTCCTGATCAATAAATGTAGTGTAACCAGCCCAGCAACCGGATTTGCGCTTTCGCGATAGCAGCTTTGACGCTTCCTTCAGGAACTATCTGTACCGTGGCCTTCGCTCCGGCCGGGCGCTCTGAATCCGGTTGTTCTGCTAAACTCAGGTGAACCCGAAGTCGCTGCGCGTCTCGCACCCAACGGTTAGAGTTAACCGGTGCTGCTAAGGCTCCGTCGGCACTTAACTGACCTGCGTTGACACCGGCATCAATGCTCTCCACTTTCACCTCATAAAGCGTGCCGGGTTCAGCATCAAATACCACCAGAGCCTGCTGCCCGGACTTTATGTGCCGTAAATTCTTCTCACGAAAATCGGCGACAATGTCGGCATTGGGTGATACCAGCGCCATTAGCGGCGAGCCTTGACGGGCATAAGCGCCTTCGCTGAGCTTTAGATTACCGACACGTCCGGCATGTTTCGCACGCACGGTGGTGTAGCTTAAGTTAAGCTTCGCTGTTTCTATCGCATTTTCAGCTTGTTGAATAAGTAAGTTGTTTGCATCGTCCTCGGCACCTCGTTGCACTTCTAGACTCTGTAGTTGCGACTGGGCGGCTTCAACATTTGCCAGGGCCTCTAGCTTACTGCTCTGCGCACGGTCATATGCCTGTTGCGACGAACTACCGTCTTCTACCAGATCTTTAATGCGCCGCGCCTCACGGCTGAGCTCTTGAGCTTTTGCCTGTGCTGACTTTAACTTTGCCCGAGCAGTTCGAATTTGGGCATCAAACTGTTGGTTTGACTGTTGCGCCTGAGCCAGTGCCAGCTCTGATTGCTGTAATTGCAGTTGATAAGGTCGCGGGTCAATTTCAAATAGTGGCTCGCCCTCTTCAACATACTGGTTATTATTAACCAAGACTTTCTCTACCGTACCATTCACCTGCGGTGCAACTTGAGTCACCACCCGGGTCACCATTGCCTGCGGGGTTAGCGGCAGGCTCAAGTCGGCCCACAGAAAATAGGCAAATACGAGCACAAATAGCACCAATGCCCGCTTAACCCAACGGGCAAACTTTTCGTCTGCGGTCATACTTTTTCCTCATTATTTTGGTCAAGCTTCTGAGCTTCAGACATGTGATTCGCATTGTATGAAATCATCGCCAGAACCTTCTTAACCGTTTCAATTTCTTCGTCTTCGATATTGGCCAGCAACGCCCTTCGTACTTTTAGAATTTTCGCTTCCATTTTTTTAACCAGCGCATGACCTGACTTCGTCAAAAACACCTGCTTAGCACGGCCGTCGTCCGGGCTTGCTTCGCGCGTAATCAACTCTTGCTCTTCCAGTTGCGCGAGCGTGCGCATGAGTGAACCAAGTTCTAGCTCAAGCGCTTCCGCAAGCTGCTTTTGGCTGACACCATCTCCAATACGTGCCAGTTTCCACATAGCACTCCAGCGCGGGTAGGTTAACCCCAGCGGCGCCAGTTCCTTATCCGCAATAGCCTGCCACTGACGCGCAACGCGACCGAGTCGTTCAGGTACAGATAACTGTCTGAGCTGTTCTTGTGTTAATGTCATAGCAACCTCTTTAGTTAGCACGCTAAGTATAATAACAAACTTAGCGTGCTAACTAAAATGAAAATAGCGATAGCTTTGAGCTAAAAATTAGATACAAAAAAAGCCCCTGCAAAAGGGGCTTTTATCACATGATACAGATATCCGAGCGGGTAAGTCCTACACTTGGCAAACTAGAATGGAATATCGTCATCAAAATCATTGTCAGGTGAAAACGGCGCGGGTTCTGCCGGTTTTTGTTGTGACTGTTGATTTTGCTGCTGCGCTGGCTGAGGCGCAGGACGCTGTTGTTGCTGTGATTGCTGTTGTGGTTGACCACCACCGTAACCACCGCCTTGCTGCTGACCGCCACCAAAACCCTGGCCTTGTTGTGGAGCACCACCCTGCGGGCCGCCACGAGAATCCAGCATTTGCATTTCGTTAATGACCACTTCTGTCGTGTAACGCTCTACGTTGTCCTGGCCTGTCCATTTACGCGTTTGCAAACGCCCTTCAACATAAACTTTAGAGCCCTTTTTCAGGTACTCACCGGCAATTTCAGCTAAGCGACGATAAGCCACACAACGGTGCCATTCGGTTTGTTCGCGCGGTTCGCCTGTTTGCTTGTCTTTCCAGGTTTCGCTGGTAGCAATCGACAGGTTGGCTATCGCTGTGCTGTTTTGGGTATAACGAACCTCTGGGTCAGCGCCCAAATTACCAATTAAAATAACTTTATTTACACCGCGACTGGCCATTAGATTCTCCTGTTCCTTGTACGCGTTACAACTGCTTTAAATTATTTAAGCGACCGATGCTTCTTTAAGCAACTGATTAACCGCCTTTTCATCGTAATGTTTTTTATCAACTTTTAAGTAAGTGGCCTGATCTTCTTCAACCCATCTTGCCTCCGTAACGCCGGTTACGGTAAGTAACTGCTCACTTAGCTTGGTAGCCTTGCTTTCAGTTAACCCGGGCAATGATAACGACACGCTTGTGACACCTGCGGGGTTAACCATGACTAAACTGATTAGCAACCAACATACTAGCAAGATCAGGCAGAAAACAACAACGCCAGATGTCCCAAAAAACTGTAAGACTGAGCCGCCTACGACCCCACCAACAAAAGACCCCAGAAACTGACCAGTTGAGTAAATACCACTGGCACTGCCTTTGCTCCCCGCCGGAGCAACTCGGGTAAGTAACGAAGGCAAACTGGCTTCAATAAAGTTAAAGCCAGTGAAAAATATAACCAGAGCAGCAACCAGCAGCCAGGGGTTTTGCCCCGCTACGGCAATAATTAGCAGCGCAACAATTAAAGTAATAATAGAAAACCGCAGCCACTGCACAGAATTATTATTACGCGAACTGCTGATAATCATTGGCACCATGAACAAAATGGACGCTGCCAGCGTAGGTAAGTAAAACCAGGCATGAGTCTGACTTTCAAAACCTGCGTTTTGCAGTTGCATGGGTAAAGTCACAAACCATGCCGTTAAAATAGCGTGTAACACAAAAATACCGCTGTTCAGACACCACAGTTGTTTGTGTCTAAGCAAATGCCCCAGTTCTGACAACACGGGTAAGGATTCACGCCTCGCAGAAGTTGTCACCACTTTGGGGACGCTCAGCAACAACACCAGAATGCCCAGAGCGCCACTGGCGGCGGTAAACCAGAACAAACCCGAAAGACCGATAATATTGCCCAATAAAGGCCCGGCTACCAATGAAATAGCGAACGCCAGGCCAATACACATACCAATAGTGGCCATCACTTTCGGCCGTTGTTCGTCACGCGATAAATCAGCTGCCAACGCCAGAATAGCCGCCGCAATAGCGCCCAGCCCCTGTAGCGCCCGACCAATGGAGACACCGAATAGAGTATCCGCCTGAGCTGCCACCACACTACCGAAAATAAAGACCAGCAAACCACCGACAATAACCGGCTTTCGGCCAAGGCGGTCAGACAGCATACCTAACGGAATTTGCAACAGTGCCTGTGTCAGGCCGTAGGCACCCAGAGCAATACCGACCCAAAGCGGGGAATAGTCAGGGTAGTCTTGTGCATAAACCGCTAAAACTGGCATGATCAAAAACAGCCCTAACATCCGTATACCAAAGACGGAAGCTAGTGCTAAAGCGGCTTTTTTCTCTGTTTTATTTAATTTTTGCGGCGTCATTTCACTGCTTTTATATCAGTAACATGATAAATGATGCCGTTATTGTACCAGATGCCTAACACTGTGCGATAATAGCGTTTTGTCGTCAGTCATTTACTGAACAACAGACGGGAATTATGGATACTATCGAAGTACGCGGTGCGCGCACGCACAACTTAAAAAATTTCAATCTGACCATCCCCCGCAATAAGCTGATTGTGATCACCGGCTTATCCGGTTCGGGTAAGTCATCACTTGCTTTCGATACCCTATATGCAGAGGGGCAGAGACGCTACGTTGAGTCGCTGTCCGCCTATGCACGTCAGTTTTTGTCGCTGATGGAAAAGCCTGATGTTGACAGTATCGAGGGTTTGTCGCCGGCTATATCAATAGAGCAGAAGTCAACATCGCACAATCCGCGTTCCACGGTCGGTACCATCACGGAAATATACGACTATTTACGCCTGATGTTTGCCCGCGTGGGCGAGCCCCGTTGCCCGACTCACGACGTGCCGCTGGCGGCGCAAACCGTATCGCAAATGGTCGACAACGTGCTGGCGGCTCCTGAAGGCGAAAAGCGCATGTTGCTTGCGCCAATTATTCAGAACCGTAAAGGCGAACACTTAAAAGTGCTAGAAAACCTCGCCTTACAGGGTTATATCCGCGCCCGTATAGACGGTGAAATTTGCGATTTAAGCGATCCGCCCACGTTAGAGCTGCAGAAAAAGCACACCATTGAAGTGGTCGTTGACCGCTTTAAAGTTCGCGACGGCATGGAGCAGCGCCTGGCGGAATCTTTTGAGACCGCACTGGAACTCAGTGGCGGAACGGCTTTAGTCGTACCGATGGACGGCGACGGTGATGCCGAAGTGTACTCGGCTAACTTTGCCTGCCCACATTGCGGTTACAGCATGCAGGAACTGGAGCCACGATTGTTCTCATTCAACAATCCGGCCGGTGCCTGTACTACTTGTGACGGTCTGGGTGTTGAGCAGTTTTTTGATCCGGCCAAAGTTGTTGTTAATGCTGAGCTGTCGCTGACAGGCGGCGCAATTCGTGGCTGGGACAAGCGCAACTTCTACTACTATCAAATGCTGCAGTCTCTGGCGAAGCACTACGAGTTTAAATTGTCGCAACCGTTCAACGAATTGCCTGACGACATTCGCGAAAAGATTCTGTTCGGCAGCGGTAAGGAAGAAATAAAATTCACTTACATGAATGACCGCGGCGACAAGGTTGTCAGAGCGCATCCGTTTGAGGGGATTATTCCTAACATGCAGCGCCGTTACCGCGAGACTGAATCACAGGCTGTGCGCGACGAGTTGTCCAAATACGTAGCGACGCAACCCTGTAAAAGCTGCAGTGGTACGCGCCTGCGTACAGAAGCTCGTCATGTGTTTATTCAGGGCACAACCCTGCCGGAAGTTGTTGAGCAATCCATTGGCGACGCACTTGAGTTCTTCCAGCAACTGAGTCTGGAAGGTCAGCGCGCGCAAATTGCGGAAAAAATTCTGAAAGAGATTAATGACCGTCTACGCTTTTTAGTTAACGTGGGACTTAACTATTTAAGTTTGTCCCGCAGCGCAGAGACCTTGTCTGGTGGTGAGGCGCAGCGTATTCGTCTGGCCAGCCAAATTGGTGCGGGTCTGGTTGGTGTTATGTACGTACTGGATGAGCCCAGTATTGGTTTGCACCAGCGCGACAACGAACGCCTGTTAAACACTCTGACTCACCTGCGTGACTTGGGTAATACCGTCATTGTGGTTGAACACGATGAAGACGCAATTCGTCAGGCCGACCACGTTATTGATATTGGCCCTGGTGCTGGCGTACACGGTGGTGAAATCATTGCTCAGGGTCAGGTTGAAGATATTGTCGGAAGTGAAGATTCACTAACCGGCGACTACCTGTCCGGCCGGAAAGAAATAGAAGTTCCCAAGCAACGTCACAAACCAGATAAACGCCGGTTAACCATTCACGGAGCCAGCGGGAACAATCTGAAGAATGTCGATTTCAATTTGCCATTAGGTATTATGACCTGTGTGACTGGAGTTTCCGGTTCAGGTAAGTCAACACTGGTCAACAACACGCTGTTCCATATTGCGCATCGTGAACTTAATGGCGCAACGACCGGGGAGCCTGCTCCTTACAAAAGTGTCGATGGCATGCAACTGCTGGATAAAGTGGTAGACATTGACCAGAGCCCAATAGGTCGTACGCCGCGCTCCAACCCGGCGACGTACACCGGTATTTTCACACCAATTCGCGAACTGTTCGCAGGTGTGCCGGAATCACGTGCCCGCGGTTACAAACCCGGTCGTTTCAGCTTTAACGTACGCGGCGGTCGGTGTGAAGCTTGTCAGGGCGATGGAGTCATTAAAGTTGAGATGCACTTCTTGCCGGATGTTTATGTTCCTTGCGATATTTGTAAAGGTCAGCGCTATAATCGCGAAACGCTGGAAGTACAGTACAAAGGCAAGAATATTCACGAAGTACTGGATATGACCATTGAAGACGCTCGTGAGTTCTTCGACCCGGTTCCGGCTATTGCACGCAAGTTGCAAACCTTAATGGATGTGGGCTTGTCTTACGTCCGGTTAGGCCAGTCAGCGACAACACTCTCTGGTGGTGAAGCGCAACGGGTCAAATTGTCACGTGAGTTGTCCAAGCGTGATACTGGCAAAACCTTATACATTCTGGATGAACCGACCACAGGTCTGCATTTCCACGACATTAAGCAATTGCTGGCGGTGATTCATCGTCTGCGTGACCACGGCAACACGGTAGTGGTTATTGAGCACAACTTAGACGTGATAAAAACCGCTGACTGGATCATCGACTTAGGTCCTGAAGGTGGTTCTGGCGGTGGTGAAATCCTCTGCGAAGGTACACCAGAAGATATCTGTGAAAATGAGCGCTCTCACACGGCTCGTTTCTTAAAACCTATGCTTAAGCTGTCATAAAAAGGACGCAATATGTTAACGGAAGACTTTAAAGTAAGATTTTATGAAACCGATGCCCTTGGACACGTCAATAACACGGTTATACCGGGGTGGATAGAAACCGGACGTTTGCCTATTTTTGAGTTCTTTGGAGAAATGTCTCCGAAGACACAAAGCTTAATTGTCGCGCGGCTGGAAGTAGATTACCTCTTACCTATTTATTTTGGCGGTCATGTCACGGTGAATACTTACGTCAGCCGCTTAGGTGGCAGCTCGTTTGATATCACTACCGAAATTTGGCAGAAAGAAAAAATGTGCGCTAAAGGTAAAACGGTATTGGTGTACTTTGATTTTCAACAGGAACGTTCTGTGAAGCTGTCTGACGAATTAAAAGACCGCCTGTCCACCATCACGCATCCGGAGCATTCTCTTGACGCGTGATCTGGTCAGTGGCGGGCAGCAAATACATGCCCCGGATGATCTCAAAAGCCTGCTGGAGGAGATTCATCAGCAGGCCATGAAGATCACCGAGGGGCATGTTGCTGATTACATTCCGGCGTTAGCAGAGGTCGACCCCGAGCTCTGCGGACTCACTCTGGCCACCCTCGACGGCGAGGTATTTAACGTCGGTGATACCCAGGAGCAATTCTCTATCCAGTCCATCTCGAAGATTTTTGGCCTTATGCTGGCAATGGAGCGCCTTGGAGAAGATTTGTGGGACAGAGTTAAAATGGAGCCTTCAGGCCAGGCCTTTAATTCTATAGTGCAGCTAGAGTGGGAAAAAGGCATTCCGCGCAACCCTATGATAAATGCCGGAGCTATTGTTGTTAGCGACGTACTCGTTAGCCGCTACTCTGCCAGTAAAAATGCGGTTTTGAGTTTGGTTCGTACTTTATGCGGCAACGACAACGTTTACGCCGATAACATTGTTCACCAGTCAGAAAAAGAACACGGCCATCGCAATGCGGCCCTTGCTCACCTAATGAAAAGCTTTGGTAATATTGACGCAGAGGTTGATGAACTGCTGGATCATTACTTTTGGCAGTGTGCGTTAACCATGTCTTGCGAAAACCTCGCTCGCTCTTTTACGTTTCTTGCTAATGACGGAATTTGTCCTTTTTCTAAAAAGAAAATTATGTCAAAACGAGACTCACAACGCATTAATGCTTTGCTATCAACCAGCGGCATGTACGACCAAAGCGGTGAATTTGCCTTTACCGTAGGCGTTCCGGCAAAAAGTGGCGTTGGCGGAGGTATGATTGCAGTTGTTCCTGACTTTGGCGTTATTTGTTCATGGAGCCCAAGGTTAAACAGCTACGGTAACAGTGCCCGTGGAATGTACATGGTGCGCGAGCTGGCAAACCGCTTGGGTCTTAGTGTTTACTAGCGCGTTATTGTCGGCCGATATAACTGAAATCGTTCCATATTAAATCGTCTAAAGAGTATTTCGAACTCTCCCTGTCGGCCAAGCTCCCGCAGTAGTCTCTGTAATGTATCTGCGCTGATACTCTTATTCTCGCCAACAAGTAAGTGCAGCTTGTACTCCAGACTAACCTTATCGGATAACAATAAACCGTCTACCTTAATTTGATTGGAGCCTTTTAAAGCAGCCAGCAGTTCATCATTGATAATAGTAAGGTCGATTCGACCGCCCAATATCATCTGCAAGTTGATAATTCGGGAATCTGCCAAATACGTCGTATACTTTTCCTGAACTTCATCTGAGGCCAGAAGTTCTCCGCCTAACAGGTAATGATAGCCCTTAACCCCACCTAAAGTTTTGCCATCGTATGTATCGAAAAACGTCTGGTCTCTGTCTGCTTTTTGTAAGGCGACCAGCCGCTCTTGTCCTCTGACTAAAGGCATTGTTTGCTGAAACCCTACTCCACTTTTTTCCCAACCCCAAAGGGGCGATTCGAAGAATATAACATCACAGCACCCTTTCACACTCAGGGCTTTATGACGATTTGCAGGGGGAATCACCTGAATGCGGAATTCGTAGCTGTCCTGATGCTCATTCAACAAACTTATCAGTTCACGGGTAAGATCCGTTTGCAGTACATCGGAAAAATAAGGAGGGTAATCGTAGGCAGCAACATAGACCGGTACCTGTGCTGTAGCAGAACAGCTTAGTCCCATAAAAACGAACACAGAAAAGTATCTGAGTAATTTCAATTGATTGGCTGACTATAAGTTGAGTATCTATCTCAATAGTTCATTTTTTAGTCTTGAATGTCAATACTTGAGCGAGCCTTCGCTTACTTTTGATAAGCTATTTTGATGAAAAATTATGAGCAGGCATAAAAAAGCCCGGCCAAAGCCGGGCTCTTAAAATCAACAGGACTGCTTAGTCCATGATTTTTGATACAACGCCTGCACCTACGGTACGGCCACCCTCACGGATAGCGAAACGCAGACCTTCGTCCATTGCGATTGGAGCAATCAAATCTACAACAAACTTCAGGTTATCACCAGGCATGACCATTTCTACGCCTTCTGGCAATTCTACAGCACCTGTTACGTCCGTTGTACGGAAGTAGAACTGTGGACGGTAGCCTTTAAAGAATGGCGTGTGACGGCCACCTTCGTCTTTGCTCAGTACGTAAACTTCCGCTTCGAACTTAGTATGCGGAGTAATTGTACCTGGCTTCGCCAGGACCTGACCACGCTCTACGTCGTCACGCTTAGTACCACGCAACAAGGCACCGATGTTCTCGCCTGCACGACCTTCGTCAAGCAGCTTACGGAACATTTCAACACCCGTAACGGTGGTCTTCGTCGTATCTTTCATACCAACGATTTCACACTCGTCGCCTGTACGCACGATACCGCGCTCTACACGACCCGTTACTACCGTACCACGACCTGAAATCGAGAATACGTCTTCGATTGGCATGATGAATGGCTTATCGATGTCACGCTCTGGCTCTGGGATGTAGTTATCCAGTGCGTCGGCTAATTCAACAATTTTCTTAGCGTAGTCTTCGTCGCCTTCCAGCGCTTTCAGTGCTGAGCCCTGAATTACTGGTAAATCGTCGCCCGGGAAGTCATATTCTGACAACAGTTCACGAACTTCCATTTCTACCAGCTCTAACAGCTCTTCGTCGTCGACCATGTCACATTTGTTCATGAATACAACGATGAATGGTACGCCTACCTGACGTGAAAGCAGGATGTGCTCACGAGTCTGTGGCATTGGACCGTCTGTTGCTGCTACTACCAGAATAGCGCCGTCCATCTGCGCCGCACCGGTGATCATGTTTTTAACATAGTCAGCGTGCCCTGGGCAGTCTACGTGTGCGTAGTGACGAGTTGGTGTGTCATATTCAACGTGTGACGTTGAAATAGTAATACCACGCTCTTTCTCTTCTGGCGCGTTATCGATGGCTGCGAAGTCTTTCGCCGCACCACCATAAACTTTTGCCAAAACAGTTGTGATAGCAGCAGTTAGTGTTGTTTTACCGTGGTCAACGTGACCGATGGTGCCGACGTTTACGTGCGGCTTCGAACGTTCAAATTTTTCTTTAGACATGATATATCCTCAAACTTAAGTTAAAAGCCCGGCCTCGAAAGAACCGGACCAGACCTTACTTATTTAGCGTTACGCTCAGCCATTACTTTTTCAGCAATGTTGTTTGGTGCTTCAGAGTATTTCAGGAACTCCATAGAGTAGGATGCACGACCCTGCGTTTGTGAACGCAAGTCTGTCGCATAACCGAACATCTCAGACAGTGGTACTTGAGCATTAACTGCTTTCAAACCACCCGGAGCTTCTTCCATACCATCAATAAGACCGCGACGACGGTTTAAGTCACCCACGACATCACCCATAGATTCTTCAGGAGTGATAACTTCAACTTTCATGGTTGGCTCTAACAGAGCTGGGTTAGCTTTTAATGCACCTTTCTTGAAGGCCATGCTACCAGCAATTTTAAATGCCATTTCAGAAGAGTCGACATCGTGGTATGAACCATCATATAGAGTCGCTTTAACACCCAATACAGGATAGCCAGCCAAGACGCCTTGTTGCATCTGTTCTTGGATACCCTTGTCTACTGCCGGGATGTATTCTTTCGGTACAACACCACCTACAATTTCGTTTACGAATTTGTAAATAATGTCATCACCGTTATCGTCTTCTTCGATAGTCATTGGTTCAAGTTTAATCCAAACGTGACCAAACTGACCACGACCACCTGATTGACGTACGAATTTACCTTCGACTTCGACAGACTCACGAATTGCTTCACGGTAAGCAACCTGCGGCTGACCTACGTTACATTCAACTTTGAATTCACGCTTCATACGGTCAACGAGGATATCCAGGTGAAGTTCACCCATACCAGAGATGATTGTCTGGCCAGATTCTTCGTCAGTCTTAACACGGAACGATGGATCTTCTGCAGCCAATTTACCTAAAGCAATACCCATTTTTTCCTGGTCAGCTTTAGTTTTCGGCTCTACTGCAACCGAGATAACCGGTTCAGGGAATTCCATACGCTCAAGTGTGATTTTATGAGCTGGATCACACAGCGTGTCACCTGTAGTAACGTCTTTAAGACCAATCAGTGCCGCGATGTCACCAGCGCGAACTTCTTTGATCTCTTCACGGCTGTTTGAGTGCATTTGTACCATACGGCCAACGCGTTCTTTTTTGTTCTTAACTGGGTTAACAACACCGTCGCCCTGGTTCAATACACCAGAGTAAACGCGAACGAACGTCAAGGTACCAACAAATGGGTCAGTCGCAATTTTAAATGCCAGAGCTGAGAATGGCTCTTCGTCAGACGACTTACGTACGCCTTCAGATTCATCATCCAAAATACCAGTGATAGGCTTAACTTCTGTTGGTGATGGCAAGTATTCAATAACAGCGTCAAGCACTGCCTGAACACCTTTGTTTTTGAACGCAGAACCACAAGCAACCAAACAAAGATCATTAGCCAGAGTACGCATACGCAGGCCTTGCTTGATTTCCGCTTCAGTTAACTCACCTTCTTCCAGGTATTTAGTCATCAATTCTTCGTTAGCTTCAGCCGCAGCTTCTACCAACTCAGCGTGATATTTTTCACACTCATCAACCATGTCAGCAGGGATTTCTTCATAAGTGAATGAAGTACCCATGTCTTCTTCGCTCCAGTTGATGAACTTCATTTTAACTAAGTCCACAACGCCGCGGAAATTATCTTCTGCGCCTACTGGTAGCTGCATTGGAACAGCCTGAGCTGCCAAACGCGTTTTCATTTGGTGTACAACAGATAAGAAGTCTGCGCCTGCACGGTCCATCTTGTTGACGAATACCATGCGAGGAACTTCATATTTGTTTGCCTGACGCCAAACAGTTTCAGTCTGAGGCTGAACACCAGATGATGCACAAAGTACAACAACAGCACCGTCAAGAACACGCAAAGAACGTTCAACTTCGATGGTGAAGTCAACGTGTCCAGGAGTATCGATGATGTTTACACGATGCTCAGGGAATTGCTTGTCCATACCCTGCCAGAAACAGGTGGTAGCTGCTGACGTGATAGTGATACCACGCTCTTGTTCTTGTTCCATCCAATCCATGGTGGCTGCACCATCGTGCACCTCACCAATTTTGTGAGACAAACCAGTATAAAACAACACACGTTCAGTTGTGGTTGTTTTACCGGCGTCTACGTGAGCACAAATACCGATATTACGATAGCGCTCTATGGAAGTTTTACGAGCCACAATAAACTCCTTCTAGGTTAACTGCGAATTACCAGCGATAGTGAGCAAACGCTTTGTTTGCTTCAGCCATGCGGTGAACGTCTTCACGTTTCTTCACAGCAGACCCTTTGTTCTCTGATGCATCTAGCATTTCAGCTGCCAGACGCTGCGACATTGATTTTTCACCACGGGTGCGCGCTGCATCAACTAACCAGCGCATAGCCAGTGCGTTACGGCGTACCGGACGAACTTCAACCGGAACCTGATACGTTGAACCACCAACACGACGAGATTTAACCTCAACCATTGGGCGGATGTTGTCTAATATCGTATCAAAGACTTCCAGGCGATCTTTACCTGACTTCTCTGCCAGGATGTCCAATGCACCATAAATAATTTTTTCAGCGACTGCTTTTTTGCCGTCAACCATGACGACATTGATAAATTTGGCCAACAATTCTGATCCGAACTTAGGATCTGGAAGGATTTTACGTTGACCTATGACGCGTCTTCTTGGCATCTCAATATTCTCCGATTAATTCAGGGTTTTACCCAAAACGTACGACAGTTTGGCCTTACTAACGGAGAACCGTTAAGATTTAGGCCGTTTTGCGCCGTACTTAGAACGACCTTGTCTACGGTCATTAACACCTGAGCAGTCAAGTGCTCCGCGTACTGTGTGATAACGCACACCTGGCAAGTCTTTTACACGACCGCCACGAATTAGTACGACTGAGTGTTCTTGTAAGTTGTGACCTTCGCCACCGATGTACGAAGAAACTTCGTAACCGTTAGTTAAACGAACACGGCAAACTTTACGCATTGCAGAGTTCGGTTTCTTTGGCGTAGTTGTGTAAACACGGGTACATACACCGCGTTTTTGAGGGCACGCTTCAAGAGCCGGAACGTTGCTTTTCACAACGGGCTTTTGACGGCCTTTACGCACCAGCTGGTTAACTGTTGCCATTCATTACTCCTAGTTTAGTTGATGTCGCTTTTTACCACGTGTATAGAGCGTGAAAAATCGCTTTTTTCTGACCACTGAAAGTCAGATCCCGAAATTCGGGAGCGGAAATTCTAATGGTCATATTTTCGCCTGTCAAGGCTATACAAAAGAAGCCGGCACTTTTACAGTACCGGCTTCTGTACACGAACGTTAAAAACGTTCGCTAATTATTCTGCAGAATCATCACCTGCAGAACTATTTCCAGCATTTAAGGCATCCGCAAGTTGTTGCTCAGCCTGCTCTGCAGTCATAGTTGGCTCGATATCAACATTCAGTTCATCCAGTCGACGCTGCATGCGCTCTTTGTGATATGAGTAACCTGTACCTGCAGGAATCAGACGACCAACAATTACGTTTTCTTTCAGTCCACGTAAGCTGTCTTTCTTACCACCAACGGCTGCTTCGGTAAGAACTCGCGTTGTTTCCTGGAACGAAGCCGCTGAAATAAAGGATTCAGTCGACAACGATGCCTTAGTAATACCCAGCAACTGACGTTCAAATATTGCTGGTTTCTTACCATCCGCTTCCGCTTTTGCGTTAGCTGCTAACACTTCTGACATTTCAACCATCTCGCCTTCCAGCAAGTTCGTATCACCGGCGCGTAAAATAAGTGCCTTACGCAACATCTGGCGAACGATAGTTTCAATGTGCTTATCGTTAATTTTAACACCCTGCAGACGGTAAACTTCCTGCACTTCGTTAACGATATAGTTAGCAACTGCACTAACGCCACGTAAGCGTAAAATGTCGTGCGGTGCTTCTGGACCATCGGCAATAACTTCACCTTTAGTCACTTGTTCACCTTCAAACACGTTCAGCTGACGCCACTTCGGAATCATCTCTTCGTGCTGATCACCACCATCTGTTGGGGTAATCAATAGGCGACGTTTACCTTTGGTTTCTTTACCGAAGGAAACCGTACCGGTTTTCTCTGCAAGAATCGCTGGTTCTTTTGGCTTACGCGCTTCGAACAAGTCAGCAACACGTGGCAGACCACCGGTAATATCACGAGTCTTAGAGCCTTCCTGAGGAATACGCGCTAAGGTGTCACCAATTTTAACCTCAGAATTATCTTCCAGGTTAATTATAGCGTTACCTGGCAAGAAGTATTGCGCAGGGATATCAGTACCGGCGATATTAACGTCGTTACCTTTACCATCAACCAATTTCACCATTGGACGCATGTCTTTACCGGCACTGGTGCGCTGACCTGTTTCCAGTACAACAATGCTTGAAAGGCCTGTGAGTTCATCGGTTTGACGAGTCATGGTGACACCATCAATTAAATCAACAAACTTGATACGACCTTCTACCTCGGTAATGATTGGGTGAGTGTGCGGGTCCCAGTTAGCAACGGTTTCGCCGCCATCTACTGAGTCGCCTTCACCTTTTTTCAAGACCGCACCATAAGGTACTTTGTAACGCTCGCGCTCACGACCGTATTCATCCGTCAGAGTTAACTCTGTAGAACGTGACGTAATAACGTGTGCTTTATCGCTGTTCACAACCCATTTAGCGTTATGCAGCTTGATTGTACCCGGGTTTTTCACCTGGATATTGTTTTCAGCTGTTGCACGAGATGCCGCACCACCGATGTGGAAGGTACGCATGGTTAACTGTGTACCCGGTTCACCGATTGACTGTGCTGCGATAACACCAACCGCTTCACCCTGGTTAACCATATGTCCGCGAGCCAGATCACGACCATAACAGTGTGCACAAACACCAAAGTCTGTATCACAAGTAATAACCGAGCGAACTTTAACTTCGTCGATAGAGTTTTCTTCCAATACGTCACACATTTTTTCATCAAGCAATGTATTACGCGGAAGTAGCTCTTCTTCGCTGCCTGGTTTCATTACCGGCTCACAAAGAACACGACCCAGTACACGTTCACGCAACGGCTCTACAACGTCACCACCTTCAATCAGCGGTTTCATGTAAAGACCTTCGTATGTGCCACAGTCTTCTTCCATGATCACAACGTCTTGTGAAACGTCTACCAGACGACGAGTCAGGTAACCTGAGTTCGCTGTCTTCAATGCGGTATCGGCCAAACCTTTACGAGCACCGTGCGTCGAGATGAAGTACTGAAGTACGTTCAGACCTTCACGGAAGTTAGCAACGATTGGCGTTTCGATGATTGAGCCATCTGGCTTAGCCATCAAACCACGCATACCGGCTAACTGACGAATCTGCGCGGGGCTACCACGAGCACCTGAGTCAGCCATCATAAAGACTGAGTTAAATGATGCTTGCTCTTCGTCTTCACCGTCTTTGTTTTTAACAATCTCTTTCGACAAGTTATCCATCATCGCTTTCGAGACTTTCTCGTTAGCGGTTGACCAAATATCGATAACTTTATTGTATTTCTCACCGGCAGTTACCAAGCCTGATTCGAACTGTTCCTGAATTTCAGCCACTTCTTCTTCTGCTGCAGAAACAATCTCTTTCTTAGCTTCAGGGATAACCATGTCGTTTATACCAACCGACGCACCCGATACCATTGCGTAATGGAAACCGGTATACATGATTTGGTCAGCGAAAACGACTGTATCTTTCAAACCAAGGTCGCGATAAGCCTTGTTCAACATACGGCCAATCGGTTTTTTACCCATAGCCTGGTTAATCAGTTCAAAAGGCAGACCTTCCGGCATAATCAGTGACAAAATTGCGCGACCACAAGTGGTGTCACGCAGTTCGGTTTTCGTTGTACGATTGCCGTCGTCATCAATGGTGGTATCGGTGATACGTACCCGGACGCGACTATGCAACTCAACCTGACCCGTACGGTAAGCCTTTTCGGCTTCGTTCGGATCTTTGAAAACCATGCCTTCGCCTTTGCCGTTGATTTTCTCTTTAGTCATGTAATACAGACCAAGTACAACGTCCTGCGAAGGAACGATAATAGGATCACCACTGGCCGGCGACAGTACGTTGTTGGTAGACATCATCAACGCACGTGCTTCCAACTGAGCTTCTAAAGTCAGTGGTAAGTGCACAGCCATTTGGTCACCATCAAAGTCGGCGTTATAAGCCGCACAGACCAACGGATGCAGTTGAATCGCTTTACCTTCAATCAGTACCGGTTCAAACGCCTGGATACCTAAACGGTGAAGTGTCGGCGCACGGTTAAGCAGTACTGGGTGCTCTTTGATAACTTCATCAAGTACGTCCCAAACTTCTGCTGTTTCGCGCTCAACCATTTTCTTCGCTGCTTTAATGGTTGTTGCTAAACCACGACGCTCTAATTTGCCATAGATAAATGGTTTGAATAATTCCAACGCCATTTTCTTAGGCAGACCACACTGGTGCAGGCGCAATTTAGGACCAACGGTAATAACCGAACGGCCTGAATAGTCAACACGTTTACCCAGCAGGTTCTGACGGAAACGACCCTGTTTACCTTTGATCATGTCAGCCAAAGATTTCAGAGGACGTTTGTTAGAGCCTGTAATAGCACGACCACGACGACCGTTATCTAACAACGCATCAACCGCTTCCTGCAGCATACGTTTTTCGTTGCGCACGATAATATCTGGTGCAGCAAGGTCTAACAGACGCTTCAGACGGTTGTTACGGTTGATTACGCGGCGATACAAGTCGTTAAGATCAGACGTAGCAAAACGACCGCCATCAAGCGGTACCAACGGACGTAAGTCTGGTGGCAGAATTGGAAGTACTTTTAAGATCATCCACTCAGGCTTGTTGTTTGATACCTGGAATGCTTCAAGTAACTTCAGTCGTTTGCTAATTTTCTTACGTTTGGTTTCTGAGTTTGTCTCAGGTAACTCTTCACGTAATTTTTGAACATCACCGTCGATATCAACAGCGCGTAACAGATCCAGAACTGCTTCTGCACCCATTTTTGCGTCGAATTCGTCGCCGTGCTCTTCAAGTGCGTCTAAGTATTCGTCTTCAGTCAGGATTTGACCCTGCTCAAGAGAGGTTAAACCACCCTCTGTAACAACGTAAGATTCGAAATACAGTACACGTTCGATATCACGCAGAGTCATATCCAGCATTAAACCAATGCGCGACGGCAATGATTTAAGGAACCAGATGTGCGCAACCGGGCTGGCCAGTTCAATGTGACCCATACGCTCACGGCGCACTTTAGTCAGTGTAACTTCAACGCCACACTTCTCACAGATGACACCACGGTGCTTAAGGCGCTTGTATTTACCACACAAGCACTCATAGTCTTTTACCGGACCAAAAATACGGGCACAGAACAAACCATCACGTTCCGGCTTAAAGGTACGGTAATTAATAGTTTCAGGTTTTTTCACCTCACCATATGACCAACTACGGATCATATCTGGAGACGAAAGAGCGATGCGAATACCATCAAACTCTTCTGCCTGATTCGTCGGCTTTAAAAGCTTCAGCAAGTCTTTCACGATTTATCTCCTGTCGGAGTTCAACCTACGGGGAGCGCAAGCACTCCCCCAATTTATTCCAGCAACAGCGTCTTAGTTCTGTTCTAGCTCGATATTGATGCCCAGCGAGCGGATTTCTTTCAACAATACGTTGAAGGATTCCGGCATGCCCGCTTCCATCTGCAAGTTGTTGTCGACAATGTTTTTGTACATCTTCGTACGACCGTTCACGTCGTCCGACTTAACTGTCAACATTTCTTGCAAGGTATAAGCCGCACCATATGCTTCCAATGCCCAGACTTCCATCTCACCGAAGCGCTGACCACCAAACTGAGCTTTACCACCCAGTGGTTGTTGAGTAACCAAGCTGTACGAGCCAGTTGAACGTGCGTGCATTTTATCGTCGACCAAGTGGTTCAGTTTGAGCATGTACATGTAACCAACGGTTACGTCACGTTCAAATTTATCACCCGTACGGCCGTCGAATAACCGAATCTGACCAGATTCAGGTAAGTCTGCAAGCTTCAACAGTGCCTTAATTTCTTCTTCAACTGCACCATCAAATACAGGTGTAGCTGTTGGCAGACCGGCTTTCAAGTTACCGGCTAAGCGCATCACTTCATCATCAGTAAACTCAGTAATGTCTACTTTCTGACGGCTTTCGCCCAAGTCGTACACCTGCTGTAAAAAGTCGCGTAATTCAGAGATAGCACGTTGCTGTTTCAGCATTTTTTCGATCTTGCTACCAATACCGCGAGCCGCCATACCTAAGTGTGTTTCCAGGATCTGACCGATGTTCATCCGCGAAGGTACACCCAGCGGGTTCAATACGATATCGACCGGGTTCCCTTCATCATCGTGTGGCATATCTTCCACAGGAATGATGGTTGAGATAACACCTTTGTTACCGTGACGGCCAGCCAGTTTATCACCAGGCTGGATACTACGGCGTACGGCTAAGTAAACCTTAACGATTTTCAGAACACCCGGCGCTAAATCATCGCCTTGAGTGATCTTACGACGCTTGGTCTCAAACTTGGTATCGAAGTCGTCACGAATTTGCTGGTACTGCTCAGCAATTTGCTCTAATTGAGCTTGTGCGTCTTCGTTGCCTAAGTCCTGAGTCAACCAGCTTGAGCGATCGACGCTCGCCAGTTTTGCTTCATCAAAGCCATTACTTAACAACAAGTTGCGAGCTCGGTTGTAAATACCTTCTTCAAGAATCTTAAATTCTTCTGTCAGGTCTTTCTTAACCTTAGCCAGCTGCATTTCTTCAATCGCTACCGCGCGCTTATCTTTTTCAACGCCATCACGAGTGAATACTTGTACGTCAATAACTGTACCGTTGACACCATTTGGTACACGCAGAGAGCTGTCTTTTACATCAGACGCTTTCTCACCGAAGATAGCTCGCAAGAGTTTCTCTTCCGGCGTTAACTGCGTTTCACCTTTAGGGGTGACTTTACCGACCAGAATGTCGCCGCCATTAACTTCTGCACCGACATAAACAACACCGGATTCATCCAGCTTACCTAATGCAGACTCACCAACGTTTGGTATATCAGAGGTAATCTCCTCAGCACCCAACTTGGTATCACGAGCAACACAGTTTAATTCTTGAATATGGATGGTTGTCATCCGATCTTCTTGCGCTACGCGCTCAGAAATCAGAATCGAATCCTCGAAGTTATAACCATTCCAAGGCATGAAGGCCACACGCATGTTCTGACCCAGTGCTAATTCACCTAAGTCAGTTGACGGACCATCAGCTAAAACGTCACCGCGTGTTACAGGTTCACCTGGGTTCACGGTTGGTTTTTGGTTAATACAAGTGTTCTGGTTAGAACGCGTGTATTTAGTCAGGTTATAAATGTCGATGCCCGCTTCACCCGGGACCATCTCTTCTTCGTTAACCTTAACCACGATACGACTGGCGTCTACGTAATCGACAACACCACCACGCTTAGCAACAACGGTAACACCGGAGTCAACTGCGATAGTGCGTTCGATACCGGTTCCGACCAGCGGCTTATCAGCGCGCAATGTAGGAACGGCCTGACGTTGCATGTTCGAGCCCATCAAGGCTCGGTTAGCATCATCGTGTTCAAGGAACGGGATCATACTTGCTGCGATAGAAACGATTTGCTGAGGTGCAACGTCCATGTACTGGACTTGCTCTTTACTCATCAGCGTAAATTCGTTTTTATGGCGGCAAGGTACCAAATCTTCAGTCAACTCGCCTTTATCGTTCAGACCTACGTTCGCCTGGGCGATAACGTAGTTGCCTTCTTCGATTGCGGACAAATAGTCAACGTCGTCTGTAACAGAGCCGTTCTCAATACGACGATAAGGCGTTTCCAAGAAGCCATATTCATTCGTACGTGAGAAAGTCGACAGCGAGTTGATTAGACCGATGTTCGGGCCTTCTGGAGTTTCAATCGGACACAAACGACCATAGTGCGTTGGATGTACGTCACGAACTTCGAAACCGGCACGTTCACGAGTCAAACCACCCGGACCTAAAGCAGAGATACGACGCTTATGCGTCACTTCTGACAATGGGTTGTTCTGGTCCATAAATTGCGACAGCTGGCTTGAACCAAAGAACTCTTTAACCGCAGCACTAATTGGCTTCGCGTTAATCAGGTCTTGAGGCATGGTGTTGTCTAAGTCACCCAGCGACAAGCGTTCTTTTACTGCGCGTTCTACACGTACCAAACCGACACGGAATTGGTTTTCTGCCATTTCGCCGACTGAACGTATACGACGGTTACCCAGGTGGTCAATGTCATCAACTTCATCTAAACCGTTACGGATTTCGATAAGTTTTTTCATGACTTCGACGATGTCTTCTCTGGACAACGTGTTATCACCGCTTAAGTCTTCACGACCCAAACGACGGTTGAACTTCATGCGGCCAACAGTTGATAAGTCATAACGTTCTTCGCTGAAGAACAGGTTATCAAATAGAGTTTCGGCGGCTTCGCGTGTTGGCGGCTCGCCCGGACGCATCATGCGATAGATTTCAACCAAAGCTTCTAAGCGGTTGTTGCTTGAATCAACGCGTAAGGTTTCGCTCATGTATGGACCGTGATCCAAATCGTTAACGAACAGCGTTTCAATTTTCTTAATACCCGCTTCGCTAAGCTCGGCGATAAGCTCAAGTGTCAGCACGTCATTCGCGTGACCGACCACTTCGCCAGTTTTCTTATTCGCGTAGTCTTTCGCTAATACTTTTCCGACCATGTATTCTGCCGGCACTTCCATCTCTTTAATGTCCAGTTGCTCCAACTGGCGGATGTGACGTGCGGTAATACGACGGCCTTTTTCGACCAGTACTTCGCCTTCAGCACCTTTGATGTCGAACTTGGCGGTTTCGCCACGCAGACGTTCAGGCACCAACTGCATTTTCACCTTAGTTTTAAGGATTTCAAAGTACGTTGTGTCGAAGAACATATCGAGAATTTCTTCAGTGCTGTATTCCAGAGCACGAAGAATAATTGACGCCGGTAATTTACGACGACGATCGATACGTACAAAAACGTTGTCTTTAGGATCAAATTCAAAATCCAACCAAGAGCCACGGTAAGGAATAACACGCGCGTTATACAGGACTTTACCTGACGAGTGTGATTTACCTTTGTCGTGATCAAAGAACACACCAGGTGAACGGTGGAGCTGAGAAACGATAACTCGCTCTGTGCCATTGATAACGAAGGTTCCGTTTTCTGTCATTAACGGAATTTCGCCCATGTACACTTCTTGTTCTTTAATGTCTTTAACTGTACCGGCAGCTGCTTCTTTATCAAACAGCACCAGACGCAGTTTCACACGCAATGGTGCTGAGTAGGTAATGCCCCGGATCTGACATTCTTCAACGTCAAACGCCGGCTCACCCATGTGATAACTGACGTACTGTAGTTCCGCAGTACCAGAATAACTGGCAATAGGAAAGACCGAACGAAAAGCCGCTTCCAGACCATTATTGGCTTCTGGATCGACTTCAATAAATTTCTTAAATGAATCAAGCTGCATAGACAGCAAATAAGGAACTTCTAAGACCTGAGGTCGTTTACCGAAATCCTTACGAATACGTTTTTTTTCAGAGTAGGAGTACGCCATGGGGTTCCTCAGCTAGCTGATTGATGACCCTAACCAACGAGTGGTTCGATGGTTAAAAACAGATTAATCTTTTATCTGTCGATCCCGTTGTTATTTTTTTCGCTTATCTGTATCCAACCTCGGGCAAAATGATACAAGCGATACAGCGCAAAAGGGCTGGTGGTTAATTAACCACCAGCCCGAGGCCTAAAAGGCCATATGTCGTACAAAAGTTAAATTACTTAACTTCAACTTCCGCACCAGCTTCTTCAAGCTGCTTTTTCAGCTCTTCAGCTTCGTCTTTGCTTACACCTTCTTTAACTGCTACTGGTGCAGACTCAACCATAGCTTTAGCTTCTTTCAAGCCAAGGCCAGTTGCGCCGCGAACAGCTTTGATAGCGGAAACTTTGTTTGCGCCAGCTGCTTTCAGTACTACGTCAAATTCAGTTTTCTCTTCAGCTGCTGCTTCGCCGCCTGCTGCTGGAGCAGCTACTGCTACTGCTGCAGATGCGTCAACGCCGAATTTTTCTTCAGCTGCTTCGATCAGTTCAACCAGTTCCATTACTGGCATTTCAGCGATCGCGTTTAAGATGTCGTCTTTAGTCAGAGCCATTACTCTAAACTCCTGGGTTTATAATTACAAAAAAATGGTTAAAAAACCAACGTATTATTTAGCGTCTTTAATTGCTGCCAACGTTCTAACGAACTTGCTAGGTACTTCGTTAACTGTTTTAACGAATTTGCTAACCGGTTCTTTGAAGGTGGCGAGCAATTTAGCCAATGCTTCGTCACGAGTCGGAAGTGAAGCAACTGCGTCCAATTTTTCTGGACCCATGATGCCATTACCGATTGACAGAGCTGTCACTTGCAAGTTCTTGTTTTCTTTTGAGAAGTCTTTGAACAAACGAGCTGAAGCGCCCGGTGCGTCCATAGAAAACCCATAAACAAGAGGTCCTTTAAGTGCATCGCCCATGTCGTCAAACTGTGTGCCTTCAAAAGCGCGTTTTGCCAGTGTATTTCGTACAACTTTAACGAAAATACCCTGCTCGCGAGCTTTCTTACGCAGCGCAGTCATATCGGCTACTTCGATGCCTCGATATTCAGCAACGGTGACGGCTAGCGCATTTGAAGCAACGTCGTTAACTTCCTTAACGATGGCTTTCTTTCCGGCTAAACCAATTGCCACTGATATCACCTCGTTTTCAATTTGGGACCGAAGTCCCTCGTTACAATTAGGTGGGATAAAACCCACCGCGTTGTCACGGTGATTCTCTACCCAGAGAGCCTGAGTCGGATATCACCATCTGCGTAGGAAATTAAGTGCCACTACTCGATATTCTGAGATTCTCGCGGTACACCTACGGTCTTGGACGGGAGCCTTGTTTTGTTGCGCCTTAGCAACGCCACGGCAGCTCCAACCCATAAACCATTACACTAACCTGACTGAAGCGAATTAAACCGCTGCTACAGTTGCCTGGTCAATGCTCACACCAGCACCCATTGTTGTGGACAGGCTAATGCGTTTTACAAAAACACCTTTAGCTGAAGAAGGCTTAGCTTTCTTAAGAGCTGCCAGCAGAGCTTCAAGGTTTTCTTTCAATTTGTCGTTATCGAAGTCAACACGGCCGATTGTTGCATGAACAATACCGTTTTTATCGTTGCGATAGCGAACCTGACCAGCTTTAGCGTTTTTAACTGCAGTTGCTACGTCTGGAGTTACAGTACCAGTTTTCGGATTAGGCATCAGGCCACGTGGACCTAAGATTTGACCTAATTGACCAACAACACGCATTGCGTCAGGTGATGCAACGACTACGTCGAAGTTCATTTCACCTTTCTTAACTTGCGCTGCTAAGTCTTCCATACCAACGATATCTGCACCGGCTGCTTTCGCTTTTTCTGCATTGTCACCTGAAGTGAATACAGCAACACGAACGTCACGGCCAGTACCGTTTGGCAGTACCGTAGCACCACGAACGTTTTGGTCAGATTTACGAGCATCGATGCCTAAGTTTACTGCGACATCAACACTTTCAGTGAATTTTGCTGTTGCTAACTCTTTTAACAGAGTAATCGCTTCATTCACATCGTAATCACGGGCTTCAACTTTCTCTGCGATCATACGAGCGCGTTTTGTTAATTTAGCCATTGATTAGCCCTCCACGTTCAAGCCCATCGCGCGAGCAGAGCCGGCGATAGTGCGTACAGCTGCGTCCATGTCGGCAGCAGTCAGGTCTGGTTCTTTAGTTTTCGCAATTTCTTCTAATTGCGCGCGAGTTACCGTACCAACTTTCTTGGTGTTCGGCTCGCCTGAACCACTTTTGATACCAGCCGCTTTCTTCAATAAGAAAGACGCAGGAGGCGTTTTGGTAATAAATGTGAATGAACGGTCTTCGAACACTGTAATTTCAACAGGAACCGGAGCGCCTTTTTCCAGGCTGTCGGTCTGTGCGTTGAACGCTTTACAGAATTCCATGATGTTCACACCGTGCTGACCCAATGCAGGACCAACTGGCGGTGACGGGTTAGCTGAACCAGCAGCTACCTGTAATTTGATAATGGCCGATACTTTCTTCGCCATGATAATTACCTCTGTTGTGGGTTTAACGCCTCGTAACTTTTCAGAGGAAAGTTACTCCAACGGCTTCCCGTTAAAAAAGGACGCGAATTATAAGTGACTTCGCGCCATAGATCAATCTTTGTCTTGCTGCTTTTTTGATCAGGCTTTTTCTATCTGACCAAATTCAAGCTCAACTGGTGTCGCTCGGCCGAAGATCGAAACCGATACCGTAACACGGCTCTTCTCGTAATCAACTTCCTCAACCGTACCGTTGAAGTCAGCGAAAGGACCGTCGTTAACACGTACAACTTCGCCCGGCTCAAATAAGGTCTTAGGCTTAGGCTTATCTGCAGAATCTTGTAAGCGGTCGAGGATAGCATCGGCTTCTTTCTTTGAAATAGGGGTAGGACGATCGCTACTACCACCGATGAAACCAAGTACGCGAGGCACGCTCTTAATCAAGTGCCAGGCATCTTCGTCCATATCCATTTCGACTAAAACATAGCCCGGAAAGAATTTGCGTTCACTTTTGCGACGAACGCCGCCGCGCATTTCCACAACTTCTTCTTTAGGTACCAGAATCTCACCGAATTTATCTTCCATACCGTGCATTTTGATATGTTCTTTCAGAGATTCAGAAACCCGTGCCTCGTAACCGGAAAAAGCTTGTACTACGTACCAACGTTTCTTATCGCTCATGGTTAAATCTCCAATCCGGTTAAGAAGCCAACGACACGTACCAGGATGCCGTCAAGGCCCCAGAGAATAAGTGCTACTACAACGGTCGCAACAACAACGATAAGCGTTGTTTGAGTCGCTTCCTGACGCGATGGCCAGACAACCTTTCGAACTTCGGTACGACTTTCTTTCGCAAACGACAAAAAGGTTCTTCCCTTCGTTGTCGTGCTGGCAAAGAAACCTGCTAAGGCAACTAAAACAACCACAGCAATAGCACGGTATAAAACCGACACTTCTTCTGTGTAATAATGATTACCGCCAATAGCAACAACTAAAAGGGCGATTGTGATTATCCATTTCAAACTGTTCAACGAACTGCTTTGCGTCTCGTTATTTGCGCTCATTCTTTAATCCTAGTTGCGACCGGTCTTCGCTTTGAATCAATAAAATCTGGCAGGGGCGGAGGGATTCGAACCCCCAACCATCGGTTTTGGAGACCGCTGTTCTACCAATTGGAACTACGCCCCTAAATTTGCCTACCCTACAATTGGTGCAGGATTGGACGCGGTATTATACCTATTATGGTTTTTGACGCAAGCCCAGCCGCGCCCTTCTCCGCCCTAGCAGGCATAAAAAAGCCCGGCCAAAGCCGGGCTCTTAAAATCAACCGGACTGCTTAGTCCATGATTTTTGATACAACGCCTGCACCTACGGTACGGCCACCCTCACGGATAGCGAAACGCAGACCTTCGTCCATTGCGATTGGAGCAATCAAATCTACAACAAACTTCAGGTTATCACCAGGCATGACCATTTCTACGCCTTCTGGCAATTCTACGGCACCAGTAACGTCCGTTGTACGGAAGTAGAACTGTGGACGGTAGCCTTTAAAGAATGGCGTATGACGGCCACCTTCGTCTTTGCTCAGTACGTAAACTTCCGCTTCGAACTTAGTATGCGGAGTAATTGTACCTGGCTTCGCCAGTACCTGACCACGCTCTACGTCGTCACGCTTAGTACCACGCAACAAGGCACCGATGTTCTCACCTGCACGACCTTCGTCAAGCAGCTTACGGAACATCTCAACACCAGTAACTGTGGTCTTCGTGGTGTCTTTCATACCAACGATTTCACACTCGTCGCCTGTACGCACGATACCGCGCTCTACACGACCTGTTACTACCGTACCACGACCTGAAATCGAGAATACGTCTTCGATTGGCATGATGAACGGCTTATCGATGTCACGCTCTGGCTCTGGGATGTAGTTATCCAGTGCGTCAGCCAGCTCAACAATTTTCTTGCTCCACTCTTCGTCGCCTTCCAGCGCTTTCAGTGCAGAGCCTTGAATTACTGGCAGGTCGTCGCCCGGGAAGTCATATTCTGACAACAGTTCACGAACTTCCATTTCTACCAGCTCTAACAGCTCTTCGTCGTCGACCATGTCACATTTGTTCATGAATACAACGATGAATGGTACGCCTACCTGACGTGAAAGCAGGATGTGCTCACGAGTCTGTGGCATTGGGCCGTCTGTTGCTGCTACTACTAAGATTGCGCCGTCCATCTGCGCCGCACCGGTGATCATGTTTTTAACATAGTCAGCGTGCCCTGGGCAGTCTACGTGTGCGTAGTGACGAGTTGGTGTGTCATATTCAACGTGTGACGTTGAAATGGTAATACCACGCTCTTTCTCTTCTGGCGCGTTATCGATGGCTGCGAAGTCTTTCGCCGCACCACCATAAACTTTTGCCAAAACAGTTGTGATAGCAGCAGTTAGTGTTGTTTTACCGTGGTCAACGTGACCGATGGTGCCGACGTTTACGTGCGGCTTCGAACGTTCAAATTTTTCTTTAGACATTGCAGCCTCTCTAACAAAATTCTTCGGTGTGTTACCTAAGCTAAAAAGCATTACCGAGGTTTATTAGGGGCCTAAATTGAAATGGTGCTGATAGGCGGATTCGAACCGCCGACCTCACCCTTACCAAGGGTGCGCTCTACCAACTGAGCTATATCAGCACTGACGGAATGTGGAGCGGGTGGCGGGAATCGAACCCGCGTCATCAGCTTGGAAGGCTGAGGTAATAGCCACTATACGACACCCGCAAATTCACAATTTTATGAGGCCACTTCAAAACCAAGGAAATTGCGTGGTGGAGGGGGCAGGATTCGAACCTGCGAAGGCTGAGCCGTCAGATTTACAGTCTGATCCCTTTGGCCACTCGGGAACCCCTCCCGTGTCTTGCAATTTAAATTGGTGCCGGCACCAAGAGTCGAACTCGGGACCTACTGATTACAAGTCAGTTGCTCTACCAACTGAGCTATGCCGGCACCACCGGTTAGGTGGAGCGCATTCTATGGTACTAGATTTGATAGTGCAATAGGTGCGCGTAATTTTTTTAAGTTTTTTGTTCTGACTGGTCAGTTTTTATCTACATCGGATGAAAACTGACCGTCTTTTAGTAACATACACTACTTTTTCTTACTGCCCAAACGGGTGCCGTAAGACAATGGTTTCTTTACGATCTGGACCGGTTGAAATGATATCTACCGGTACACCGGTTAACGCTTCGATACGGGCAATATAAGCTAAAGCTTCTGGCGGTAACTCTTTATGTTCAGTTATGCCAACAGTGCTTTGCTGCCAGCCCGGCATTGTTTCGTAAATGGGCTCTACCACTTCATAGTCTTCTGCAGACAGCGGAGGATGCTCTGTCACACTGCCATCGGAGAGCTGATAACCAATACAAATCTTTAACTCTTCAAGGCCGTCCAGTACATCTAACTTAGTTAAGCAGAAGCCACTGATAGAGTTAATTTGTACTGCCCGCCGCATCGCTACAGCGTCTATCCAACCGGTACGGCGTTTGCGCCCGGTGGTTGCACCAAACTCATGACCTTTCTCACCTAAGTGCTGGCCTACTTCACAGTCAAGTTCAGTCGGGAAGGGTCCACTACCCACGCGAGTGGTGTAGGCTTTGACAATACCCAACACGTAATCAATATAACGAGGACCAAAGCCAGCTCCGGTCGCAACACCGCCTGCGGTTGTATTGGAAGAGGTTACATAAGGGTAAGTACCATGGTCTATATCCAGCAAAGTGCCCTGTGCACCTTCGAACATGATTGACTCGCCATTTTTACGTGCTTTATCAAGTAAAGCAGGTACATCAATCACCATAGGTTTCAATACTTCGGCGAACTCTTCGCATTGCTTAAGTACGGTATCGAAATCAATTGCATCGGCTTTATAGTATTCAACTAAGGAGAAGTTGTGATAATCCACCAGCTCTTTCAGCTTCTCACCAAAACGCTTCATATCAAATAAGTCACCAACGCGCAGACCGCGACGGGCAACTTTGTCTTCATACGCAGGACCAATGCCACGCCCCGTTGTACCAATGGCTTCTTTACCGCGCGCACGTTCACGTGCCTGGTCAAGAGCTACATGGAATGGCAGAATTAATGGACAAGCTTTGCTGATACGCAAACGGTCTGCCACTGGAACATGTCGTGCTTCCAGCATAGCCATTTCTTCCATCAGTGCTTCGGGTGATAAAACCACGCCGTTGCCAATAACGCATTGAACATTTTTGCGTAGAATACCTGAAGGAATTAAATGCAGGACGGTTTTTTCACCGTCAATAACCAATGTGTGCCCAGCATTATGTCCGCCCTGATACCGCACAACCATAGTGGCTTTATCGGTTAACAGGTCAACAATTTTACCTTTGCCTTCGTCACCCCACTGGGTGCCTAGAATTACAACGTTCTGACTCATGATTGCCCCGCGTAAAAAAAATCGGAGCGATCTTACCTTTAATCGGAGGGTTTGTACATCGGAGGTGAGCGCCTGATGGAAACATCAGACGCTCATTCATGATTACTCTTCAGTTTTTCCCATCATATTTTGTAAATAACGGAAAAAGTCACTGTTTGCATCAAGCACTAACATGTCATTGCCGGAACCGAATGATTCACCATAAGCTTCCATACTACGGATAAAGGCAAAGAACTCGGCGTCTTTCTGATAAGCATCAGCGTAGATTTTCGCCGCCTGTGCATCACCCTCACCACGTAACTCGCGTGATTGACGTTTGGCGTCGGCAAGCATTACCGTTACACGCGCGTCAACATCGGCACGGATAAACTCAGCTTGTTCGCGACCTTCAGAACGGTGTTCTGTCGCAACAGCCTGACGTTCAGCGCGCATACGCTGGTAAATAGATTGACTGACTTCATCCGGTAAATTAATTTGCATAACGCGGACATCCAGCACTTCAACACCTAAGTCGGAAGCACTTTCTGAACCTTGTATTAACGCTTCACGCATTAACTCATCACGCTCACCGGAAACAATGTCAGAAATGGTACGGTTACCAAATTCACTACGCAAACCGCTGTTAATACGACGAGTTAACAGAGCTTCAGCCTGGAGGTAGTTACCGCCATTAGTACTCAGATAGAAAGTAGAGAAGTCATTAATACGCCACATAACGTAGGTATCAACAATCAAATCCTTTTTCTCACTGGTGACAAAGCGGTCAGGATCTCCGTCTAATGTTTGCAGACGGGCATCCAGTCTTTTCACTTGTTCAATGAAAGGGATTTTAAAGTGTAAACCGGGTTCGAAAACCATAGCTTCACCAGTTTCTGCATTACGCTCGACCTTACCGAACTGAATTAAGATGGCGCGTTCGCCTTCCTTAACTACATAAACGGAGGAAAGACCCAGAACGACCAGGACCACAACAATTATTGCGATTAGGTTTTTCATTAGTTTCGACCTCCGCTGCGGTTACTGCTGCGCGTATTTTGTGTCTCTGTTCCAGTACTTGAGGAACCACCTGAAACATCTTCAGGAATACGCGTCGGAGAGAATGAATTTGTATTACGACCTTGCTTTTCGAGAAGTTTTTCTAGTGGTAAGTACATCATGTTGTTACCACCTTCAACGTCAACCAGTACCTTAGGCGTTTTCGCATAAAGCTCCTGCAGAGTATCAAGGTAGATACGCTGACGCGTAACTTCAGGTGCGTTTTGATATTGAGGCAGCAATTCTTCAAAGCGAGCAACTTCACCCTGAGCCTCAAGAATAATTTGCTCACGATAAGCTTGCGCTTCCTGCAACATACGACGTACCTGGCCTCGTGCCAAGGGTTCTACTTCGCGGGCATAAGCTTCAGCTTCTCTAATGAAGCGCTCTTCATCTTCCTGAGCCGATATAGCATCATCAAAGGCGTCTTTAACCGCCTCCGGTGGCCGTGCTGGCAGCAAGTTAATATCAACTACCTGCAAACCAACCGTGTATGGATTCATGGTTTTTTCGAGCATATCCAGAGTATTCGCTCTGACTTCCTCACGACCACGAGTCAGCACTTCATCCATGGTGGTGTGACCCACTACAAAACGTAAAGCGCTGTCAGTCGCTCGTGATAAAACACCGTCGGCATTTTCTACGTTAAATAAATACGCACGCGGATCAACAACGCGATACTGAACATCCAGCTCAACACGAACCACGTTTTCATCCTGAGTCAGCATGTAGCCGTCGGTTTTGTCCGAACGGATATTGTTTACGTCGACATGTTCTACCGAGTCGATAAATACCGGGCGCCAATGCAACCCCGACTCAACCAAAGTATGAAACTGACCAAAACGCAGTACAACGCCGCGGTCTGCTTCTTTTACTGTGTAGAAACCGGCAATAAACCAAACAATTAATGCGATAATTGCGATGATACCGACGCCTTTTGCCGGGATACCTGAACTGCCGCCCGAGCCGCCGCCTTTTTTCCCACCAAAACCGAATTTGGAAAACAGTTTGCGAACTGCTTCGTCGAGATCAGGCGGGCCTTGATCTTTGCCACCTTGATTTTTCCATGGGTCACGGTCATTGTTATTACCGTTTCCCGGTTGATTCCAAGCCATTGAGTGCTCCAAGTTTTTTAAGAAAACTGTTGCTATAAAAAATTCTATTGCTGCACGACTAAGTCGTCCAGTTGGTCGCCATAAGCCTTGTGTAAACGCTGCCAGTCTACCGATGACATGCGCACTTGCAACGCAAGTTCACCATTTTCGTTAACATCTTCCGATGTCACGCTATTCCAACGGTATAATGTACCACGTAATTTACCCATTGAGTGGGGGATTTTCAGAGTCAGCTCGACCATCTGCGGGCCAAGTATCTGCCGTAAAGCCTCCAGTACTTCCTCAATGCCAAGGTCTTGCTGCGCTGAAACCCAGACCCTTATTGGCCTTTGATTGTCATCGTAATCAATCCGGGGCTCGGCCCCTTCCACTTGATCTATTTTATTACAAATAATTAACTGTGGTACATCGCCAGCATCGATTTCTTCCAAAACCTCAGCAACCTGATCAATATTATTTTGCTGCTGTTCGTCGCTGACATCAACCACATGTAACAATAAATCGGCCTCTTGAGTTTCCTGAAGCGTCGCTTTAAAAGCTGCGACCAGGTCATGAGGTAAGTGACGAATAAAACCAACGGTGTCAGCCAGAATCACTTCACCAATATCTTCTACTGCAAGTTTTCTAAGGGTTGGGTCAAGTGTTGCGAATAGCTGATCCGCGGCATAAACGCCGGCTTCAGTCAGGCGATTAAATAGCGTCGATTTACCTGCGTTGGTATAACCCACCAGCGATACGGTAGGAATATCCGCCTTTTTACGAGCCCGACGCCCCTGCTCCCGCTGTTTCTGGACTTTCTCCAGGCGCTTTAAAATATTTTTAATACGTCCGCGAATTAAGCGTCTGTCGGTCTCAAGCTGGGTTTCACCTGGCCCACGTAAACCAATACCACCTTTTTGTCTCTCAAGGTGAGTCCAGCCTCGCACCAGTCGTGTCGATATATGACGCAGTTGCGCTAATTCAACCTGCAACTTACCTTCGTGGGTTCGTGCCCGCTGCGCAAAAATATCTAGAATAAGACCCGTACGATCTAACACCCGACATTTGCAAATGGCTTCCAGATTTCGCTCTTGCGTTGGTGATAACGCGTGATTAAAGATAACAATGTTAGCGTCCAGCAGCTTTACCTGCTCGGCAATTTCTTCTGCCTTACCACTACCAACAAAGTATCTGGGGGTTGGGGAGTTACGACTTGTAGTCATCACTCCCATAGTTTTCACGCCCGAAGAATCAGCTAAAAGTTGTAATTCGGAGAGATCTTCTCGGTCAACTTCCGCGGGTAAATCCACATGAACCAATATTGCGTAGTCGCCACCTTCATACCTATCGAACAAGTTGTTCAGACCTCTCTTTCACCATTAATCTTCTATTTCAGCCATATCTTCGCCAGCTTGTTGCGGCAAATAATTTTGAGGAATACGCGCAGGTACAACTGTTGAAATTGCATGCTTATACACCATTTGGCTAACCGTATTCTTTAATAAGACAACGAATTGATCAAAAGACTCAATTTGTCCCTGCAGTTTAATGCCATTAACTAAGTAAATAGATACTGGTATGCGCTCACGACGTAACGCATTTAAGAATGGGTCTTGTAAAGTTTGCCCCTTAGCCATCTTGGATTCCTTTTTATCGTTATTAATATCCAATGTGTAAATAGTAAGCTACAGCACTGCCAATTTGCAGTTCCCTGTATAGACACACTAGACCAGTAAAGAATTTTTGCAATAAGAAAAACGTTAAGAATTACTCATTTAGTCCAGAATTGGATCTGCGGCCTTGGTCGTCTAATTTCAATCCTTACTATTAAAAATCTCTGCGGGCTGCTGCATTGCTGTCATGACTTTCGCCTGCATATTGAGGTCGCCGGTTTCCAGCCAGTGCACTCCCGGCCAGCCCCGCAGCCAGGTCATTTGTCTTTTCGCCAACTGTCGGGTAGCAATAATTCCGCGTTCGCGCATTTCATCATAGCTTAGCTCTCCGGCCAGGTGCTGCCACATTTGCCGATAGCCAACACTGCGTAAGGACGGAAGGTCCGGATGCAAATCGGATCTGGCAAACAAAGTTGCAACTTCCTCTTTAAAAGGTTGCGCCAACATATGGTCGAAACGCTGTTCTATACGCTGATGTAAAACTTTCCGGTCAACTGGCGCCACCGCAAACTGATAAATGGGTTTAGTTAACTGACCATGACGCTCCCTGGTAAGTTCTGTCAGGGGTTTGCCCGCAATTTCATAAACCTCCAAAGCTCGCAGAATTCGCTGAGGATCGTTAGGGTGAATGCGTTTCGCACTTGTGGGATCAACCTTTTGCAGCCGACTGTGCAGTTCGGCTAAACCTTTCTCATGCAGTTCGGCGGTCAGTTTCTCACGCACGCTGGTATCGGACTCGGGCAAATGGGAAAGCCCTTCCAGCAACGCCTTAAAGTACAACATGGTTCCGCCAACCAACAAAGGCACCTTGCCACGTTGCTGAATATCATCAATTAAAGCCAAAGCGTCTTTTTGGAAGTCGGCCGCCGAATAAGTTTCGGCAGGGTCGCGAATATCCAGCAAGTGATGAGGAACTAAGTTTTGCTCTTCGGCGCTGGGTTTCGCGGTACCAATATCCATTCCCCGATAAATCAACGCGGAATCGACAGAAATAATCTCACAATCCAGTTGCTCACAAAGCGCCAGCGACAACGCTGTTTTGCCTGAAGCTGTTGGCCCATAAATGGCAATAACGGCGTCCTTGCTATGCATTATTCTCTCCGGGTAACGGCAACTTTTGTAACGCATCCGCGCTTTCAGCCAATTGCGAACGCCACTGAATAAGCCAGTGCTCCGCCTGAGTCAGACTGTACGACTCAAGACCAGCAAACTGTGCCAACCAACGAGCCAGTTGGTCAGTTTCAGCGTCTTCGGTCAGTAAGGTTAATAAGTCAGTAAAACCACTCACTACATTGCCCTGACGTAACATTTCCGGCATTTGCTCAATAATTGCCTGCTCACGCTGAATTTTATACACCACACCGCACTGGTTTAATTGCTGTTGCGGCCACTGGCTCGCAGGCCCGGGCAGGTTCGCCAAACTGACTGCCACAGGAACCAGTAACGGCTGCCCGTTCAGTCCGTCCTGCAATTGCTGAGTAAGTTTTCTGCTGACACATTCAGTATGAACTTTAGCCAGATTAAGCCAGGCCAGACTGTACTCATTGCGAATAAGGGCATAAACATCATTAAACACAGACAGAACACGCCAGTTTTGTTCCGCCTTTGACTTTGCCTCTGGCTCGGTGCTTAGCTGCGCTCCAGCATTACCATGAGGAATCCTGGCAGCATTCGGCAACAACGAACCCGATGCTTTTCTCTCGCCCAGAAAGCTCGCACCTGACGCTCCCCGACAGGAGTCCGACGTCACGCCTGATGACCGTTCTTGCAAGCTGTAAGAATGCTGATGACTCATCGCAGGTTGTTCATTTTCTATCGCAACCAGCTGGTTTAAAGCCTGTTCAATGCGGGTCAGAATAAAGTCATGCACTTGTCGCTGGCGGTGAAAACGGACTTCATGCTTTGCCGGATGTACATTCACATCGACTTCTTCAGCAGGAAGTTCAAAATAAAGCACAAACGTCGGAACGCGCTCGTTCGGCAAATATTTTTCGTAGGCCTGACGTACCGCATGCGATAACAATTTATCGCGCATCATTCGGCCGTTGACAAAAAAATGCTGAATATCCCCCTGATGCCGACAATGCTCCGGCGGGACTAACCAGCCACTTAAGTGGAAGTCACCATCAACAGCGTCAATTGCTGAAGCCTGCTCAGCAAATCCACCGCCGCAAATTTTCGCCAACCGTTGTAATTGCTGTTTTTCAGTCTGAGCAGAAGGAAACGCTCTTACCGATTTGCCGTTATGATTAAGCTGGAATCCAACTTCAAAACGGCTAAGCGCAATCCGTTTTATAACTTCATCTATGTGGCTGAATTCAGTTTTTTCTGTGCGTAAAAACTTACGTCTGGCTGGCGTATTAAAGAATAGATCCTGTATATCGACGGTTGTGCCGTCCGGATGCGCAGCTGGTTCAACAGTCACTTGCATATCCCTACCTTCGGCCCACGCCTGCCAAGCTTCTTTCTGCTCTGGCGGCTTGGATATTAAGCGCAATCGCGACACAGAACTGATACTGGCCAGAGCTTCTCCCCGAAACCCCAGGCTACCAATATGCTCTAAATCGTCCAGACTCTGAATTTTACTGGTGGCGTGACGGCTCAGTGCCAGTGTCAGCTCCTGCTTAACAATACCACCGCCGTTATCGCGAATTCGAATGCGTTTGCTACCGCCCTGCTCAATATCCAGAATTAATTGCGTAGCCCCGGCATCCAATGCATTTTCTACCAGTTCTTTAACCACCGACGAAGGGCGCTCAACCACTTCGCCCGCAGCAATTTGGTTCGCGAGCTCTATCGGTAATTGTTGAATGGCCATCAGCGACTCGGAATTGTCAGTTTCTGACCAATTTTCAAGCTACTGGTGGTCAGGTTATTCTCGGTTTTAATGGCTTTGACGGTAGTATTATACTTCTGTGCCAGCACCGATAAGGAATCTCCGGACTTAACGGTATAAGTAAAACTGCTTTGGTTAGCTAAGTAGGTATTGTCTATTGGGTTGCTAACAAAATAACGGCGAATCCCGTTGTAAAGAGCCCGCGCCAGCTTTTGCTGATGAGCATTACTGGTTAACAACTGCTCTTCACGCGGATTTGAAATGAATCCAGTTTCCACCAGCAATGACGGTTTATCCGGTGACTTCAAAACCGCGAAACTCGCTGCCTGAGGGGTCTTTTTATGCATTTTGGTTACCGTCGACATTTCATCGATTATATGTTTCGCGGCACTGTAGGCCCCGGCAATGGAACTGTCCATTGACATATCCAACAGAGTCTCGGCCAAATAGGGTTCGTGCCCGTTCTTCCGCAAAATATCAGTAACGCCACCCAATAACTCAGATTGCTGCTCCCGATTTTCTAACCAGCGACCAACTTCGGATTCTGCCCGGCGTTTGGACAACACCCAGACCGAGCCACCGCTGGGCTGTGGTGTTCGAAAAGCGTCTGCATGAATCGAAACAAAAAAATCCGCTTTTACATCCCAGGCTTTTTGCGGTCGCTCGTTAAGGCCAACATAGTAGTCCCCGGTTCGAATCAAATAAGCCTGCATACCAGGGTCATCATTAATGAGTTTGGCCAATGCACGGGCAATACGAATAACGACGTGTTTTTCGTAAGTTCCGCGTGGACCAATAGAGCCGGGGTCATCACCACCATGCCCGGCATCAATTGCTATGGTTACGCGCCTGTCTTTCAGCTCTGAAACCGATTTTGCCGGCCCGCTCAGCTCTTTGGATTTACCGGGTAAATCAACCACCAACCGATCTTTATAGGACTCATTAGCTGGCAAGGTAAAAAGGTTAGCGTCGCTTTTAGAGTCCAGCTCAATAACAATACGGGTACTGTTAGCGTTTTTAGGTGAGCTTGTACGAATTTTATCGACCAGCAGCGATTCTTCGCCCAAGTTCGCCAAACCCGCTTTTAACGAAGTATTGTTAAAATCAATAACCAGCCGGTAAGGCTTTTGCTGATACAACGTAAAGTAAGAATAGTCGGGAGTGTCCGACAAGTCGAAAACCACCCGCGTTTTATCCGGAGATGGCCACACACGCACACTGTCTATACTGTTGTCGGCCCAGGCCCACAAAGGAACACAAGCAAACAAAAACACCCAAAATCGCTTCATCATAATGTTTTAATTATTTGTTGTCCGGCTTCAGTTAGCGCACTGAAAGTAAGTTTACGACCCGTGCCAGCATACTCGATTCTTATCTCAATGTCCGCACCGGGAAGCCAACCATAGCCTTTATCGGGCCACTCTATAAAGTTTAACGTATCTTCAGAAAAATAATCTCGAATTCCCATATATTCGAGCTCTTCCGGATCTGCCAGTCGATATAAATCGAAATGATGAATACGCCAGCCTTGCAGCTGGTAGGGCTCAACAAGAGTATAGGTCGGACTTTTCACCGCCCCTGAATGCCCCATAGCCTGAATAACACCGCGACAAAACGCCGTTTTTCCGGCACCTAACTCGCCTCTCAGATAAACCACTAAAGGGGTCTGTAAAACTTGTGAAAATTTCTTCGCAAGTGCTAACGTCCCCTCTTCATCAGCCAACTCACATTGGTGTACCTCAGTCATCATCCCTTCCATATCCATTCACCAACTGTCGTATATAAGGCAACAGATCCGAAGCTAAGGTTCCCCTCTCACCATCGTTTCCTGCCTCTTCGCCCGCTATAGCATGCCATAGGCTACCCGCAATCAGCGCTTGTGCCGGAGCCATTCTTTGCGCTAATAAGCCCGCGATTAATCCGGTTAACAGGTCGCCCATGCCACCGGAGGCCATTGCTGGTGAACCGCGGTCAATCAAACACCTACCTCTGTCGGTTACCAGCAAAGACCCTGCCCCTTTCAGTAATACCTGCGCACCGTATTTTTCGCGCAGTTTTGTTGCCGCAGCAAAACGATCCGACGCTATTTCATCGGTCGTCATTTGCAGTAACCGTGCAGCTTCACCAGGGTGTGGTGTCAGTAATAATTTGGGCGAACGCACGGGGTTACTCGCTAACAGGTTTAAACCATCGGCATCAATAACTTTCAGTACATCGGTTTCCATCACCTGCGAAAAAACCTCCTGACTCCAGGAGCCTTGCCCCAGCCCGGGCCCCAAAGCAACAGCAGAAGCTTCTCGCAGCAGCGGCTTAAGAGCATCGGTTTCTTTTATGCCATGCACCATAGCTTCCGGCTGCGCTGCCGCAACTATGCCCTGCACCTGCGGATGACACGCCACTGACACTTTGCCCGCTCCCGCACGCAGCGCCGACTGCATTGCCAGTATCACAGCTCCGGACATGCCTGGCTGGCCACCGACAATTAGCACATGTCCCTGCTCACCTTTATGAGTGCAGCGTGAACGCGGTGCCAGCCAGTCACCAACCCGGCCGGCGTTGACTCTGAACCAGTCGGGTTCGTTTTGCTGTTTAAACGCGCTGCCAATACCTAAATCTTCAAGTTTTAACTCACCGGTATGCTCTTGAGCCTTCCCGGTCAGCAAGCCACGCTTTAACGCCACCAGACAGACGGTAAGATGAGCGCGAACCGCAGCACCGGGCACATCACCTGTATCAGCATTTAACCCCGACGGCACGTCCACTGAAACCACCGGCGTCGTGCTGCCATTCACTCGCTGAACCCAGCTTACCGGGTCACCCTCAAGCGCACGATTCAGACCGACACCAAATAAGGCATCCACCAACACATCAAACTGCTCGGGCGAGCAATCCAATAAGGGCTTTTCACTACCGCCTTGTTCACGCCACGCAGCGCGGGCTTTGTGCGCGTCAGACTCCATTGGTTCCGGCAATTCAATATTGGGTTTGAGCGCAAAAACTTGCACCTGGTAGCCCGCTTTCTGAGCCAGCCGGGCGACAATATAGCCATCACCACCGTTATTCCCTTCTCCACAACAGACCGCAATGCGTGCCGGTGCCGGAAAGTACGACTGCAGCTGAGAAAAAACTGCTTTCCCGGCCGCCGACATCAGTTGCGTCATGTTCATTGAACAGGCTTCAGCGGCTTTTTGTTCGCCCTGCTGTACTTGCTCAACGCGATAAAGACAATTGCTAAAACGGTTGCCGCCGGTGTCTGTCATAATGGTTCCCTACAATTTGTTTAGTCTGGCTTAAACACCCCAATGACCTGATCAAACTGACGCTGGCTACCACCACCCTGCTCTTTAGGTTCACTAAACCGGTGCTTACATTGCACGCACTCAACTTGTTCGGTATCGTTTTCGATAAAGAGCATGAGCGTGTCCATGGCATCGCATTTGGGACAAACGGCCCCGGCAATAAATCGCTTCTTTTCTCTAGCCACAACAGCTCCTGTGTTAGAATTGTGAGCAGAACACGTCTATGATACCGCAGCTGAACAGCTGTACAAAATGAAGAGTAGTTTATGATCCGTGCTGAAGCTATCACCTTACTGCGTGGCGGTGATGTTTTATTTGAAGACAGTGACTTACAAGTATTCCCGGGGCACCGCGTTGGCTTAGTCGGTCGCAATGGCTGTGGCAAATCGTCGTTGTTTGCCCTGTTACGTGGTGAACTGAGTGCCGACAGCGGTAATATTCACCTGCCGGCAGACTGGCGCATTGCCAGCGTAGCGCAGGACACTCCGGCACTGGATAAGTCTGCTATCGACTACGTAATGGACGGTGACACCGAGTTTCGCCAACTGGAAGCACAACTCGCGCAAGCCGAGAGCGATAACAACGGCGAAGCTATTGCGCACTGTCACGACAAGCTGGCTTCCATCGGAGCTTATGATATTCAGCCCAGAACCGCCAGTTTAATGGCTGGCCTTGGTTTTACCCAGGAACAACTGCAACAGCCGGTAAAAGCCTTTTCCGGTGGTTGGCGTATGCGCCTGAATTTGGCACAAGTACTCATAGCCCGAGCCGACTTAATGCTGCTGGATGAGCCCACTAACCATCTGGACGTGGACGCGATTTTCTGGCTGGAAAGCTGGCTGAAGCAGTACGACGGAACGCTTTTGCTGATATCACACGATCGTGACTTTCTCGACTCGGTTACCACTGATATTACGCATATTGAGCATAAAAAACTGAACAGCTACCGCGGTAACTACTCGCAGTTCGAACGGCAACGCGCAGAACACATGGCTCAGCAACAAAGTGAGTACGAAAAAGCACAGGTTATGCGTCAACATTTGCAAGCCTACGTTGATCGTTTTCGCTATAAGGCCAGCAAGGCTAAACAAGCACAGAGCCGCTTGAAAGCTATTGAGAAGCTGCCTAACCAGGCGCCACTGCGCGCCGAAAGTGGTATCGACTTTCACTTTTTAACACCAGAGAAACTGCCGAATCCGCTGCTAACGCTGCGCGACGCCAAAGCGGGCTATGGTGACACCACCATTCTTGAGCAGATTAAGCTAAATTTGGTGCCAGGAACCCGGTTAGGCTTGCTTGGCCGAAACGGCGCCGGTAAATCAACGCTGATTAAACTGCTGGCGGGGGAATTGGAACCTATGGCTGGCGAGCGGTTAGTTAACCCTGGTCTCAGCATTGGTTATTTTGCTCAGCATCAGCTAGAAACTCTGGACTTGGCAGCCTCAGCTCTGTTGCACTTGCAGCGCATAGATAAGCAAGCGACTGAACAAAAGTTACGTGACTTTTTAGGTAACTTTGGTTTTTCCGGTGATCAGGCCACACGGTCGGTCGAACCCATGTCCGGTGGGGAAAAAGCCCGATTGGCATTAGCGCTCATTATTTATCAGCGTCCTAACCTGTTACTGCTGGATGAGCCAACCAACCACCTGGATCTTGGCTTGCGTGACGCACTGGTTGCGGCTTTGCAGGAATACGAAGGCGCGTTAATTGTGGTTTCGCACGACAGACATTTACTGCGTACTACGGTAGATGAATTTTGTCTGGTTGCCGACGGCAAAGCAGAAACCTTCGACGGCGATTTAGATGCCTATCACGATTGGTTACAACTACAGGCCGCTAATGACAAACGCAGCGAGCAACCCGCTACTCGCCAGCGCGACGATCGCAAGCAGCAGAAACGCAAAGAAGCTGAAGCTCGGCAAAAAACCAAGCCTTTACGCCAGCAAATAGAGAAGGCAGAAAAGAATATTCATGCTCTGGAACTGACCCTAGCCGATATTCACGAAAAATTAAGTGACAGTAGTCTCTATGACGAAGCCAATAAAGCCAAATTGCAAAAGCTATTAGACCAGCAGGCACAGGCGCAAAAAGATCTGCAACAACAGGAAAACCTCTGGATGACAGCAGAAGAAGAACTGGCAGAATTAACAGAAGAGTTGCAGCAAGCGGAGGATAAATGATCATTCCCTGGCAGGAAATTGATCAGGAAACCCTGAACAATTTAATGGAATCTATTGTACTGCGCGAAGGAACCGATTACGGCAGTCAGGAGCTCAGCTTTGAAACGAAAGTGGAGCAACTGAAGCAACGCCTGAAGTCCGGCGAAGCCGTTATTGTTTACTCTGAACTGCACGAAAGTGTCGATGTGGTCGACAAAGACAGTGTTACCGGAAACGGGCCTGACGGGCAATAAATATTTCTTCCCAGGGCACGTTCTGGTCACCCAGAACTAAGAAGTTCGGGTTCAGCAGACTAACCGTGCGGTTGTAGGTAATGGGCTCAAAATTCTCATTCACTATGCGACCGCCAGCTTCCCCAACAATAACTTGCGATGCGGCGGTATCCCATTCTCCGGTAGGTCCCAGACGTAAAAAACAATCAGCTTTGCCCTCGGCAATAAAACAGGCTTTTAGTGAACAGCTACCGGTTGGTAAAGGCTGAATATCGCGCTTTGTCTGCAAACGATTAAACACAGGCTCTCGTGCCTGTTGGCGACTTATTGCAATAATAATAGGGTCAGCCTGAGGGTCACTAAACTTGCGCACGCTTATGGACTGCTTTTCGTTCTCTTTTTGCTTAAAGGCGCCAGCGCCTTTCCGAGCATAGTAAAGCGTTTCCCCGACCGGCCAGAAAATAACGCCAATGACAGGCTCGTTGTTTTCTACGTAAGCAATGTTGACAGCAAAGTCACCGGAGCGGGAAATAAACTCCTGAGTACCATCTATCGGGTCAATAATAAAATAGGCTTTCCACTGACGGCGCTCATTATAGTCCTGATGCTCGCTTTCCTCAGAAATCACCGGGATTTCAGGAAATGACTGCTTGAGTCGATCTTCTATTAGCTCACTGGCAACAAGATCTGCGGTGGTTACTGGAGAGTCGTCTTTCTTCTCGGCCGTTTTATAGTCATGCCGCTCGTACATTGACAAAATAACCCCACCTGCCTCGAATGCTATTTCCTTCAGTTTCTCCAGCATTTTTTCTGCCACTACTGTGCCTCACTCAGATTACGCAAAAGCATTAACAGCGCCGCAACACTGCGCGCTTCAGAAAAATCGGGTTGAGCCAGCAGGTTGTCAATATCGTTTAATGGCCAGGTCACTTTTTCCAACGGCTCAGGTTCGTCGCCCGGCAAGCTTTCGGGGTATAAATCGCGAGCTACGAAAACACTCATTTTGGCTGAGAAAAACTGAGGCGCGAGAGACACTTCCATTAAGAATTCAAGTTGACGGCTGCCGTAACCAACTTCTTCTTTTAGCTCACGCTGAGCAGCCTCTTCCGGGGTTTCGCCCGGGTCAATCAGGCCTTTGGGAAAACCGAGTTGATAGTCGTGCAGGCCTGCGGCGTATTCCCGAATCAGTAACAAAGTTTCTTCATCCAGGCAGGGAACAATCATAACCGCGCCGCGACCGCTGCCTTTCATGCGCTCAAACTGACGCTGCTCACCATTGCTAAATTTAAGATCGACGGCCTCAATACGCATTAAGCGGCTTTGCGCTACGACACGACGAGCCAGAATTTGCGGGACTTGTTTTTCTTTACTCATACAACGGTTCCAAGTCATTGTCTCTCTTTACTATAACGACTCTGCGCACAGAAAACAGTGTCAATTTACGCTTTTCTTATACAGTGCTACTATCTAAAGCCCGTACACCGGTAGTGAAGCGAGTAATATGACTGCAATAAAGCCTGAAACCGAAACAGAATTCGATGTCGTTGTCATCGGTACTGGTCCCGGCGGCGAAGGCGCTGCCATGCAATTGGCCAAAAGCGGCTACAACGTTGCCATAGTAGAAAAACATAAAGCCCTTGGCGGCGGTTGCACGCATTGGGGAACCATTCCATCCAAAGCTTTGCGACACTCCGTCAGTCGTCTAATTGAATACAATAATAATCCATTGTTTTCCGGGCCTGGCTGGCAGAGCGGTATGACTTTCAGTCACATATTGCACTATGCAGAATCGGTTATTCGTAAACAGGTGAAATTACGCAGTTCGTTTTACGACCGTAACGGCGTTACTGTGGTGCACGGTACAGCTTCTTTTTTAGATAAAAACCGTATTAGGGTCACAAAACTCGACGGCTCGGTCGATGACTTGATCACAAAACATGTCGTTATCGCTACAGGGTCACGCCCATACAACCCGAAAGACGTCGACTTTTCGCATCCGCGCATTTACGACTCAGATAAAGTGTTGTCGTTGTCTCATGAACCTAAAACCATTCTGATATACGGTGCAGGTGTGGTGGGCAGTGAATACGCCAGTATTTTCCGGGGTATGGGCGTTAAAGTGGACTTAATAAACCAGCGTGAACGCCTGCTTTCTTTTCTGGATGCTGAAATTTCGGATGCGCTGAGTTATCACTTGCGCAACAGTGGCGTTGTCATTCGCCACAATGAAGAATACGAAAGCATTACCGGACATGACGACAAAGTGGTGCTGAAAACCAAGTCCGGTAAGACCATGGCTGCCGACTGTCTGCTTTTTGCTAACGGTCGTTCCGGTAACATTGAACAGCTTGACTGCCAGGCGGTAGGGCTTGAACCCAACTATCGCGGCCAATTGGAGGTAAATGAAAATTACCAGACCAGTGTCGATAATATTTATGCAGTCGGCGACATTATTGGTTACCCCAGTTTAGCCAGCGCAGCATACGATCAGGGACGGATCTGTGCTTCCGCTATTATTAACGGTAATTGCGACAAAGCACTTATCAGCGATATTCCTACCGGTATTTACACCATTCCGGAAATCAGCTCGGTTGGTAAAGCCGAAGAAGAACTGACTGAAATGAAAGTGCCTTATGAGGTCGGTCGTGCGCAGTTTAAGCACCTTGCACGGGCGCAAATTTCCGGTGCCGATGTGGGCTGCCTGAAGTTGTTATTCCACCGAGAAACGCGCGAGCTTCTGGGGCTTCACTGTTTTGGCGAGCGGGCTTCAGAAATCATCCACATTGGTCAGGCTATTATGGAGCAGAAAAACGGTGGTAACACCATCGACTACTTCGTTAACACCACCTTTAATTACCCGACCATGGCGGAAGCCTACCGGGTTGCGGCACTTAACGGTATTAACCGCCTGTTGCTGTAATCAAGATTACTGCCGTTGCTGATTCAACGGCAGTTCAATACGCACGCACAAGCCGCCTTCCGGGCGGTTTTGCAGTTTTATACTGCCATCGTGCCGATCGACAATACGCTTAATAATAGCCAGTCCCAGACCGGAACCAACACCACCACGCGCTTTATCGCCCTGAGTAAAGGGTTCAAATAATGTTGCCTGCTGCTCTTCGGGAATGCCCGGTCCGTCATCTGTTACCCTGAACCAGACACGTTTTTGCTTCTTATCATGCCCGGAACTGACCACCACCTGACTTTTACCGTAACGTTCGGCGTTTTCCAGCAAATTAATAATGACGCGCTTCATAGACAAGGGGCGTAACCAAACTCTGGGCAACTTGCCTAAATCCAGCTCAAACTGCTTTTGCCAGTTATCCGGAACATTCGCCACAGTTTGCTCTATCAGCTCATTCAACGACTCTCTGCTGCTGGACTCCTGCTGATCAAGACGAACATAATCGATAAACTGATCAATAATGTCGTTCATGTCGTCTATATCTTCAATAATGCCCTGAGCCAGACAATCTTCGCCCTGCGGCATCATTTCCGCAGCCAGACGAATGCGAGTAAGAGGGGTTCTTAAGTCGTGAGAAACACCGGCCATTAAAAGGTTACGGTCATTTTCAAGTTCTCGGATACCGCGCGACATTTGATTAAAAGCGCGGGTCACCGCCACAATTTCTGTGGCACCTTTTTCAGACAATTGCTCAGGGAATTCTCCTCGTCCAACTCTTCGGGCGGAATCCTCCAGAGCTTTTAACGGTCGGTTTAACCAGTTGGCAAATAGCATACCGCCGAACACGCTCAGCAAACCAATGAGTACCAGGTACATCACCAATGGCGAGAAGCGTCCCTGCTGCATACTATCCAGAGGCACGCGTATCCAGAAGTCAGGTGCACGCGGAGGTTTTACCCACAAATAGAATTTATTACCCTGAGCTACCCGCACCTGGGCTTCGCCACCCAGCATGTCGCTCATGTCATCCGACAAATAACCATAATAGGTTGAGTTACCTAAGCCGTGCTTCTCAGCAGCTTCATCATCAAAGACTTCGATGCCGGTGGCTTCAGTATAACTCGTCATCAGTCCCCGCTCGGTTTCAGCTAGATGCTGACGGGGGATAAACATGGTGCGGATGTGTTTAGCAACCAGTTCATTAATTTGTTCTATGGAGGGTCTGACAACATAATTGCTTACCATCACGTAAGAAACGAGCTGATTGATAAGCAACACAAGAGCCAGCAGCGCTACCGTGCGGGCAAACGCTGACTTAGGAAAAAGTTTCATCAGGACTTCAGTTGACCATCCGGCACAAACACGTAGCCCAGACCCCACACCGTCTGAATATATCGGGGTTTAGTCGGGTCCGCTTCCAGCATACGTCTTAAACGAGACACCTGAACGTCAATAGAACGCTCAAGCGCGCTGTAGTCACGACCACGAGCCAGATGCATTAACTTGTCGCGCGAAAGTGGCTGCCGTGCATTATTGACAAGAGCTTTGAGTACCGCAAATTCACCACTGGTTAGCGGCATAGGTGTGTCGCCCCGGAACATTTCGCGAGTACCCAGATTCAGCCGGAATTCACCGAAGGTAATTTCCTGATCTTCCTGCGAAGGAGCTCCCGGAGCTTCGGTGCCTCGCCGGCGCAGCACCGCTCTCACCCGCGCCAGCAGCTCTCGGGGGTTAAAGGGCTTAGCCAGATAGTCATCGGCACCGAGCTCCAGACCAATAATACGATCAACCTCGTCGCCCTTCGCGGTCAGCATAATGACAGGCAAATTATTTCCCTGGCTACGCAAACGCTTACAAATGGAGAGCCCGTCTTCGCCCGGCAGCATTAAATCCAGTACTAATAAATTAAAATTCTCCCGGGTCAGCAAGCGGTCCATTTGCTCAGAGTCCTGCGCCACCCGTACCTGAAAGTTTTGCTCAGTAAGATAACGCTCCAGCAAGCTTCGCAGCCGCGCGTCATCATCTACCACTAAAATTTTTAATGTTTCCTGCATCATCAGTTTTGTTTTCCAAGCTGGTATGCCTCAGTCATAAAGATACACCGCCTGACAGCTTTATAGAAGCAGGCTTCTGTTAGCAAATGTTTCAGTTAACGATGCCAGTAACGCTGCATTTCAACGTATAGAAACGAAGCCGTCCAGGTAATTAAAACTAATCCGGTTAAGCTTTCCACACCAGTTAAAAATCGGAGTGCCCCGGAAGGCTCTATGTCACCGAATCCAACCGTACTAAAAACCGTGAAAGAAAAGTACAAAGCATCCAAAAAACTTCCATCAAAATTGCCGACTAAAGTGCCAAAACCTTTCTCGTGATGCATAAAGTAATAAGCGAGCGCAAAAATAGCGACTTCAACAATATGCGCGATGATTGCGAGCATAACCCCAAACATCAGTCGAATTTGACTGAACACTCTCATGTGAGTAATCAACCAGCCTATTCGGTTAAGCGCTTCGTAGTGGAAAATAACAGCTAAGCCGACAATAATCGAATTGCAGATAAAGGAAATTAGCATTACTTAAACTCGCTCATCAGAAATCCAAAAATCGCTTGGTTCTGGTCTGGCAAAATAGTAACCCTGAAAACAAAAACACCCCATTTCCTGTAGTTTATGCAAGTGCTCCTCCGTTTCGACGCCTTCCGCGATAATGGCTAAATCAAGACTTTTGCCCAGTGCTATAACGGTTCTTACTATAGCTTCATCGCTGTTACCGTTTTTCATGTCTCGCACAAAAGATTGATCTATCTTCAACGAATTTAAGGGTAACCGCTTCAAATAACCCAAAGAGGCGTAACCGGTACCAAAGTCATCCAGCGCAAAGGTCACTCCTAAGCGTTTTAGCCTTTCCATATTCGCTGCTGTGTTTTCAATATCATCAATAAGTAAACTCTCGGTTACTTCCAGCTCAAGCAACTCTCCGGAAATACCCGCCGCCGTTAACCGGGCTTCAATATCTTCTACAAAACCGGGGTACTTAAACTGACTGGCACTGACGTTTATCGCGACACGAGCGCCTTTATCACTTAAATCGTGTGGTAATTGGGGAATTGCTGCCAATACCTGGTTCAACACCAACCGATGCAAGTCGGGCATGAGCCCCTGACTTTCAGCTAACGGAATAAACTCTGCAGGAGACACCCAGCCCAGTTCTTCGTCGTGCCAGCGGAGTAAAGCTTCAAACCCCAAACAACACAGGCTGGCTTCATCCGTTAACTGTTGGTACTGCGGCTGCAAATACACTTCCAGTGATTCTGTCGTTATTGCCTGTCGTAATCCGGCTATCATCTGTTGTCGATAATTAAACTCGCGCTGTATGCCCGTATTAAAAAATTGCAGCTTTGATGCCTTGGTCTCTTTTGCCTGCGACAGTGCCAAGTCAGCTCCCTGAAGTAGATCGCCAGTGTTTTGCGCATCGGAAAACAAAGTGACACCCATACTGACTGATACCGACTCCGTTTTTTCACCTAATTGATAGGGCTCACTTAAACGCTCTACCAATACCTGAAGGCGCTGGCGCAAATTCTTGTCTTCCAGCAGATTAGTACCGCTTTTACTCTTTAACAGCACCATAAATTCATCCGCCCCCAGACGGCCGGCAATTTCAGTCTGAAGCAGCTCAGACTCCAGCCTCTGGCCAAATAAAACCAGCAACTCGTCTCCTGCGTCATGGCTTACGCTGTCATTAACTTTCTTGAACTGGTCAATATCCAGCATTGCCAGCACACCATCATCTCCGCCATTCAGGTAACGATAAAACTCGTCTTTTAAACGCTCCAGCATGAACCGTCGATTTGCCAGGCCGGTTAAAGGATCGAAGTACGCAAGAGACTGAATTTCCTCTTTCATACTCTGATATTCTGAAATATCTGTCGAAATTCCGCATAAACCAATAACATTTCTATTGGTATCATATAACGGTACTTTTACAGACCAAAAATGAAGTGGCTTTTTTTCGCCGGGCAGAGTATTCACTTCCCCCTGAGCAGCTCGCTTACCGCTTTTTATCACTTTGTTGTCGAAAGCTTTAAGCGTATCGGCGGTGCTTTTATCAAATAAATCGTAGTCGGTTCTGCCAATGACGCTATCAAGGTTTAACTTAAACAGTTTTAAAACCTGCTGGTTCGCGTACTGATACTTAAGTTCTTTATCTTTAATAAAAATATAAGCTTCAACGCTGTCTAAAATAGTATTCAAACGATACTTACTTTCGGCCAGCGCTTTTGTTTTTTCGGCAACCTTGCGACGCAGAAGCAGATTAAACCCAACAACAGTCGAGAACAGTAAAGCCAGTACCGCAATTAACCACCAAACGTAAACAGGAATTGTTAAACGACTTTGGCCTGAACTCCAGCGTTCAATAATTTCATAATAAACGGAGTTTTCATCGGCTTTTAAACGCTTTAGTTCTCTGTCGAGAGTTGTCAGAATATCTGAATGAAAGCCTTTAGGAACAGCAAAGAACACCTCATTCGGAAGAAACATGATGGGAGTCATTTCAATGTCATATTCTGCCACCTGCTTATCACCAAAAAGCTGATCTGCCGAAGTGGCGTTGACCTTTCCTGCAACAACCGCATCAAACCCTTCAGCAAGGCTCTGCACCGGATAAAGCTCACTGTTTAGATCAAAATTCTCAATTAATTGTTTTAGATACTCTTCCTGAACAGAGTCCCGCAGTACCGCCACACGTTTGTTGTTCAAATCTAAAAGGTTAGTAATCTTCTCTTCTTTCGGCGCATAAAGCTGTGACCAACTCAATAAAGCTGGCTCATTATGAAAACTAGCCCAAGTCTCTCTTTCATCGTTTTTCACGACATCCGGGAAAATATCAATTCGCCCTTCGCGCAAAAGCTTTAAGCATTGATCCCAGTCACATTCTACCGGCACCAGTTGCCAGTTGTGGCGCTGTGCAATAGTCATAAGGATCTGGCCATGAATACCGCTTAACTGGCCGTATTCATCGAACATGATTTTAGGTGGGTTGTCGTAAACCCCCACTTTCAGTGTTACATCCTGAGCCATTGACTCCGAAGCAAGTAGCAACAAAGCAATAGCAAGAAGGTTTCGCAAGAGGGTGACACCTGATGTTAGTGAGTTGTATAACCCTAGAATAGGCTCATTTGAGTCCTGAGAAAAGACCTAAAATAAAAGGCCCTCCAACAGGAGGGCCGCGCAACTGATGAAATGCTTCACTAAGAAGTGTTGCATCTCTTTATTTCTATCACTTACTTCTTACGGAGATCCTGCAGAGCCTCGTTCATTTTAAACAGAACAATAAGCAGCTCACACCAAATTCTGGCGCCAAGTGCCCCACCGGCGGCAGCAAGTAACCCCATAATAAAGCTACCAAAGGTAAAACCTTCGTATCCGGCAAACATAGTACTTATGCCACCAATGACCGCGGCCAAAAGCAGAATCCAGTATACGAAAGTAATAATCTTCGGCGTCAGCATATTGTTAAAAAATAGAACGTCTTTCATTTTTATCTCCTTGTTATATAGGCGTAAACAGTTTTTATAGTAAGAAAAGAATAAGCCGACAGAGTTTACGCAATGCCTGATATCCCTTTCAGAACAACAACTATCTATTTGATGTTAATCGACTTAGGTAAAGTTAACAATATCCGGCAACTACTGTTTACAAAAGAATGTGATAAATCTCACAGGGTTGACCTTTCATTAACCGACTGTAGTAACCATATAGATTTAAACGCAACCTAATAAAGAGGGAACTATATGACGACTTATAAAGCCATAAAACTAATTAAGCGCCCGGAACCGGGCCCTGTCTCCGCGGACATTTTTGAAGTAACAGAAAAAGAGCTTCCAAAAGCAGGCTCCGGTGAAATATTGATTAAACAACGGCAAATGTCGCTTGATCCAGCCATGTTTGGCTGGATGAGTCCCGATACCGAGAGCTACATACCACCGGTTGAATTAAACACGGTAATGCGCAGCTCGGGTGTTGGCGAGGTTGTCGAGAGTAACCATCCTGACTTTGAAGTCGGCGACCGGGTTATGGGCATGATGGGCTGGCAGGAATATGCACTGAGCGACGGTAAAGGTATTAACAAGGTTCAGGCCGACGTACCTGACGAAACTGTACTCTCAGTATTTGCCTTACCCGGGTTAACTGCTACGCAAGGGTTACTTAATGTAGGTAAACCTAAAAATGGAGAAACCATCGTAGTAACAGGCGCTGCAGGTTCAGTCGGCTCAATTGTCGGTCAGATAGCAAAAGCCGAAGGCCTTAACGTGATAGGTGTTGTCGGGAGTGACGAAAAAGCCAACTGGATAGTCAACGAACTTGGTTTTGACGGCGCGATTAATTATAAAACTGATGATTTGCGCGACCAACTGACTAAGCTGACTCCTGATGGCGTAGATTTATACTTTGAAAATACCGGCGGCCCCATTCAAAACCTGGTGGTTGAACGTATGAACGCGCACGGTCGTGTGGTGGTTTGCGGCATGATAGCCGACTACGATAAAGAAGTGCCCAGCCCCGGACCAAGCTGGGTGCCTGTTATTAAAAAGCGCCTGACAATTCAGGGCTTTACCATGCCAGATCACTTCGACCAAATTCCAAGCTTGCTGCAACAACTGACGCCTTACGTTATGTCCGGCAAAATAAAACACCGTTCGCATATTCTTGAAGGGCTGGAATCAGCCATTGAGGGACTGAACATGTTCTTTACCGGCGACAATAAAGGTAAGTTGATTGTGAAGCTTTAAGCCTTTTATAAAAGGCGTATAGCTTATTACAACCAGCCTTTTTGATGAGCGATGCGAGCAGCCTCAGTCCGGTTGCTCGCATGCAGTTTATTGATTGCCTCAGAAAGGTAATTTCGAGCCGTACCTGGAGCAATGAATAACTGTTCTGCGATGGCTTGAGTGCTTAACCCCTGACTTGCCAGACGTAGTGCCTTACGCTCTTTTTCTGTCAACGGGTCACGCTCTCCAAGAGCCTGAAGAAGAAGATCATTACTTATCACTTGCTCACCCAGACATACCCGTTGCAACGACGCGATCAGTTCATTAATCGGCGCATCTTTTAGTAGAAAACCACGGACACCGGAGTCAATAGCTCGCTTAATATAACCGGCACGGTTAAAGGTGGTGATAATAACCGAACTAAGGTTTGGTTGTTGCTGCTGCGCCCACTGGACAAGCTCAAGGCCGGAAAGGTTAGGCATTTCAATATCGCTCAGCAATACATCGTAATCAGCTTCTTGTAATTTTTTCTGAGCATCAACGCCATCCACGGCTTCATCGACGTGATAATCAGACTCCAGTCGCAACAGACTTGCCAGCGCAGTTCTCACCATGGTTTGATCTTCAGCTAAGAGAATTTTCATGGCTGTTGCTCTGCGAGTTTTGGTAAGAAGAGAGCCACCTCACACCCTTTGTTTGTTGAGATGGACATGGAGCCGCCAAGCTCCTGTATTCTCAGCTCAACGCCGCTCAAACCATTGCCCACACTCACGTCATGACAACGACCATTATCCACAACTTTAATACAGTAAGTGTTTGCTGTTTCATCAAAATGAATCAAACATTGTTGACCATTGCTGTGACGAATAATATTGGTTACCAATTCGGTTATTGCTAACACCAGTGAGGTTTCCCGTTGCTCATCTATTATCGGCGGTGTACCGGTTACCCGAGTACTGAAGCCTCCGTCAGTCAAACGCTGCTCAAGCCGTCTCAGCTCAAGATGTAACCCACCATGCTTGTACCCAGAAACACTTTGCCGCACCTGCGAAAGGGATTCACGAGCAATTTCACTCAGCTCTACTAACTGCTCAGAAGCTTCATCGTAACGCTGCTTAGAAAGTTGCGCCTTGGCGAGATCCGATTTCAAAATAATACTCGAAAGCGTGTGACCCAAAATGTCGTGCAAGTCCCTTGCTATCCTCTCTCGTTCAACACTGGTTGCTAAACGCTCAATCTCTTCAGCATCACGTTCATGCTCTTCAGCGTGTTGTTGCCTGAGTCGTTCAACCCGGCCAAAAATAGAGACAGTAACGACAATGACGATGCCATAAGGCAAAAAGAGATCCCAACTGGTTCCAGGACCAAAATGGAATGCGGCTAAGGTAAGAATGATGCCGGTAACAGCCGCGAGCGCGAGCCTCCAGTTATAAGCAAAACCAACAAAAAATCCCGCGTAACTAAAAAGAGCAATAGACCCGGGGTTTAACGGTGTCACTGCACAAGCAATAATGTACATGCCAAGGATTGACCACAGCATTTTCTCCCGCGGCACCGAATAGCAATAATAATAAAGACCAATAAAAACCAGCATCGCCGCCACCATGACGGCAATTTCCCAAACCGGATACGGGAAAAGCACCATCGGTAAAATATAGAAACCGAGGTTAAAAAGGTAAATCCACGCATGTTTTTGTTCGCGTGTTCGCTGCTTATCTGACATATCGCCACTCTTTGCTATTTACCATTTTTATTATGGCCGCTACGAAGCAAGCACACCAGTGACAAATGTCATGCCTAATTGGTGACATACGCAACTATCGGCTCAAAGGCTGGCTGAATAGACTTATTAACAACAGATAACTAACAAAGGCCGCCCATGAGTCAGATAAACCTTAAAGTACAGTCGCTTAATAAACACTATGGCGCAAAAGCGGCGCTGACCAATGTCAGCCTTAATGCCTATGCGGGTGAAGTCATTGCCGTACTTGGAAAAAACGGAGCAGGCAAAACAACCTTAATTAACAGCATACTTGGCATGCATGATTATGAGGCTCAGCATTTAGAAATTCTGGGGACTCAACTCAATAGTCAGCATAGACCGTTAACCATCCGTCAGCGTGTTGGGGTCATGATGCAGCTTGGTACCTTAAACGCCAACTTAACCGTCGCTGAACAACTGGATTTATTTTGTAGTTATTATCCGTCAGGCGCCACTCCGGAATTTTTACTGGAGGAGTTTGATTTAACCGACATTGCTAAGCAACGCTTCGGGAAGTTATCAGGGGGCCAGCGTCAGCAAGTTCTGTTTGCCATCGCGATGGCTGGAAACCCCGATTTACTTTTTCTTGATGAGCCTACCGTAGGTATGGATGTTGAAGCGCGCCACTTGCTTTGGGAGCAGATAAAAAAACGCCGACAGCATGGCTGCGCTTTAGTACTAACCACTCATTACATTGAAGAAGCAGAGCGACTTGCCGATCGTGTTGCTGTCTTGCAGGACGGACAAATTATTGCACAGGGTTCAGTCAACGAGGTTATCTCCGATCACGATTCTCTGGAGTCAGCTTACTTACACCTTATTCGGGAGCCCACTCATGCTTAATTCGGCCATTTATTTAAAAGAAAGCCTCTACGACTTACTTAGCTTGTGGCGCACCCCGGCATTCTTTTTACCTGCCATGCTTTTTCCACTCGTGTTTTACGTGTTCTTCGGTATTGTCTTTAACTTTAGCGCCGCACAAGGCGAGTATATGCTGGTTTCATACGCCTGTTTTGGCATGATGGGTCCAGCATTATTTAACTACGCAACCGCTGTTGCTAGCGACAGGGCACAAGGCTGGCTTACACTGAAGCGCATTTCGCCCATGCCTCTTTCTGCATATGTGGTTGCTAAGTTCTCTAGTAGTTTAGTTTTTGCAGCCTGCATTGCCTTACTGTTGTTTATTACGGCAGCACTTTTTGCCGACGTGCAATTATGGCTATGGCAGTGGAGTCTACTGTTCATTGTTCTGTTAGTAGGAACCCTACCATTTGCCTTAACTGGGTTACTCATGGGTCTGTGCCTGTCTGACAAAGCGGCCCCTGCTGTCGTCAACTTAGTTTATTTACCCATGGCGTTTTTATCCGGTCTATGGGTGCCAATTCAGTTTTTACCAGACACCGTTCGCTACATCGCTTATGGGCTTCCATCGTATCACTATTCTCAACTGGCACATGCCGTTATCGGTACGAATCAAGGCCATAACTTATGGCTACACGGGATCTATCTTGTCGCTTTTTGTGGCGTATTAATCGCTGTCATTTATTGGCGTTATCAGCGACTTTCTCGTTAAAAGGTTTAGATAAATGAAGATTAAAATTATCGCAGCACTTTTTGTAGTCGTTATTGCTTTGATCATTCTCTCGCTGCCAACACCCCGGGAAGAAAGCGCCAAAACCAGTAACAGTTTTATCCTGGGCCCGGTGAATATTTTTGACGGGGAAACCATCTCAAAAGCTGCTTATGTTGAAGTACGCGATGGGTATATCAAAGACTTGCACATGGAACGACCGGACAGTCAGTTACGGAAAATAGATGGACAAAACCGCTGGCTCGCTCCCGGACTCATCGATGCACACGTGCATGCCTGGGGCGATGCATTAGAACAAAATCTTGAACGAGGCGTAACCACCGTTATTGATATGTTTGGTCATCCAAACTTCCTACGGCAACATCAACCCCAGAGGGCAACAACGAAGTTTAGCCGTAAGGCTGATATTTTTGGTGCCGGATTATTAATAACGGCACCGAATGGGCACGGGACACAGTATGGTATTGAGGTATCTACACTTTCCAAACCTCAAGAGGCCGAAAAACTGATAAAACAACGTATTAATGCAGGCTCAGATTTCATCAAGATAGTGTATACCCGCACCGGTTCAGCCTACGCACATGCACCATCTATTTCAAAGCAGGGTCTGCAGGCAGCTATTAAGGCTGCGCATGAACAAGACTACTTAGCCGTTGTTCACATTGCCGATCATGGTTCTGCGCTCGATGCCGTTGAAGCCGGAGCCGATGGCTTGGTACACAGTTTTTTTGACCAGCCTGTTTCTGACGAACTGCTCACCCTTCTAAAAATCAACGGTGTGTTTGTAATTCCAACAATGACAGTTTATGAGGGGATGCTGCGCGGCTCCATCAATGATGAAATTCTACTGAATAACGAGACGCTAGAAATAAGTGCCAGCGCAAAATCGACACTCAATCGTAACTTTCCTAACGGCGGCCGATTTCCTGAACACTTCTACACCAACTTACTCACCAATACAAAACGTATGCACAATGCTGGTATTCCTATTTTGGCTGGTAGCGATGCTCCCAACCCTAATACAGCTCATGGCTGGTCATTATTAGTTGAACTGCTTCTTTTCCAGGAGGCAGGCATGCCAACTGAAACCATTTTAAAGTCAGCTACATCAAAACCCGCGGATGCTTTCTCACTAGCAGATCGAGGCCGCATTAGAGAAGGAATGAAAGCTGACTTTTTACTGCTTCAAAAATCGCCTTATAAGGATCTGAAAAGCATTAAATTAAAGCTCAAGATCCAATTCAAAATCTACTGATTTAGTTTCACCCTTATACCAAATTTCAAAGCTTTCCGGATGACCATAAAAATAATAGACATCTACTGGCTTGCCATCTTGGCGCGGTAAACTTAGTGTACTTATCTCAGCTAAGTAACCCTGAGAGTCTTTGGCAAAAACGTGATTGCGCCGTTGCACCAACCGCGACTCAACGTCCTCAATTTCTCTTGGCGTAAACTCCGCATAATCAACAATTAGCTTGTTTCCTTCGATATTCACGCCTGTCGGGAGGTCATTTTTTGCGTAGTTCTCTTTAATGATATTGGGCGCGGTTAACACCGATATATTTGCTTTCACGCGCGTTGGCGGCGCACTGAAAAGTTCAGGATCATATTCCAGCCGACTAACGGTGAAGCGAAAAGCGCTGTTCTTGTCATCAATTTCCGTTACCGGTTCACCGTCGGCGTCAAAAAACTGCACGTCGCTACTGTACGCTATATCGTAACGATCAAAAATATGAATAAATAAGTCACTTTGCACTGTCGGATAATGCAAAAACACTTGCTTCGGATGCTTTATTCCCGGGTCATATGTAATATTTCGCTGACGAATTTCAATTTCGTCGTGCATTGCTTCTGCGCTCAAATCCACATAGCTGGCATTCACCTCTGAATCGCCGTTGTATATCGGTAATGTTGTCTTAACCGTCGGTAATTCATCGAAATCAATCTGCTTCGCTGGAGCTTTTTGTGCAAACGAATATACGGGTAATTCAAATATCTGCTTAACTTCTTTTCGTGACTCGCCACCGGCTAATATCGTTACTTCGGCAGTCTCAACCGGACCATGAAACGCAAACGCACTATAAAGCGTCGAGCTCTCATCTTCGGCCATACTCTCATTTAAATCATTAAGAGCTTTCTTTGCCTCGGATTTATTGAGGTTACCGTTTGCGGCCTTATCAATTAGTTCTCCTAACAGAGACTCCACGCGCTCATAGTTTTTCATCGGAACCCTGTCAGTAATACGATTCCGGATATATCGTCCGTTCTTAGCTTTCGCTTCGCCAATAATATCCAGCTTACTCAAAGTCGTTTGAGGGTTCGTTTTAACATGGACTTCAATGACATAAGAATAGTCATTCATTTCAACTAGGGTGACTCTGTAACCATCTTTATCTTGAGCTTTCCCAACATCATCTGCGGTTAACTCAAACTGAATTAGCTTCTCCGGTAAGTCAGTAGAGAACTCTCCCTTAATCGCTGTTGGCTGCGGCGCGCTCTTATTTTCCAGAGCTGGCACACAATAAACTTCACCCCGGCGGACAATATCTCTAGTTTCCATTTCCCCTTTTGTAAAGTCCGGAATACGGAGCTTTTCGCCATTATCCAGTAGCAACGCATCAAGCTTCAGTTCGTTAGCAAAAGGAAAGGAAAAGCCTTTGCGCAAAGCAAAACCGTGCCCGTCTGAGTATCTCCTACACTCCATGAAATCCATACGTTTCACTGCCAGGAGACTGCTCAGGAAGGCAGCACTCATTGCCTGGTAATCATTATAGTCGCTCAAACGCGCCAGCACAGAAGTCGAATACTCAATTTCGTAAGGCTTCATATCTAATGAGAGTGATTCCATCACTTCATAATAATTAGACTCTTCTTCCATCCATAAGAACTTAGCCAATGCTTTGTCATCAAGAGTACGGAGTTGCTTATAGCGTGCGTTATTGAGTTGTTTTCGCTGCTCTATCTGTTGCTGCATAGAGATCTTTTCCTTTGGTTCAGCGTCTACTTGCCAAAGCAATGTTGCTAACATTACGGCGACACCGACTCCTTTCATGCCTATGCTTTTCATCCGCTTATTGTTCCCTAACCACCAACGCTTTTTAAAGTGTACCGAAATATATGAAGCCTCATCTATTTTTACAGAACTTTAACGCTGCCAAGTAAGTGGCTTAACCCGCCAAAAACCGCAGTACACTCATTACTGCGCTGTACGCAATTGAAGCTATGGATTTAGCGCGTCGAGGCCGGAGTAGCTCAGAAATAACAATGTTCCCGCCCTGCTCCAACTTTGCGCGCCAGAAAATAAAAGAAATCACCTTTAAAGAATGGGTGCTATTGGAAATAACGATATTTGAGCGGATAAGTGGCAACAGCAGCAGAGAGCGGCTGTATATCACATCGTTTCCATCAGAAATTTTAAACCGGCTGGTCAGACGATCATAAGATACCAATATTCGCGTATCGCCCACCTGATGGCTTTGCTGCTGAATCCTTTTGAATACGCTGTTCCATTAAGTAATATTAACAAACTCCCCGCTCACCATAGTTTTTAAATCCTCGGGATTCAACTCCATATCTAAGCCCCGGCGCCCGGCGCTTATAAATACGGTGGGGTTATAAGTTGCAGAGGTATCAATTATGGTTCTGAGCTGCTTTTTCTGGCCAAGCGGACTAACGCCTCCCAGAACATAACCCGTAGCACGTTCGACATCACGTTTAGTCGCCATTGCAGCCTTCTTTGCCCCCAAAGCTTTTGCTATCAACTTAAGGCTTAACCGTGATGAAACCGGAATGATGCCGACAGCCAGTTCTTTACCATCAAGGCTTACAACCACGGTTTTGAATACTTGCTCCTGCGGAACGGCCAACTTCTCGGCAGCTTCGTCACCATAAGACTCACTGGCCGGGTCATGGGAATACTCATGTACCTTAAAAGAAACCTTATTCTTTCTGGCAACATCAATTGCGGGAGTCATTGCATCCTCTTATTGCTTGCACTCCGACGATACCCAGGAAGCTTCTCGATAGGTGGTTACTGAGCTATCGTTAGTGGTTGTAACCTCACTGGAATAATGTTCGTTGCTGTGCACCGTAATCAATGCATCGACTTCCGTAGTGCGCCCACCGGCTTCGCACGACGCCGCAACTTCAATTTTATCTCCATCCCGGGAGATATCCATATCCTTACACCCGGTCTCATTCCAACGTTTGCGCATAGTAGCGACCATATCGCTACCTTCCTCAGCTGTGAGACACTCCTGCGAGCTTTGTTCTCGCGTAAGCTGCTTAGGAATACCCTCTCCTTCCATTGAAGAAGTAATTTCCCATAAGCCCGGTTTCAGGTCATTAGCCAAAACCGAGGAAGAGCAGGCTAAAAGCAGCATGCCTGATAATAAAAGCCGTGACATAATTTTCTCCTTTAAGTGGGCGCACACGCCCGTTAGTCATTTTTTGGATAAAGCTTAGAATATTTAGACTAACTTGCATGCATCGCACCAGCTTTAGGCACAAAAATTACACTTATTTACACTCACTATTTCATGCGGGTTACGCTTACAGAGAAAAAACGCTAATATGAACAAATTCGCACCATCATCACATGCAAGGGAAGACACATGAAAAGCGCAACCCGAAACAGACCACAAAGTATCCACTCATGGGTTGCTCAGGAACTGGGCTCTCGAATCGTGGGTGGCGTCTATTTGCCTGGTCAGTATATCCCGAATGAAAATGACATTGGTGAAGAGCTTGGCGTATCGCGCACAGCACTGCGTGAAGCCTTTAAGCTGTTAACCGCGAAAGGATTAATCGAATCCCGTCCAAAACTGGGCACCAGAGTCCGCCCCCGTAAAAACTGGAACATGTTTGACGCGGAAGTTTTGCGCTGGTGTTTTAGCAGCAACCCGGACACTAAGTTTTACATGTCGCTGTATGAAATGCGGGAAATTATCGAGCCTAATGCGGCCAGTCTGGCGGCAATGCACCGCACTGATGACCAGTTAGCGGCATTAACTGAAGCATACAAGGCAATGGAAGAAGCTCAAATTGGTACTGACGCTGTATACAAAAGCGATTTAGAGTTCCACTTAGCCTTACTGGAAGCCACTAATAACGAGTTTATGGCTTCGTTAGGCGTAACCATTGAAACGGCTCTGGAAAATTCATTTCGCTTAAGCAGTGCTATAGCGGAAGAGTATGTCGATTCACTACCCGGTCACAAGGCAGTGTTCATGGCCATTAAAGAGCAGAATCCGGTAGTCGCACGGGAAGAAATGCAGACACTTTTAGTCAACGCCAGGCATGCTCTGGAGCACACACTGGCGGAACTGCACAAAACACCGGTTTAAGGTTACAGCTTGGTAACCTTTTGAATCGGGCTTTGTTTTTCTATCTGCAGTTTATTGCGCAACGGTTTACCAAAGGTATCCGCCGCAATTTCAAAGACATCACCCGCCTGAGTGCTAATTCCGTCACCGAAACTTAACGTTGCTGTGCCATAAAAGTGCATATGCGCGTCACCCGGTTGGCGGAAAATAGGATACTTAAAGTGGTGGTTCTCCAGGTTCTCAATAGTGTGAGACATATTCTCTTCACCACTCAAAAACTCTTTTTCCCACAATACTTCGTTGTCGCGGATAATGCGCGAATAGCCTTTGATATTCGCCGGTAAATCGCCGATGAGAATTTCAGGTCCAATTGAGCATTGGCGCAATTTAGAGTGGGCTAATAACAGGTAGTTTTCTTTTTCCGTAATATGGTCAGAAAATTCGTTACCCAATGCAAAACCAATGCGGTGCGGTTGGCCGTCTCTATCATTTATATATAAGCCTGCAATTTCTGGTTCTTCGCCAGCGTCCAGAGCAAAATGCGGAGAAGTCAGGGCCTGGCCTGGCGCAACCACGATACTGCCATCACCTTTGTAGAACCATTCCGGCTGAGCGCCCTGCTCACCAGATTTCGGCTTGCCGTTTTGTACTCCGGCTTTAAACATTTTCATAGAGTCCGTCAGTTCGGCGTTTGAACTGTCCGAGCCTTGTGCATGCATATTTGCGCGCGTGTCAGCACTGCCTAAATGCGTCAGACCTGTGCCAGTTACGAACAGATGCGCAGGGTCTTCATGATGAAACGGGCTGAGTAAGCGGTTCTCGTTAATTAATTCAACGTAAGAAATTTGCTCATCGCTTTGCAGTTTTTCTATTAACGACTCTAAACCGGTTTTCTCCTGCAGAGCTTTTTCCGCAAGCTCATAAACACTGACAACTTCCTTTAAAGGGTGAATATGCTCACCGTTAACGACACCGGCCTGTTGCTTGCCAGCCTCTGTGACGTATTGAATCAGACGCATTAGATAGGCTCCTGCTATGAATTTATACTACAAAATTTAAAAAGTAATACTATATTACCTTTTAGGCTTGAGCAATGATCGAGCCCGCTATAAATTTTGGTTAATGCTGTACAGAATTGAGTCAGCGATTGACATTCGAAGGAAGAATCGCGACCATAACGTAGTATTGTATTACTAATTAACAGGTGTAGCCTTGAACAACGACGACAAAAATAAATCTAAACTGCGCTCCGCCCAATGGTTTGGGACCGCAGACAAAAACGGTTTTATGTATCGTAGCTGGATGAAAAACCAGGGAATTCCTGATCATCACTTTGACAACAAGCCGGTTATTGGAATTTGTAACACATGGTCGGAACTGACCCCTTGTAACGCGCATTTTCGCGACTTAGCCGACCGTGTTAAGAACGGCATTCGCGAAGCGGGTGGTATTCCGGTGGAATTTCCCGTGTTTTCTAACGGTGAGTCAAACCTACGACCAACGGCTATGTTAACTCGCAACCTGGCGGCCATGGACACAGAAGAAGCGATTCGCGGCAACCCAATTGACGGTGTCGTTCTGATGGTCGGCTGCGATAAGACCACGCCAGCCTTGTTAATGGGTGCAGCGAGTTGCGACCTACCAACAATTGTAGTCAGCGGCGGGCCGATGCTTAACGGTAAGCACCATGGTAAAGATGTAGGCTCAGGCACCCTTGTATGGAAAATGCACGAAGAATACAAAGCCGGCAATATTTCTCTACAAGAATTTATGGATGCCGAAGCCAGCATGTCTCGTTCGGCCGGTACCTGTAACACGATGGGCACGGCTTCTACTATGGCTTCTATGGCAGAGTCACTAGGCGTGAGCCTGCCGCATAACGCCGCTATTCCAGCGGTGGATTCGCGGAGATACGTATTAGCTCATATGTCGGGCATGCGCGCTGTGGAAATGGTTCATGAAGACCTGAAACTGTCTAAAGTGTTAACCCGCGACGCGTTCTTAAATGCGATTAAAACCAATGCTGCAATCGGCGGGTCAACCAATGCGGTGATTCACCTTAAAGCCATCGCTGGCCGTATGGGCGTCGATCTGGATTTGGATGACTGGCTGGAAGGCAAAGAAGTTCCGACTATTGTTAACTTGCAGCCCTCGGGTCGCTACCTGATGGAAGACTTCTATTACTCCGGCGGACTACCGGTTGTGCTGCGCCGTTTAGGTGAGGAAGGCATACTGACCAAAGACGCTTTAACAGTTAATGGCAAATCTATCTGGAAAAACGTAGAGGAAGCGCCTTGCTATAACGATGATGTCATCCGTACCTTTGACGAGCCTTTACTGAAACATGGCGGAATCTGCGTATTACGCGGTAATCTGGCGCCACGTGGCGCGGTACTTAAGCCGTCGGCGGCAAGCCCTCATCTAATGAAGCATCGCGGTAAAGCCGTGGTCTTTGAGAGCTTCGAAGATTATAAAGCACGTATTGCCGATCCAGATCTGGATATTGATGAAAACAGCGTCATGGTGCTCAAAAACTGTGGGCCGAAAGGTTACCCGGGAATGGCAGAAGTCGGAAACATGGGTTTACCTCCTAAAGTTCTGAAAAAAGGGGTAAAAGACATGGTTCGAATATCTGATGCCCGCATGAGTGGCACAGCATTTGGTACGGTCGTGCTGCACGTTGCTCCCGAGGCGATGGAACTTGGTCCTCTGGCTGCGGTCGAGGAAGGCGATTACATTCAATTAGATGCGGATGCCGGAGTTCTTCAGTTAGAGGTCAGTGACGAAGAATTGAAAGCACGTCTGGAGAAACTGAAAGCAACTCAGGTAATCGCAAAATCTGGCGGTTATTTAGAAATTTACCGGGAACGGGTGCTACAAGCCGATGAAGGCTGTGACCTGGACTTTCTGGTGGGTTGCCGTGGTGCCGCAGTACCAAAACATTCACATTAAACAGGTGTTCAATGGCAGAACAAAAGACATTAACGAATCAATATCCTAGCCTCAGAGGCCGTACGGTATTTATCACCGGCGGCGGCTCTGGTATTGGCGCGGCATTAGTAGAAGCGTTTGTCGCGCAGGGAAGCCAAGTGGCTTTCGTCGACATTCTGGAAGATGAATCAAAAGCGCTGGTCGAGAAAGTTAATGAAAATTCAAGCTCAGGTAAGGCACATTTTTACCCGTGTAACCTGGTTGATATTGAGCACTTACGCCAAGTTGTTGAGCAAGTCAAAAGTGAACTTGGTGCCATTGGCGTACTGATAAACAACGCTGCCAGTGATACCCGTCACGACTTCCGTGATGTGACCCCGGAATACTGGGATGAACGCATGCATATTAATCTGCGTCCGCAGTTCTTTGCAGCACAGGCAGTGTACTCGCAAATGAAAGAACTGGGTGGCGGTTCCATCATTAACTTTGGCTCAATGAGCTGGCACGAAAGTCAGGGCAATATGCCTGGGTATACCAGTGCAAAGTCGGCCGTACTGGGCCTGACCCGAGGCCTGGCCCGTGATATGGGCGAGGATAATATCCGGGTCAATACACTAACCCCGGGATGGGTTATGACTGAACGTCAATTATCTTTGTGGGTTACAGAAGAAACCAAAAAAGACATTGCTAAAAACCAATGCATTAATGCACCACTAATGCCCGAAAGCATCGCAGCAATGGCGTTATTTTTAGCGTCAGACGATAGCAGCATGTGTACTGCTCAAGACTTTATTGTCGATGCCGGGTGGGTGTAACAGGATATTTCGGGTCGCGCGCCGCGCGGCAGAGTACCTTTAAGTAACAGGATATATTATGACTATTACAGGTAAACAACTTATTCAAGGCGAATGGCAAGCAGGCAAAGGTGCCTCTTACCAGGCGGTCAATCCAGCTACAGGTGAAGCGCTGGAGCCAACAATAAACCATGCTGACGGCAGTCAGGTTGACGCAGCGGTTGAAGGCGCAGCGAAAGCGGCTCCTGTCTACGCAGCAACGACACTGAAGCAACGCGGCGAATTTTTACAAGCTTGTGCCGATGAAATTATGGCTTTAGGCGATGAATTATTAGATCGTTTAAAAGCTGAAACCGGCTACCCGCAGGCTCGTGTTGAAGGCGAGCGCGGTCGTACGTGCAACCAGTTAAAACTCTTCGCTAACACCATTCAAAGTGGCGAGTTCCTGGATGCGCGTATTGATAAAGCAATGCCGGATCGTCAGCCTATGCCACGCGCTGACATTCGCTTTTATAAACAAGCGCTTGGTCCAGTCGCTGTGTTTGGTGCTTCTAACTTTCCAATGGCCTTCTCTACTGCCGGCGGTGACACAGCGTCCGCATTAGCGGCAGGTTGTCCGGTTATTGTTAAAGGCCACAACTCTCACGCTGGCTCAGCAGAATTAGTTGCACAGGCAGTACAAAAAGCGGCTGACAAATGCCAAATGCCGAAAGGTACGTTCTCGTACGTAACGGGCCCTGGCAAAGATGTCGGCGCGGCATTAGTCAAAGCAGAACAAGTTAAAGCCGTTGGCTTTACCGGCTCTCACTCTGGCGGTATGGCGCTATACAAACTGGCCAGCGAACGTAAAAACCCAATTCCGGTATTTGCCGAAATGGGCAGCATTAACCCCATTGTTGTCTTACCAGAAGCATTAAAAAACTCAGCACAAAGCATTGCTGAAGGCTTTGTCGGTTCGCTAACACTGGGCGTGGGTCAGTTCTGTGTAAACCCAGGCTTGGTATTAGGTATTGAAGGCGATGAGCTGGATACCTTTATTGATTCTACTGCCAAAGCATTAGCTGATGTAAACGCTGGCGTTATGCTGAATCAAGGCATTGCTGAAACTTATCAGTCGGGTCGTCAAAAGCTGTCAGGCCAGCCAGGTGTTAAATCAGTTGCAACAGGCCAGCCAGTAAAAGAAGGTGAAAAAGGTTTCTGTGGACAGGCTGAATTATTTACGGTTTCAGCATCAGATTTTGTCAAAAACCCAGAGCTTCAGGCAGAAAACTTCGGCCCCAGCTCTTTAGTCATTAAATGTAAAAATGCTGAAGAACTGAATACAGTTGTCAGTCATTTAGGCGGCCAGCTAACCGGCACACTGCAGGCTACAGAAAGCGAACTGAAGAACTACTCTGAACTGCTAAGCCTGTTACAGGATAAAGTGGGTCGTATGGTTGTGAATAACTTCCCTACTGGCGTAGAAGTTTGTGACGCAATGATGCACGGTGGTCCTTCTCCGGCATCAACAGACAGCCGCTTTACTTCTGTCGGTACGAAAGCAATTGACCGTTTTGTACGTCCTATTTGCTTCCAGAACTATCCGCATGACTTACTGCCGGACGCTCTGAAGAACGAAAACCCATGGGGCATCAGCCGTTGGATAAATGGCGAACGCACTAACAAGGCTGTTGAGAACTAAGCCATGGCTTTGTTCATTACAGAAAGTAAAGAAGTGCACGCTGGCTTTAGCCAGCCTCTGCGCTTTTTTACGTTAAATAACAGCCAGGGTATGCAAGTTACTCTGGCTAACTTTGGCGCCAGCGTCCGTTCATTGAAAGTACCCGGAAACCAAGGCGTTCAGGAAGTTACCCTTAATTATCAGGACCCGACTCTGTGGTTGAAAAACCCTTACTACTTTGGCGTTATTGTTGGCCGTTGCGCTAACCGTATAGGCCAGAGTCAGTTTTCAGTCGATGATCAGAACATTCATCTGGTCAGTAATGAAGGCGAAAATCAGCTGCACGGCGGCCCGGAAGGGTTATCTTTCCGTTTTTGGGATACAGAGAGCAGGGAAGCAGCTGATAACGTTAGTGTCACATTCCATATTTTTAGTGCAGATGGTGACCAGGGCTACCCTGGTAACTTTAAAGCCGCGGTAACTTATTCACTGAATGAAAAGAACGAGTTGCTTATCGACTACCAGGCCACCACAGATAAAACATGCCCGGTCAATATGACCAGTCATATGTATTTTAATCTGGCAGGCGCGGGGTCCATTCTCGATCATGAACTGACTCTTCACGCTGGCCGCTACGTAGAAGTTGACAAAGAACTCATTCCTACTGGTCGCTTAATGGATACAGCAGATTCGCCTATGGACTTCCAACGGGCCAAAACCATAGGGCAGGATATTGCGAAAACCGAACAGGGCTATGACCATTTTTGGGTAGCGCGAGACGAGAAAAGCCGTACCTTGCAAAAAATGGCTAAATTACGAGATCCGGTTTCCGGACGTACAATGGAGCTGTTCAGCACAGAGCCAGGCGTTCAGTTTTACAGTGGCAACTTCCTGGACTCCTCGATACCCGGAGCTTCTGGTAAACCGTTACCACAATACGGAGGACTTTGTCTCGAGCCTCATATTCACCCCGATGCGGTAAATCAGTCCTCATTCCCTTCGGTCATTCTGTCCCCGGGGCAGAAGTATCAACAAAGCAGTCTCTATAAGTTTTCCAGCAGCTAAGCGGCGGCTGAAAACACAGCAACATGAATTTGCCCCAAATAATAAGTAAACAATAAGATAAAGGCGAAAAACATGAACATAAAGACATTAGCAATGATGTCGTTACTCCTGCTCAATCAGAATGCTATGGCTGAAATTGTGGTAGGTTTTGCTCAAGTTGGCTCAGAAAGCGGCTGGCGAACCAACTTTAGTAACGACATGCGAGAAGAAGCAAAACGGCGCGGCATCACGCTGAAATTTGCAGACTCTCAACAGCAACAAGCCAATCAAATTCGGGCGGTACGCACCTTTATTGCCATGCGGGTAGACGCCATTGTCATCGCCCCGGTAGTTGAAACCGGCTGGACACCCATTCTCCGCCAGGCACAACGCTCCGACATTCCAGTCATTATTCTGGATCGCAACATTCGCGCAGACGAAGACCTATACCTTACCCGCATTGCCTCAGACTTTGTTGAGGAGGGAGTGAAGGCCGCTCAATGGTTAGTTGAGAACGAACAGGACGAATGTCGAGTAGTCGAGCTGCAAGGTACCGTTGGTTCCACTGCGGCTATTGACCGGGGAACGGGCTTCAACAGCGTTATCAATAAACACGACAACATTACCATAGTACGGAGTCAGACTGCGGAGTTCACCCGCAACCGTGGTAAAGAAGTAATGGAAAGCTTTCTCAGAGCAGAAGACCCAAACAGCATCTGTGCCCTTTGGGCACATAACGATGAGATGGCGTTAGGTGCCATTCAGGCAATTAAAGAGTCTGGCCTTGCTCCCGGAGAAGATATCAAAGTGATTTCCGTAGACGGTATTCCGGACTATTTCCTGGCTATGGCTAACGGCCTGGCGAATGTCACCGTTGAGTTAGACCCGCATTTAGGTGCACCGACTTACGACGTTATTCAACGCTATTTAAAGGGCGACACGGACATACCAAAACTGATCCGTACCACTGGCGATGTTTACACTCAAGCCACTGCAGCTGAGGAATATCAAAAGCGAAGCCAATAGGCCGCCTTTGTCGTTGGGAGAAAATCATGCAACAAGAACAATCAGAAAAAGCGCTATTTGAACTCAGTAATATCAGTAAGCAATTCCCCGGAGTAAAAGCCCTGGATGCCGTTAATTTCCGCTTATTCCCGGGCGAAGTTCACGCGCTGCTGGGGGAAAATGGCGCCGGCAAATCCACGTTGGTAAAAATAATGACCGGCGTATTACCAAAAGACAGCGGAAGCATTCAGCTGCAGCAACAAGAAATAAGCCCGTCCAATACCGCAGAAGCCCAGAAGCTGGGAATAGCGCCTGTGTATCAAGAAGTGAATTTACTGCCGAACTTAAGCGTTGCCCATAACTTGTTCCTTGGGCGCGAACCGACGCGTTTCGGCTGCATTCGCTGGCAACAAATGGCGGAAGACGCCCGCCAGTTATTAAAGCGTTTCAAACTGAATATTGATGTCACAGAGTCTTTATCTCACTACTCCGTGGCCATACAACAATTAGTTGCTATTGCCCGTGGCGTTGCCATGAACGCTAAAGTTCTGGTACTGGACGAGCCCACCGCCAGCCTCGATAGCAGCGAAGTAGACACTCTTTTTGATATTCTGCGTCAGCTGAAAAGTGAAGGCATCGCCATTTTGTTTATTACTCACTTTCTGGAACAGGTCTATCAAATTTCTGATCGCATCACCGTTTTACGTTCCGGCAAGTTAATAGGTGAATACCCCATTGCTGATCTGCCGCGCAACCGCTTAATTGAAGCCATGCTGGGTCAGGAACTGCAACAGGTTACCGGAGAACAAACAGAGGCCACCGAGCCGACAAAACGTGAACCTTTACTGACGGTATCAAACGCCACTGTGCCGCACTCAGTCGATGATGTATCACTGACAGTCCATAAAGGTGAGGCCGTGGGCATGGCCGGCCTACTGGGGTCTGGTCGTACTGAGGTATGCCGCGCGTTATTCGGCATCGACACACTGAAAAGCGGAGAGATTAAAATACGCCAGCAGCCCGTTACTCTTAACCAGCCGGCAGACGCTATGCAGCAAGGCATTGCACTCTGCCCTGAAGATCGTAAAACTGACGGTATTATTGGCCCACTTTCCATCCGCGAGAATATCGCTCTGGCCCTTCAGGTGCAGGCTGGCTGGTGGCGCTATATATCACCGGAAAAACAAAGAACTCTGGCCAATCAGTACATTGAATCTTTTCACATCGCCACGCCCGATTCAGAAAAGCCGATTGAAGAACTCAGCGGTGGAAACCAGCAAAAAGTCATTCTTGCCCGCTGGCTGGCTATTAGCCCGCAGCTATTGATTTTAGACGAACCCACTCGCGGTATCGATATTGGTGCACACGCCGAAATCATTAAGTTAATTAAATCTCTGTGCGATGAAGGCATGTCGTTATTAGTGGCGTCATCCGAACTGGATGAGCTGGTCGCCTTTGCTAACCGTGTTGTCGTTATGCGTGACCACCGCAAAGTCGCGGAGCTACAAGGCGCAGAATTAACCTCTCAATCCATAATGCATTCGATAGCCGAGGTGTAAATCAATGAACACAGAAACATCACATTCTTTTACAGAGCGGCTGCTTAAATCACGCTACATCTGGCCCCTGGCCGCCCTGCTGTTAATGTTAATATTTAATTTGCTGCTGGACGCCTCATTCTTAGACATTCATTTTGATAACGGCCGTTTCTACGGTAACCCCATTGATATTCTCCACCGCAGTGCTCCGGTCGCGTTGTTAGCCATTGGCATGACAGTTGTAATTGCCACCGGCGGAATTGACCTCTCGGTAGGTGCCGTGATGGCCATTGCCGGAGCAGTTTGTGCCAATTTACTGGTGGCCACGGACGTCAGTCTGTTTACGGTTCTCGTGGCCGGTATCGCCAGTGGCTTGTTATGCGGCTTAATCAACGGCGCTCTGGTCAGTTATATGGGCATTCAGCCTATTATAGCGACGCTGCTATTAATGGTGACCGGTCGCGGCATCGCCCAGCTCCTTAACGACGGTCAGATAGTCACCTTTCAACATGCCGGTTTCAGCTGGTTGGGAAGCGGCACTCTGCTTGGCATTCCCGTCACTATATGGCTGGTGCTGCTGGTTTTTGGCATCAGTCAGTTAATGCTGCGGCGCACTGCATTGGGGCTTTTTGTCGAAGCCGTTGGCTGCAATTCAAGCGCCAGCCGCTACCTCGGAATTAATGACCGCACCGTAAAACTGATGGCCTATCTATTAACCGGGTTTTGCGCCGCGCTGGCCGGCATTATAAGCGCTGCCGATATCAACGGTTCAGATGCGAATAATGTGGGTTTGTGGCTCGAGCTCGATGCCATCCTGGCGGTGGTTCTCGGCGGTGCTGCGTTAAGCGGTGGGCGCTTTTCTATTCCCTTGTCACTAATTGGCGTACTCATTATTCAAACCCTGAACACAACCATTATGGTCAGCGGAATGCCCTCTAAACTTAATTTATTGATAAAAGCACTGGCAGTGGTGCTGGTATTGCTACTGCAGTCCGATATTTTCCGCAAGCAAATTAGCGGACTGGCCGGCAAATGGAGACACTCATGATTGCACGTCGATTTGTTCCCCTGCTCGCCACATTCTCTTTATTGGTGGTCATGTTTATTATTGGCGGTTTTCAGTTTGAAGGCTTCGCCAGTTTGCAGGTCGTTACTAACTTACTGACTGATAATGCGTTTTTATTAGTCGTCGCCTTAGGCATGACGCTGGTTATTCTTTCCGGCGGCATCGATTTGTCTGTTGGTGCTGTGGTCGCTCTAAGTGGCGTACTCTGTGCCGTGCTTATCAGTGAATATCAATGGCACCCGCTGCTGGTCTTTCCTTTGGTACTGGTTATCGGGACGCTGTTCGGTACTCTAATGGGCAGCCTGATTTACTTTTACAAGCTTCAACCTTTTATTGTAACCCTGGCGGGTATGTTTTTTGCGCGAGGGCTGGCAACCACCATTAGTGAAGAGTCCGTAGGCATTGATCATCCTTTATATTATGCCGTTGCTGATTCCGGCATTGCACTTCCCGGCAATGCCTGGCTCCCGAGTTACGCTATTATTGTTATTGCGGTATTAGCCGGGCTTTTTTTGCTCACTCACTACAGTCGTTTTGGCGGCTACATTTACGCTATTGGTGGCAATAGCCAGTCAGCAGCACTAATGGGCGTGCCTATAGCACGAAGTACTATTGGCATTTACGCCATGTCCAGTTTTCTGGCTGCTTTTGCAGGCATTCTCTATACCTTTTATACCTTTTCCGGCTATGCCTTAACCGGTATTGGCATGGAGCTCGACGCCATCGCCGCGGTGGTTATTGGTGGTACGCTGTTAACCGGCGGTAGTGGGTATATTTTAGGGACATTATTAGGGGTGATGCTAATGGGCATTATCCAGACCTATATTATCTTTGAGGGCACCTTAAATAGCTGGTGGGCGCGCATTGCTATAGGCTTACTGTTGTTCGTTTTCATTGCCTTACAGAAAGTTCTCAACCGGAGTTCTCAACGTGGATAATTGTCATTTTATAACCAGCATTGATGTGACTAACCGACTTGGTGAAGGCATTGTCTGGCATTCATTAACCAATACCCTGTGGTGGACAGACATTCACGGTTGCCAACTCTATTGTTACCACTGGCACACTAAAAAACTGGAAACCTGGAGCACACCGGAACGCCTGACTGCGTTTTCTATCATTGGCACAGAGCCCGTAAAAATGATGGTCAGTTTTGCTTCAGGTTTCGCCACTTACGAACCCGAAACACAGCAGGTTGAATGGATAGCCCGACCAGAACAAGAGCTTAACGGGCACCGTTTTAACGACGGTCGCACTGATCGCCAGGGACGTTTTTGGTCAGCCACTATGGTCGAACAGGACGAAGGCCTAAAAGGTAGCCTCTATCGTGTTGATGTAACTGGCTGCCATGCGGTGCTTGGAGGCTTCCAAATTCCTAACGCACTGTGTTGGAACCCGGAAGGCACGCGTATGTATCACGCAGATACGCCAACAGGGACTATTCGTCAGTATGACTTTGATCCATTAAACGGGGTTCCTTCAAACTCTCAAGTATTTGCTTCGGTTCCACAGGGCGAGCCCGATGGGGCAATTGTCGATGCGCAAGGCCGTTTATGGGTTGCTCTTTGGGGTGGTAATGGCGTGGCGCGCTTTAGTTCTGCTGGAAAACTCGAAGGTATACTTGAACTGCCAGTGTCGCAGCCTACCTGTGTTGCTTTCGGCGGCCCTAATATGGACATACTTTTTGTCACCTCCGCCACCGAAGGACTTACACCGGAGCAAAAGGCCAGCGAGCCGTTAGCCGGTTCTGTTCTTATCTACCAGACAGGCGCTCGCGGCCTGCCAGAACCTAAAGTGAATTATTATGACTAACTATCTGGCCTTACTCAGTTTACTTTGCTTTCCTTTATTCGCTGCAGCCGACGTGTTAATTCCACAGCGTGCAGACCCCTGGGTGCTCAAAGTTGACAGTAACTACTATTTTACCGCTTCAGTGCCAGAGTTTAACCGCATTGAATTGCGACGTGCCGAGTCGGTAGCAGGTTTAGCCGAAGCTGACGTTAAAACCATATGGCAGCAACGCGAACAAGGGGATATGAGCGCCAATATCTGGGCTCCGGAAATACACCGCATTGATGACGCCTGGTACATTTATTTTGCTGCAGGCCGAGCCGACGCTCCTTTCAATATAAGAACCTACGTTTTAGAAAACAAAAGTGAAGACCCACTCACTGGTGAATGGAAGGAACTTGGACAGTTACAGACCGCCTGGGACACATTCAATCTGGATGCGACACATTTTCGTCATAAGGGTACCAATTATCTTGTCTGGGCTCAGCATCATCCTAAATATGATTATAACTCTGCCCTTTTCATAGCAGAACTGATCAGCCCGACAAAAGTAGGCCCACAGACCAAAATTTCGGAGCCTGAATTTGAATGGGAAACGAAAGGATACTCGGTGAATGAAGGGGCTTCGGCGTTAATTCGAAATGGCCGTATCTTCCTGAGCTTTTCAGCCAGCGCAACCGACGAAAACTATGCTACCGGGTTGCTATGGGCTGATGCCGATGCGGACTTACTGGATGCCAGCACCTGGCAGAAGTCAGAGGAGCCAGTATTTTATACTAACCCAGAACTAAGACGTTACGGACCAGGACATGGCAGCTTTACCGTTGATAAAGATGATCGCGATTTAGTGATTTATCATGCACGCAGCTACCGTGAAATTGACGGTAACTCACTACATGATCCCAATCGCAACACCCGGGTTCGGTTACTGCGCTGGAGCGACGACGAGTTCCCTGACTTTGCGCAACAGGAACCCGATCTGAAACTCCAATAAGTTAAGGTGGCTAATCTACGGCGTGTTTTAGCAAGCGAACGCCGTAGATGCCACCAGCAATGCTGCCTTCATGTGCTTCAAAGCGTACTGTTAACGTACTTTCATCGTGCAACTTGTCAGGTAGCTCGTACTCGCGACTAAACAGCTTAGCCCCCTGCTCTCCCTTTAAGTGCACTCTGGTCAATCGCTCACCGTTAACCAAAACGTCAAACCGGCGACCGCTGTCGCCACCAAAGTAGGTCAGTCTTAATACTCTGGCCTGCCCTTCCGGGTTCTTCATTTCATAACTGAACCAGCCAGAGGCATCACGCCAGTGGTCGCCATTATTAACCCCCGCCTGAGTATCTTCCCCTTTGAAGTAATGATCCGCCTCAGGTTGCTGCTCGCCCGGTATTAAGCTGTCTACCGTCAGCTCTTCTAACTGTTGGCGCTCTTCACTCAACGACGACTGAGCGGCGCGGAATTGGTCGACCTTTTCTTCCGGGCTATAAGGCCAATACAGCATGTAACGCGAATCGTGCAGCCGGAAAAATGGAATTAACCGCGTACTGCCATTCTGTGCTGGATGCACCAGATCTTTAACCTCAAAGGTCAGTGGTTCACCGGGTACTGGTTTTATTTTGTCCAAAAAGTCAGGACTGTCGGCAACAAACATAGGCACAGACTCAAGCGGGCACTGCTCTCCCTGAGCAATGTGTCCCATGCGGCTATCGTCGGCGACAAAATTAAGCTGTTCGCCCGGCATTGGGTCGGTTTTCGCGGCCAGAACAATAGGCCCGAATAACACCGCATAGTAATCGCTTTTATCCGGCATTTGCTCTAAGGAAAGCTGCATAGGAAGCTTCAGTTCAACCTTATCACCCGGTTCCCAGTTGCGTTGAATGCTAATGTATTCCCCGGGTGACGCGCTTACCTCCTGCGCTTCGCCATTAACGCTGAGGCTCAGCTGATCCGCTTCCACCCATCTGGGGTAACGTAACTTCAGAGCCACATCAGTTTTTTGGTTAATGGTAATGCTAACGGAGTCGTCGTCCGGAAAGCGGGTGCTCATGGTTAAATCCAGTCCCCGCTCCTGCCATTGCAGACGTGAAGGAATAAACAGATTCACATATAAAGACTGTTCATCACTGGCATAAATCATACGCCCGTACTTGGCATGACTCTCAATACCCGAGCCAACACAGCACCACATGGCATCATGCACTGCAGAATAAACCCGGTAGTGATTCGGCCGCATAGGCGTGAAGTAAACCAAACCGCCACTTTGCGGATGCTGCGAAGATAAAATATGGTTGTACAGAGTGCGCTCATAGTAATCAATATAACGGGTTTCAGCACCGCGCTGATAAAGCAACCTGGACAGCTTGAGCATGTTATAACTGTTACAGGTTTCCGGCCCTTCAACGTCCTCAATCATGTCGCTGAAATCGTCACTGTCATGAAAGTGTTCACGCACACTGTTACCACCAATAGCAACAGTGCGTTTTTTGACAACATTCCGCCAGAAATACTCGGCGGCCTCACCATAAGCCTCATCACCCGCGACACCATGCACACGCTCAAAACCTACCACTTTTGGGATTTGGGTATTGGCATGCAGACCGTCCAGCTGGTCCTTATGCTGACTTAAAGGCTGTAAAATTTGCTGGTGGGAAAATTGCCGTGCCAGATGCAGGTATTTCTCTTCGCCCGTAATTTCATAGACATCGGCAAATACAATATTCAGTCCACCGTGCTCACTCACCAACATTTGCTGAATTTGTTCATCAGACAATTCACTGACTAATTCAATTGTCCAGTCTGTCAGAGCCAGCAACATCTGCAGCGCTTTCTCGTTATCTGTATAGCGATAAACGTCACGCAGTCCGGCATAGACTTTATCCAGGTTATACCAGGGAACCCATTTATCGTTCAGCACAAAAAGATCGGCATCAATATTACCAGCCTGAATTTCTTCCCACATGGCTTCACCACCTGGAATGCCACCTAAATAACCATTGCCATTAGCTTTCTGCACTTCTGCCAGTGAGTTCAGCATATACTGCAAACGCTGGTGTATTTCTTCATTGCCGGTTGCAGCATAAGTCAATGCTAACCCACTTAGGTAGTGTCCGCCTATGTGTCCACCCAAACCGTCGCCTTCCCAGTTACCGTAGCTTGGCTCTGGGCTCTCAATACCTGCCTGCTGGCGATAAGGTGCGAGCAAACGATCAGCATCCAGCTCAAGTAAGTAGTTTAGATTAGTATCCTGCGCGTGTTTAAAAGGGCTGGGTAACAAACTAACCTTCTGTAAAGGCACCGTCTCTACCGACTGACTTTGGGCATGGGAAAGGAAAGAAAGGGCAAGCAATAATGGAATAAGGTATTTCATAGTCAACTCCAAAAAAGACCCCGCTCGGGCGGGGTCAAGGGGACACTACTCGTTTTCGTTGTTACTCGTCTCTGGACGCTTTGCCAAAAACGGGCATGCCATCTTCATCCCAGCGTAAATGCTTCACATAAGTATGGCGGTTTGGATCCCACAATGGGTCACCTTCAATTTCAGTGTAAGTACGGGCATGGTAAACGAGCAGCACAGACTCATCGTCTTCGGCGACAGTAAAACTGTTATGTCCGGGACCGAAAACGTCATCTTTGGGTTCGCTTACTAACACAGGTTTTGTCGACTTATGCCAGCTGGACGGATCCATTAAATCGGCGTTTTCATCCGCCCACAATAGACCCATGGCGTAGTTTTCGTCGGTTGCGCTGGCAGAGTAAGTCACGAAGACTTTACCGTTACGCTGCAGCACCGCGGGTCCTTCATTTACCATAAAGCCTCGGCACTCCCACTCAAATTCAGGAATGGTCAGGCGAACAGGCTCTGACGACAGCGTCCATGGGTTCTCCATCGTCGCGATCAGAAGGTTAGAGTTACCCGGAATGTCTTTCTCTTTTTGAGCCCACATGTAGTAAAGCTGGCCCTTGTGAGTAAAGGTAGTTGCATCAAGACAAAAGGTATCAATACCCGTGTCTATCTGCCCCAGAAATTCCCACTCCCCAGTTAGCGGATTTTCGTCTTTACAGCGAATGGCGTACATACGATGCTGGAACAAATCATCTTTAATTTCGCGACTGGGAGCCGCGGCAAAATACACATACCAGGCGCCTTCATTGAAATGAATTTCAGGAGCCCAGATAAGCTCAGAATAAGGGCCGGTATCCGGCTTATGCCATACCGAGACCGTTTCAGCAGCAGCAAGCCCCTCTATAGTCTGCGCTCTTCTTAACTCTATTCTGTCGTAGGCGGGCACCGACGCAGTAAAGTAATAGAATCCATCGCTATGCTTATAAATAAAAGGATCAGCTCGTTGTTCTATTAAAGGTTTTAAAATTGACATATGCCCTCTATCGCTATTGTTAATACTTTATTTCTTTTCAGATTTTAACGTTGGAATAACCACTTCTTCGCCTTCTAACCCATCGGCTTTGATGGTCTTGAAGTAACTGTCTGTAATTTTATATTTAAACATCAGCATGCCTGTTAACGTATGGAATAAGCCCGGAACAACACTAAGCATCAGGGCAATGCCAAACAGCGCAAAGTCTGACTGTTCCTGGTCAGGAACGTAACCGAAAAAGGTCAGAAGAGACCCGACAATAAATCCAGCTAGCCCCATTCCCGCTTTTTGCGCAAAAGAAATACCACCAAAAGCAAGACCCGAAACCCGTTCACCGGTTTCATGGTGACCGTAATCGACAGACTCTGATATAGCTGACCAGAAGACGGGAGCATGCAAATCAACCACGAAAGACACAAGAAAATACAAGACAAAAGCCATGACAACGTCGTTAGGGTTAACGAAAAAGAACAACATGACACTTAATACACCAACGGCTACCTGGCTATAGCGAAACAACTTTACTTTGCAATAGCGCTTAGTGATCCAGGTAGACGCTATCATAGCGAGTAATGCGGCTATCACCCCTGTCGCCAGGAACATTGATAACAGAGTACTTCCTCCCCCGAGATAATACTTAGCATAGTAAGCCGCGACAGAACCACGAATGACATAACCTATAGTTCCCAGAACACAGGCGCCCACCAGAACTTGCCATTGGTCATTTTTTAACAGGACTTTAAACTGCTGCCACAACGATTTCGGGTTAATTTCATGACGTACCCGCTCTGTTGTTGTAAAGAAGCAAAACAGGAAGAGTATTGTTGCCATTAAAGCCATTAGCCCCATAGCAAACTGATAGCCCTGAGCTTCCTGCCCTTCGCCCCAGCGCGCCGCCAAAATAGGTACAATAATAGTGACCAGAAACGCCGCTATTTTCGCAAAAAACAGACGATAACCGTTGGCAGACAAGCGGTCTTTAGGGTCGTTGGTCAGCACCCCAATAAGCGAGATGTAAGGGATAGTGACCGCCGTCGTCATGATAGTCATGAAGATATAAGTGGAATATGCCCACACTAACTTGCTGGCGTAGTCTAAATCAGGCGTGGTAAATGTCAGGAAAACAGAAATGCCAAAGGGAACGGAGAAGAATAAAAAATAAGGACGATAACGTCCCCAGCGAGTATCCACTTTGTCCGTAATAACCCCCATCAACGGGTCGGTGAAAGCATCTACAAACCGGACTAAAAGTAAAAGTAGCCCGACATCTTCAGGTTTTAGACCGAAAATATCGGTGTAGAAGAAAGTTATAATGAGCATCATGGAGGATATGACGACGTTTACAGCCATATCCCCAGAGCCAAAACCAACCTTCTCCAGCGTTGTTAATTTTTGTGTTTTCACACATCCCCCGTCCGGCACATCATTATAAATTTGTTATCGAATTTTTTGATTGGTCATATTGTATTACTTATAAGTGGGTGTCAAGATACCTGACAGTAGGTAATTCAGTTTACGTTAACGTAAATAATTTTCTTATAATTAAAGCGTACATAGATAAATAAGGGGTTCCACCTATGCCTAAAAACAATTCAGTTAAGTGGCTTAGCGCACTGGCCATCTCAGCTTCTATCAGCCTGAGTTCCTTCGTCAATGCAGAACAAGTGAGTATTCACGATCCGGTCATGGCTAAAGAAGGGGATACCTATTACCTCTTTTCCACCGGCCCTGGTATTACGTTTTATAGCTCAGACGATATGGAAAACTGGCAACATGAAGGACGCGTTTTTGCCGGCGAACCCGAGTGGGCTAAAGAAGTTGCACCAGAATTTGGTGGTCACTTATGGGCTCCGGATGTTTTTCACCACAATGATCAGTACTACCTGTATTATTCTGTTTCACAATTTGGCGAAAATACTTCTGCTATTGGCGTGACAGTGAATAAAACTTTAGACCAAGACTCTTCTGAGTACGAATGGGAAGACAAAGGCATTGTCGTTCAGTCGGTACCTAACCGTGACCTCTGGAATGCAATTGATCCGAACATCATTATTGATGACGACGGTACGCCCTGGATGAGTTTTGGTTCTTTCTGGGCTGGTATGAAGCTGGTAAAAATGAAAGATAACCTGACCGAGATTGCCCAGCCCGAAGAGTGGTATACCCTGGCTAAACTCGACCGACCCGCGTTTACACCTGACGCTGAAGCCGGACCTGCTGAAATTGAAGCGCCCTTTATTTTCAAGCATAACGATTACTACTACTTATTCGTTTCCTATGGAAAATGCTGCCGGGGAGCAGATAGCACCTACCATATGGCCGTTGGTCGTTCAAAAGATGTAAAAGGCCCTTACCTCGATAAAGACGGTGTCGATATGGCGAAAGGTGGTGGCTCTATCGTGCTGAAGGGTAATGACGAATGGTACGGCGTTGGTCACAACAGTATTTATAATTTTGGAGACACTGATTATTTAGTTTTTCATGCTTATGAAGCCGCCGATAATGGATTGCAAAAGCTAAAAATAGCCCCGGTTAACTGGTCGGATGGGTGGCCAGAAATCGATAAGTCGGTACTTGAAAACTACAAAAGTGAGCTCATAAAAGAAGACTAAAATCAGCCTGACATCCTATACAGGGAAGCGTTTTGAGGAGTTAATCAACTCTGAAAAAGCTTCTCTTATTTTTGCTCTGAAAAAATCAGTTAACGTAAACGTCAACTGATTTTTTTTAACATTAGGGTTGCAACGGTTAAATACTGGTCATACACTCAACCGTAATATAGTAATACAAATACAGTTAACGTGAACGTCAACCTCATTAGCCGAGTGTTAATAAACGAATAAGAATAAGGCAGACGAGAATATGGCTTTAGGTAAGTTTTCATCATTGAAGTTAAAAGCATTGGTCATCGCAGGTTTCCTGCTGCCAGCTTTTGGCACTTACGCCGAAGAAAGTGCATCTGACACTTTTACAAACCCAATTTACGAAAACGGCGCAGACCCCTGGCTGGAGTACTTTGATGGTAACTATTACCTGACAACGACCACCTGGACGTCTCAGCTCGTCATGCGTAAATCCCCAACTTTAGCCGGTCTGGCCGACGCCGAGCCGGTTTACCTTTGGTCAGAAACAAGCGCTGAACGTTGCTGTAACTTTTGGGCATACGAATTTCATCGGTTAGAGGGTCCCGACGGTTACCGTTGGTACATGATGTTTACTTCTGGCCGTCAGGAAGATCTTGGCGGACAACACTTAACGGTACTCGAAAGTGCCGGTGATGATCCCATGGGTCCTTACACGCTTAAAGGCTCACCTATGCCTGACAGCTGGAACATTGACGGAAACTATCTACAGTACGACGACAAACTGTACTTACTGTGGTCCGAATGGGTAAACGCCGGCCAGGAAGACGAAGCTCAGTTGAACTGGATTGCTGAAATGGAAAACCCGTGGACCATAACCGGCGAGCGCAAGGTATTAACCCGCCCGGAATACGACTGGGAGCGCTCTGGTCGCCCAGTAACTGAAGGAGCCGAAACCTTACAGAAAGACGGCAGAACCTTTGTTATTTACTCTGCCAGTTATTGCGACACGCCGGACTATAAGTTGGGGCTTATCGAACTAACCGGGAGCGACCCTCTGAATCCAGACCATTGGGAGAAAAACCCAGAACCCGTTTTTGAACGCGGCAATGGTGTGTATGGTCCCGGACATAACGGCTTCTTTTCTTCTCCTGACGGTACCGAAGACTGGATCATATACCACGGCAACAGCAAAGAAACGGATGGGTGCAGCGCGACTCGCTCATTGCGGGCACAACCATTTACCTGGAACGACGATGGAACCCCGAACTTTGGCGAGCCTGTATCGGCAGGAGAACCCATAAAAGTACCTTCAGGCGAAGACGGTCCATTCAAGGTGACTCCACAAGGCACCTCTTTTGTTATTCGTAATGCTGCAGATAACCAATGTTTGGCTGATGCTGATTCGACAGCTGAATGCACCAACGAGAACCAGTGGGTTATTGACCCAGTTGGTCACGGTGAGTTTCGTCTGGCTAATGCTGAAGGTGAGTTTCTGACAGCAGCCAAATGCGGCACTGATAATAGTGCCTGGGAAAATAAAAGTTGCCAGAAATGGCAAGTCAGCACCGACGACAATGGCTACTTGTCCTTCACCAACCTTGAATCGGACGAGACATTGCAGGGCCAGTGGCAGTTAAGCACGAATGAGCCGGTCGTAATGCAGAGTCGTCAAAGCGGCAAAGTTGCCAGCCTGAAAAACAACACATTAGTACAACAGAATTGGATGAATGAGACTTCGCAACACTGGCATATTCGCAACGCCGAACACGGCTTTGTAAATCTGGTTAATACAGCAAACGAAAAGTGTCTGGCTATTGAAAATAACTCACTAGCCGCCGGTGCAACTGTCACCACAGGTGAGTGTGCGAGTGATGCTGGTCAGTGGAAACTACAACTTCATAGCAGCGGCGCTATGGAAGTTATTTCACGTCACTCTGGTTTAACGCTCGATTTAGCAAGCTGCGGACTTAAGGAGGGGATGTCCATTAACCAGGCTCCCGCTAATGACACCTTATGTCAGCATTTTTTTATAAGACAAGTGCAGTAGAACAATAACTTATAGCAGTAAGGTTACCTTCGGGTTTTATTCGAATAATAAACGCCACTATCAATAAAACAAAAAAAGTTAGCGGCAAGATAGGAAGGGAAATTTTCATGTTTAAGAAAAAATTACTAGCAACGTCAATTATGCTGGCTTTAATGCCAGGAATGGCTTTAGCCCAGCAACAAGCTGAAGACGAAAATGCGGCGCAACAAGAAGAATCCACTGATGCTATGGAAGTAATTCAGGTATCAGGCATACGTGGCAGTTTGAATCAGGCATTAGCTGAAAAGCGCGGCAGTGTGCAAATTGTCGATGCAATTATTGCTGAAGATATCGGTAAATTCCCTGATAACAACGTAGTTGAGGCATTGCAGCGTGTAACCGGTGTGCAAACTACAGGGCGTGGTGCGGGCGAAGTTAGCACTGTGTCAATCCGCGGCTTAACTGATGTGCATACGACAGTGAACGGCCGTAATATTTTTACCGGTGCGGGTCGAGACGTCTCACTACAAGATATTCCTGCCAGTTTACTATCGGGTGTTACCGTTTATAAAACCCGTTCAGCGGCGCACGTTGAACGTGGTATTGCAGGTTCAATTGACATAAAAACTCATCGCCCATTCGACTTCGATGACGGAAAGTTTGTTTTAGCGGCCCGAGGTATTTATTCAGATCAACCGGATGAAATCGATCCCAATATCAGTGCACTGGTCAGTGATCGCTGGGAGATTGATGGTGCAGGCGAGTTCGGGGCACTGCTTAATGTGTCTTACGCAGAAACTCATTACCGCGATGACACTATTACTGCAGGCGCAGCATTTCCATTTTTTACCGATCAACCAGCAACAGGTTATTCGCCTTACTCACGTATTCCCAATAGAGATTCACAAGATAATCTGATTTGGCAGGGTGGCCGAGAAAGCGGATTGCCAACAGCACCGGGGTCAACGCTCGATGTTAATGGTGTACCGACAGAGTATTTACTAGCCCGTGATGCCATATTTGGTACTTCTTTTACAGGTCTAAGAAAACGTCCGGCAGCTTCTGTTTCATTACAATGGGCACTTGATGAGACACTAGAGATTACAGCGGAAGGTTTTTATACCGGGTATGAAAATAACTCTCAAAATGCTTTATGGTTTTCAAACACTTTTGAAAACGGTAATGGCACTATTGATACGCCAGTCGTTTTTGATGGCACTAACGTAGTCAAAGAAAAGCAAGCGATTGGTGCGGGTGGTTTTCAAAGTGGTGACTCTAACGCAGAAAAAACGGATAGTTACCTATATGCCTTAGGTGCCGAGTGGCTACCCAACGATTACTTGACTATTAACTCTGAAATTGTGTACCAGGAAAGTGAGTATGAAAGTGACTTTTTTGCTATGCGTTTTGACCGTGTAGCGCCAGGCCTGGATGTTGATTTCAATGATAATGATGGCATGCCTGGCATCTCATTTTGGGATGACCCGAATACTGCTGTAAACGAAGCCGATATGGCGGCGGTTGAGAACTGGAACGCGGGCACTCTCTATGATAACGGCGACGGTAACCGGGGTGACTCTTTAGCCTTTACCTTTGATGCCGAGTATTTAGTTGGTAATGCCTACATTAATAAAGTGACGTTTGGTGGGCGTTATGAAGACCGTACAGCTGAAGCCTTTACTCGTACTCAAGAAAGTGGAATTGCAAATACATCGGTAGCCAGTTTAATTGAACAACTGGAAGCCGGTGGTGCATCGGGCGATGGTTCGGGCGTAGTGTACCAAGTTGATGACTACCTCGATGGGCGTGCCGATGTATTCGACAGCTTTATTACTTCGGATGGCGGCTACTTACTTGAGAATGCCAGTGTAATACGCGATATTTATGGGCTCGAAGCCGAAGATGTCTATAAAACCTTTGATATTCAAGAAGAATCTTATGCGTTATACGCTACGACAAATTTCTTCTTAACAGAGAATATCAGTGGTGAAGTTGGCGTCCGTTACGTTAAATATAAACAAGATATGGCGTTTACAGCTGAAACGGGCACAAATACTAATGTGTTTGAGTCAAGTTCAGCTAAAGCTGAGGCGAGCAAAATACTGCCTAGTTTAATGTTAAACTGGAATATTACTGACGATGTTGTTGGTCGTGTTGCTTATACCGAAACTCTACGTATGCCTGCCTTTGCTGACTTAAACGCACTGCAGTACTGGACTGACCCGCTCACCGAAGGTGCTACTTATGGTGAAGGCACCGGCGGTAATCCGGATCTTGAACCGACCGAATCGAAAAACTACGATTTATCATTAGAGTGGTATTTTGCAGATTCCAGTTCAATTTATGGTGCTTACTTTAAGCGGGAAATAGAGGGGCTTGTAGTTCCTGGCCGTAAAACCGTTGTTCGTGAAGGTAATGATGGTGTAACCCGTCCTTATGTTTTAAGTGCACCTGTAAATGCGTCTAATGGCGAGTTGTCTGGCTTTGAATTAGGGGCTGTTTATTTCCCTGAAAACTTACCCTCTATGCTCGACGGGTTAGGCGTACAGGCCAGCTTCACTTTGCTTGATTCGTCACAAGATACCCCGGATTATGATGAAGAAGGTAATATCTCTAATTATATTGACTCGAACATGGCTGGTGTTTCAGATGAATCATACAGCATTGTCGGTATTTACGAGCGTGACTCGTTCGACATGCGTTTATCCTATGTATGGCGTTCAGAGTTCTACACGGGCAATGAAGCAGCTATATTCGCTAACCCATTACAATTTTGGAATCGTCCAGAACAAAGTTTAGATTTCCAATTTAGCTACGACGTTACCGATGATTTTGTAGTTACATTTGATGCAACTAATATTCTTGATGACGTTTACCAGAGCTATTACGGCGAAGGAAACGATAATCTGTTCAACTTTAGTAACGCTATTTACTCACGCACATTTGCATTGGGCGTGCGTTACTCGTTCTAATTTAGATTACGGAATAAGCCAGCTAAAACAAAAAAGCTACCAATAATTGGTAGCTTTTTTTGCTCTGCTGCTCAAGCTTTTGAGTTGCTTGTTAGCGGGGGTGTATAACCCTGGCTGATAAGCGTCGCTAACGGCGGGAATAACGGCTGCGGAAGCTCATTCCAGTCAAACCAGTCCCAACCTTCACACTTATCCGGTTCCAGAGTTTTAGCTTCTCCGTTCAAAGGCTCCGCCAGCGCAAAAATGGTTACATAGTGCTTATTATCTGCCTGAAACACATTGTTGGTGAAAGGCCCGCTCCGAACACTCGACAGTTCAAGCCCGGTTTCTTCCAGAACTTCACGTCGTGCACAGTCTTCAATCGACTCGCCAAATTCAAGATGTCCGCCTGGCGCAGACCAGGTACCAGCACCGTGAGCGCCTTTCCTTTTACCCAGAAGTACACGACCATTTCGAATGATAAGAACACCCACTCCAACCTGCGGTGAAGACATAAATAAAACCTCCTTGTAGTTAATACGTTAGCTCGCCTTTATTCTTTCCAGAATAAATCAGCAGCGTCTTTCTCTCTTGCCATCGCCTGCATGTCCGGCATAACTTGCTTCCCCACAAATACGAATACATCCTCGTATACTGCGTTAACGACGTTCCAGCTTAATTCCGATTCACCGGCCAAAGCATATGGATGAAAACAAACCACTCTATCAGTAATTTTATTCGCAACTATTTCCAACCCCGCAAAATTACCGTTATCTTCACGGCGAGCAAAAACATAAACCTTTCCTGTGCCAGCTCCTCCTCCCCCAACACCTTCGGTAATAAATTCGTATTGGGAGTTCCTGTCCAACAAGGTCCAGGGAGCAAAGTTATGCAGGTTTTGGCTCATAAACCATCGCAAAGAGTTAGGTAGTTTTTCATCCATTTTGAAGTGTGTCATTACAATCCCTTGTGCGTTTAATGAGATAGTTGAACTTGTTTATATTATCGATACTTCAGGCACTTTGGGGAAGGTTTGCTTTATCTTTACAACTTATCAGAAAGGCTAGTTGATGGGCAAAAACATAGAGAATAGCCTGCCGGAAACTATTCCGACAGGCTTTTTAAAACATTATTTACCAGGGAGTTCAAACCGATATTCATGACGCGCCAGCGGTTTTTCAACGTCTACCTGGTAAGTTTCTACCAATACCTGTCCGTCATCAAAAATACTGAACACACGGAACATTGGCGTGTGACGGGTTTCGTCCGGTATTTTTGTGCGTTCCAGTGCGGGCATATGTAAATAATGAACACCGTCAATTTGCTTAGAGTGGTTAACTCGTTCCATATCCATATGCAAGTCGCCTGACAGCACTGCTGCTAAATTCGGTTGCGCAACAATGTCTTTAAACCCTTCATGCGTCACGCCTTTATCTGCATTTTCAGGGTACACACCCGTTTGTGCACCGTGAACAACAAGCAGTACAGGTTTCGGAGCCAAACGCTCTATTTGCTCCTTCATCCAGGCAATGCCCTCGTCGCCAAAATCCCGACCGAAATCCGGAGAAGCGAACACCAAAGCAACAGAGTCGCGCTCCAGAACATAGCTTGGTTTCTCTATGGAAATTTTACCGTCATTCCACAAGTTCGCATATTTCAGGTAGCGCTCTACAGTAGAGCCATGCTCCTCGTTGCCCATAATAGGATAGAACGGCAGGCTCAGGCGCTGCAGTACCGGTGTCACGTTTTCGTATTGAATCACCGTGCCTTTATGCGCAATGTCACCTACCCCGACAACAAAATCCATAGTGCCGTTTTCCGCCAATTTGTTTACATCATCAACCGCGGCTGACACACCCGGGAATTCCGCTTTAGGCTTAGGCTCTGCATCGCCTAGCACGGCAAACCTCAATACCAGATTATCATTGGAATGAGAGGACTCGGCACCAAAAGCGCTCGTTAAGGTCAGGCATACTAGCAGGGAAATAACAGATAAGACTCGGATCACGGACATATAGCGAAGCTCAATTGTTGTGGTTGAATCACGGAGGCGGATGCTATCGAATGAATGTGTCAGTGGCATGACGGTTTAATGACAGAAAACTTAACGCTTCGCTACTCGCCCGGAATAATAGCCAATAAATCAGTGACACCAACGTCGACACCGGCTTGTGAGAGTAACGTAGTGGTTTGCCCTCGGTGGTGTGTTTGATGGTTAAAAACATGAACCAGTAAACTAAAGAGCACCTTCTTAAACTCAATGCCTTTGGTGTTTTTGTAGGTGACTGTTTGTTGCAATTCGCCGTCCGTTACAACTTTTGATAGCGACAGAAATAGATTATCGAGATGTTGCCTGTATTCAGCCAGATCTTTTAGTTTTGGATGGAGAATGGTATTCAATGCCTGCGGCATAGATAGGCGGGACAGTGCGTCTAGTTCCTGGTGATGGCTTAAGTCGGTAGACATACGCTTTAACCAAATGGTATCAGCAACTGCCAGATGATTCAGTGTGCCTATTATAGAACCAAAGAATGCCCCCCGGTCCTCGCTGAGTTGCTCGTCAGATAACTGAGAGCATGCATCATAGAGTTTGAGATTCATCCATTGGTTATATTCGGCCATCAGACAAACATAACTGTTTTGTAGCACAGGAGTTTCTCCTTAGGTTTATTTATCTAGTAACCCAAACGGCCCGCTTTTGCTAACTAACGAATTTAGACATTGCACGGCTCTGCGGCTGCTCACTGCCTTCAAGACCTGCTTTAACTCCTGCTCTATTTCGTTCCGGCAAGTTCTGGCTCGCTTTCAATTTACCCGTCAGCGTTTCAATTTCTATCTCTATACCAACAATAGCCTTAACTAAGCGGTCGGTGAAATCCTCAGGAGCATCATCTACCTGCCAGGGCTCTTTCATTCCTGACTCATGCTGATCTGTTAGTTTCGCTAAATGTTGCTTCAGCCAAGTTGCATCTTCAACAACCCTAGCTTTACCTGCCGCATGCACAGCCAGATAATTCCAGGTTGGTACAACTCGCCCGGTTTCTGCTTTGGAGGGATACCACGAAGGAGAAACGTAACCGTCCGGCCCCTGAAAAACGGCTAACACGCGACCACCATTTTTAAGACGCTGCCATACCGGGTTATTACGTGCCACGTGACACTGAAGCGTTCCATGAGATTCGCCTTCTTCACAACTTAAATGAAAAGGAAGATGGTTTGCCTCAATGCCCTGATCATCGGCAACGATTAAAACACCAAAACCATAATCGCGAATATATTGGTGCAACTTTGCGTTGTCATCTTCCTCGAAATGCTTCGGTACGTACATTCTCAGGGTTCCAAATTAGTTTAAGCAATAACTTCTAAACCTTTTTTCTCGGCAATAGAAAGCATTTTAAGCGCCGCTCCGCGTGGCTTACTGTCGCCCTGCTCCCACTTCTTAACCAGTTTATCGCTGACATTCAGGTATTGTGCGAATACGGGCTGTGATAACTTATATTTCAGTCTAAGAGCTCTAACCTGTTCAGCGGAAAATTCATGGACAGTGGTCAAGCATAACGCATCAAATTTGCGCATCGTTGTCTTATCTATCACACCCGAGTTTTTCAGGCCCTTAGCCGTTTTATGAACAGACTTTAAAATATCACTCATAAATCACCTACCTCAATAAGCTCGCCCTCATTGACAAGCTTACATAACCGCTTTTCATCAAAGCTGATGAACATTCTAGCTAGCTCTTTTAAAGCAACCTTCTCTTTAGAACTGATATTAGTCTTTTTATTTTTCGCAAATATATAGAGAAAAAAGTACTTGTTACCTATAACAGCACCAACAATTGTTCTATATCCGCCGCGTTTTCCTTTATTGCTATAGGCAATACGCTTTTTATAAACATTACCGCCTAAGTCTGCATCAATAAGACCTTTACTCATTTCCTTGCAAGCATTAATCAGATCTTCGTCAGACATTGCTTCTTTTTTCATTAAAGAAGCAAATTCCTTTGTCTTATAAATCAAAGTATACTCCATTAGGGTATATTTTAAAAGCGTGCAAATACTCTAAACTAAACATAGCAATCTAGACAGTATGGAGCGCGGAGTTTTATGTCTGTAAAGAGAGTTTTTTTGTGTACGTAATGGCAAGGGTCAGCTCTGCAGCGCTAGCCAGGTTCTTAGCGGGACGGAAGGTAATTATAATAACTTCCCATGTTTAAGTTACCTTGTATAACCATTCTTCCGTTAAATATTTTGTTTCTACCAGAGCCCTTGCCGCGGATAACTCTTGCGGTAAATAGTCGTCGACCTGGGTTTGATAAGCCTGGGTAAACTGATTCATAAAAGCATCGATAATGGCGGTTCTGGTTAAGCCTGTCTGGCTACGCATAGGGTCAACTCGTTTATTGGCACTGGTAATCCCTTTATCCGAGAGTTTCTCACGGCCAGTACGTAATACCTGTAGCATTTTATTGGCGTCGATATCATAAGCGAGAGTCGCATGATGCACGACAACACCATTGGCAAAGCGTTTTTGTGCTGCTCCGCCTATTTTGCCTTGCGCAGAAGCTATATCATTTAGCGGTTTATAGTAGGCTTTGATACCAACCTCAGCTAACGCAGCCAAAACCCAGGCATCTAAAAACTCATAAGACTTTTCAATGCTCATACCATCGACTAATGAGGTGGGTACCGTTAATGAGTAAGTAATGCAATTACCGGGCTCCATGAACATAGCACCGCCACCTGTCGCCCGACGTACAACTTGGACATTGGCCTCTTTCGCGGCGGCCATATCCACTTCATTTTTTACTGACTGGAAAGAACCGATAACCACCACAGAATCGTCCCAGTCCCAAAATCTTAATGTTGGGCCTCGTAAACCTTTGGCAACTGAATCTGCTATCACTTCGTCTAACGCGGCATGTTCTGCTGCGGGCAGTGTTACTGGTGGAATAAGAGTAAATTGATGATCTAACCAGCTGCTCGCCTTACCTAAGGCACGTCGTACAGCTGTAGCAACAGCTTCGGCGGAAAAACCAAACATCATTACGTCTTCATCAAGTGCTTCATCAATTGCGGCAGCGAGCGTTTTATGGCTTGATGTTTCGGGTAGTCCGGTTAAAGCCTCATTGATTAAGTTTAGCGCAGAGTCAGGTTCTAAGAAAAAGTCGCCTGAAATACTGACCTCACTCAGACAACCATCTTCTAAATTAACATCAGCAACGACTAACTTACCGCCTGGTACTTTATATTCTCCGTGCATGACTTCCCCTAATTAATTCATTTCAGAATATTAACCCACCCAAGCTCCAGCGGCACATAGCCACCTTTTAGGCGAGTTTATTTATGCTGGCCTGATTTTCTATAATACACACGATACAAGAAAGCGAGCGCCAGACAAATAACGGCTGGTACTAACAACGCCTGGAACTGTAATAACATGAACAGATAGGCGCCGGATGTTCCTCCGGTAACAAAGCCGGCAATGATTAATCCAAACAATACCGCTTTTCTTTTATCGAAAGCTTTGCCGCGCATAACCGATCCAAACATAATGCCTAAGTCAGTAAAAATACCGGTGAGGTGCGTGGTCCGTACAATGGCACCGCTGTACGTCGTTGCCAGGGCATTCTGCATACCGCAGGCTAATGATGCGGTGAAATGACCGTAAAATGATCCTTCAGACAGTAAGTAAAACGAAGCAAATATCAGCAGTGATTCAGCTGCGAGAGCAATGTCGTAACGACGGCTTAACTTTAGCTGTGTGCCGTGCAATAGATATCCAGACAGACCGGCACCGACAAAAAACGAGAACAACACACCGGCCAAATGCAGCACCTCATCGAAAGAGCCCGATAGCATACTGGTACCAAACAAAGTGGCAGTACCTGAAACATGAGAAACCGCCTGGTGTTCAAAACCAAGCAAGCCAATAGCGTTTATACAGCCGGCGACAAACGCCAGCACAAACGCCCCATACTCAATCCATTTAGGTAATTTAGATATCAATGCTGATTACTCAAGAATCCATCCCCTCTCCAAACATCACCACCCTGTTTCTGCCTTCGCGCTTACCTTCATACAGCATGTTATCTGCACGTGTGATGAGGGCGTCCAGGTCATCATCTTCTCCGTGTGCTACTGCGATACCTATAGTAACACTCAAACGCAACTCACTTAATTCGTCGGTTAATGGCAGTGCTTCAACGTTCTCTTTGAGACGCTCGGCTATGGTTTGCGCTTCGCTGGGGCTGGTATGCGGCAGGCCTACGACGAACTCTTCACCACCAAAGCGTCCTATAACATCAGTGGGTCGCAGCGACTGTTCACAAACCTCGGCTATTTTCGTCAAAATTAAATCTCCGCGAGTATGACCCCAGGTATCATTAATGCGCTTAAAATGGTCTACGTCGATCATAAAGAGGCAAAACGGCGTTTTTTCCAACTGAGCTCGTTGCAATAAAGCTTCGGCCCGCTTCATAAAATGGCTTCGGCTATCCAGCCCCGTCAGAGCGTCCCGCTCAGCCACCATGCGCAATTGCGCTTCCAATGATTTTCGATGCTTTATTTCCTTGAGCAGATCACGGTTTTGATCACGCTCATCCTGAAGTAGTGCAAATTGCTTGCGCTGCAGAAACTCTATACGTAATAAAGCACAGTAGCCCACAATATTGGCCATAATCAGCAAAAGACTAACGCGAAGCACATTCTCTGAAGGAATTCCGGCATAAACTGCCGCTGCAGACAAAAATCCGACGGTTAAATAGAGGCTCGCTAACGCTGCCACTGTGAGCAGGTTTGGAATGAGAAGATAGAAAGCCATTATCGCAACCACCACTGCGGTTATCTGGGTGGAAATACTTTCCGGGCGCAACGGAACAATGAGAATAATGCCCGTTGCCAGAATCCATAGCGGCAAACTATGCAGCCAGGCGTTACGGGAATAACCACCCCAGCGCCCGATAGCGAAAGCCAGCACAAGACAAGAGCTCACCACGGCTATACGCATAGTAAGCAACCAATAAAACTCGCGGGTTAACCCCAGCAAGTTGTAATCAGTAATGCCAAACATGGCAACAACCACCGACACCAGAGGCAATGCAAGACGGGACTCGAAACGTACCCGCGCTTTAATGGAGTCGCGATACCGGGACTCTTTGCTGGAATCGAAAAACTGCCCCGTCAGCCAATGTATGTCGTATTGTTTTTGTTCTTGTGACAACGTCTTTCCCTGCCTAAACGGTAATTTTGTACATCCGGTATCTTCTAATTCTGACCTTTTATGCACCGTTTTGCAGTACTTTTTTACGCTCTCCTACACCTCAAACCCAAAAAACAACTTCATGTACTGAAAGAACCCAGGATTGGCGTAATCCTGCAAAGGTTCTCTGCTCACTTTTCTGCCGTGCAGATACAAACAAGGAATGCGTGAGCGGTAGGAATTTAGGTGTGAATGGTTCTGAATCGTAGGTTAGGTTATTTACCCGCTCGCCGTATTACATACTAATTTTTTAACGCCTGAATTGATTTTTTTGTGGCACTAAGGTTCTCAGCCAACGCGTCGAGTAGCTTCTGATACTCCGCCGAATTTTCGCCCAGTTTGGTACTATTTACCACAGATGCCAGCTCTTCATCTTCCTGCAGGCACTTATCCAAAATAGCGGTTTTAGAATCCGCAGAGAAAAATTGAGTGAGCTCCCCTTCAATTATTTGCATCAGCTCTTTATCAGGGTCGGGTTTAGCCGGCAGCTCGCCGAAGTCCTTAACGATATTTTCAAACGGCTCAATAAAGGAGGCTCTTTTACTGGCAATACTATCAAGCTCGTTGGCAAGGCTATCATCCTCGACCACCTTCGCTATTTCACGGTAGTAATCCTTTGTCTCAATGACGAGCTTCAGAATTTCCATGCTATCGGCCTGATTATCTGTGCGTAATATCGACATATTATTCCTTGTTTTTATTTGGCACTGGCATATCGCCAACAATAACTTCAATAGCTTTTGGGATCACTTCAAACTCAGCCGGTGTCTCTGTTTTAAACTCACCGTCGGCCTGAATCCGCTTAGGCCTGGAAGTTTTAACGCTAATTTTCCGGGCTTTTTTACAGACCACACGTTCTGCCTTTTCTAAATTACCATGACGGAAATTTACCCCCAGCAATAGCAACCGCCACCAACGTATTGGCTTCAAACAAAATAAGTTCAGTTGTCCATCCAGCAATGTGGAGTCATCATCGACAATATTCCCTCCACCATAAAAGCGCCCATTACCCACCGCCAGATGAATAGCTCTTACTGAGCCTTCCCAGTCATCGGCTTTTATAGCGACTTTAAAACTTTTATTACGCTTTACCACGCTGGTAAAGGCACCCAGATAAGCAAATACTCCGAAATACTTCTTCATTTCTGATGTCAGCTCGCGGGTCACCTCTACGCCTAAGCCAACATGAGCAACATTCACAAAGTAATTACCGTTCACCTTTGCCAGGTTTATGCGTTCCCGCTCGTCGTCAATGATAGCCTGTACGGCCGGGACAACGTCCTGTGGCAGCCCCAGCGACCGCGCAAAATCATTCGCCGTACCCATAGGTAAAATGGCTAAGGTTTGTTTGCTTTTATAAATTGACTCTAACGCAGAGCTGATAGTTCCATCGCCACCGGCAACAATAACTACACCATCTTGCTCACGGTAATTTTCGATGCAGGAAGCCATATGAGATGCACTCTCAGTAACGCAAACCTCTACCTCAATGCCGGAGTTTCTGAGCAAATCGATAGCTTCTGTTAGCACCTCAGAGTGACCATTCCGACTCTTCGGATTCACCACTAACAATGCATGTTGCAATGACTTACCTCTTCCTATTAAGCGCTGCTTCCAATATAAGCGGTTTGTTCAAAGGCTGCAAAGTACTGACAGAATATTTTAAATCGACTCATATGAGCCGTTTTCAGTTTCTTGTACAAGGATCATGAAATCAATGTACAGCGAGACCACTTCATCTTGCTCATTAACGCCCCAAAATGCGGGATAAGCGCCATCGCCAAAACCGCTGGTGCAAATAACGCAGTCATCTTGCCCTGTCATTGATAACAGCTCTGTTTTCCCCTCCAGAATCCATTCGTTAAAGAGTTTTTCTTTTCTCAAATGGCTTAATTCCAAAAGGTTCGCAACATCGAATATAGCCAAGTTCCCAGCGTCGACACCATAAACGCCATTACCGCTCGGTGTATTCGCTGCATACCATTTTACAGCCTGCTCGCTTTCACTTAGCTTTACCCGAATACCGGCAACCCGGTTATATGCTGTAACTGTTTCAACGAGATAGTCGCCGGGCTTTACCTTTCGCTGCAGCGGTTCAAACCGGTAAATATCATAGCCAAAATCTAGAATCCCGAGAATACCTGAGCTAATTTGGAGCTTTCCAACCTCTTCCAGTTTTGTCTCTCCTTCATCTAAATGCGGGATTGTGACACGCCGGTTTTGCTGAAAAAGAGTCTGTTCATTAAGGTTTAAATTCTCTTGTTTATTCATAAGCGGAGCAGCGGAGCTCGACATAGCAAGAATATCAGCATGTTGTTCAGGGGCAATAACCGGGCTTTTGGGAGGATGAAAAAGAGTATGTATCCGCGTTATTTTCCAGTCTTTTTCTGCATCTAACTTGAGCTCGTAGGCATGATAGTTTGAAGGCCTACCCTCATCCTGGCGCAGCTCGGTAAGCACTTGAGCAAAGTCGCCTTGAATATCACATTCAATGATTTTTTCGTTATTCGGGTCGTAGTCAGCGGGCCCAAACGAATTGTCAGACCCTGAACCACTGCCGGCAACAAAGTGAGCTTTATCGACAGCGGACATAAGATCACGCCAGTAGCCAAAATCAAACCCCTGACCGTTATTCTTTTCAGTCTCGCTTTTTGCCTCGGCTTGCAACCATTGTTCATACCAATGGGAAATAAACGACTTAACCCTCTCTTCAGGTGAATTCATTGGCTCGTCGTAACTACTCTGCTTCCCGACAACATTATTTGAATTCTGCATGTTTGATTTTGAACTCCAATTTCATCTGGCATCTTGTCTTAACGCTTTCTTAACTTTTACTTTCCACTACGCTATGTGAATATACATACTTACATTTTGTTTCGAAAGGATTTTGAAATGCCAACAAAGCTTTTTGGTCTTATTTTAATGAGTACAGTTTTAATCGGTTGCAACGACTCCGATTCAGAAACGGAAGTTAAAGAGACTCAGGTTCAGAGCAATGAAAGCCCTGCTGAACAGACGAATGCCGAGCCAGAAACCCGTACGATTAAAGTATCCGGCAAGGTTATATTTGAAGAGGGAGTCGGCAACGTGGAAGTCTGCGCCGATTTAAAAAGAACCCTCGCATGCAACTCAAAAGATCCTAAAACCACAACCAACCCCGACGGCAGTTACGAGCTCAGTTGGGAGTCCGAAGCTCCTCATCTAGGTTACAACTTAGTCGCATCCTGGCCCAGAGAGGACCCTTTACCTAAAATTACAGAAACAATGGCTCCGTATTGGGAAACCGTAGCCGTTGGAGCCCGCGACATCTACGACGGTGTTATCAACCCGCTGACCACAGCGGAACTTTCAGTAGAGCACGCGATGAGTATGCGAGATTACACCGATCAGGAACTGCAGGAAGGCCTCGACGAATTACGTGAAATTTATGCGGACATCTATGATTTGCCAGCTAACGAAGTTTATACCAAAGTAACTGAATCAGGCCGGTACGCGGACACAATGGCGATACAAAGCAGACTTGGCAGTCACACTATCGGTTTAGTCACTGACCCTTTAGCGCCAGCTCACGTAGCACGTAAGCTTAAAGACGAGATGCTGGATAAAGTCGACGCAGAAAACACCTCTGTTCAGCGGTACTTTATACGGAACTCCAAAGACATCAAAAAGCGAGTCCGCGAAACACTGATTGAACTTGGCTATCTGACTGAAAGTTAACGAAATGACGCTGCGCGGCTTTGGAGTGCATTCAAAGCCGCAACGAAGAACCACTGCACCACTTATTTGTAATGCCCATTAACCTACAGCGATGCCTCGGGCATTTCACCATGCCAACACTCAAGCGCAACAATCACCTGCTCATCACCATCACTGATATACAGCTGACCATCGCTTATCATTACGCCCCAGTGTGTTGAGCGATGTAATTTTTCAGCAATTTCCGCTAGCTCATTTTGCGGTAAAACAAACACATTCACGTTGGTTAAATGGGCAAACTTCGGTAGCACTTTTTCTCGCCACAAACGCGCATTGCCATACACAACTACAGACATCCTTGGTGCACGCCGACTGGCTTTGATAACCCGCGCAGCATCCGGTAGGCCAACATCAATCCAATGCTGAATTTCACCGGTGAGATCAATTTCCCAGAGTGCCGCTTCATCGGTATCGGATAACCCCCGGCCAAAGGCTAAATGCGGATGATAGAACATCGCATAAGCCAGTACTCGTGAGGCTAAACGCTGCTCTGTCTCGGATGGATGGCGTGCAACAGTAAATTTCACACTCTCGTAAACACCGCGATCAGTATCTGATATATCCAGTGAGATTTTATAAGGAGTTGCCTGTAATGCCATTTGGGTACCTAAGTGTTTCCATTTTCATGTTAATTATTTAAGCCATTGATTATAGGAGTATGAATGCCCATAAACTGCTTATGCTGAATACGATACCAACGGTTAAGCCAAACATAAGATACCAGTACGGTATAACCAATGCTTCTGTACCATTCTTCACTTCAGGTGACTTTGACACAAGATAAGAGCCGTACGCCCAGCCAAAAATATTATGCGCGACGTAAAGAGAAGGGATTAATATTTGGAGCTGTGAGAACTCTAGCGTAAAAACAGCAATAATAGAGGCAATAACCCATAAAAACTCAATAGTGGTTGTAAACGACTGTATTTTGTTTGTCCAGCAAACGCCTCTGGCTTTATATAAAACAACACCATCAACAATTACAGCCATTCCTACAAAGACGCTGACTAAAAAGTACAGCTCCATCATTTTTTAAACTCTCCTAACGCCCACCATGCCTGAGATCTTTAGCTGCTTGTTTATCGGTTCAAGAAAAGCGACAAGGTTGAAGCGAAGCCCTGCTTAGCCTTGTTATAAACTGACATTTTTACGCACATAGTTCCACGCACTAACGGCACACGCCGCACCGCATAGACCATAAAAACTAAGAAAAGCGGCTGATTGAAGGCCGAACGGTGTGCCAAACATTAACACTGGCGTGAGAGCACCCAATATAGCCCCAGAAACTAAATAAATCATAAAATAGGCATATTCTGAAAGCTGAGAATTCTGGCGAAGCTTAATTAATGGATACGCCAAAGCAAGGCACCAAAAAAGTGCGATAGGAAATGCCATTACACCAAATATTGTTGCTGCACCGCCAAACGCTGGCAGGCTAACTAAAATGAGTAGCATAGCCCCTACAAAAGCGGCTTGAATACTAGATATTATTACATGCTTCCACATTGCATTGCCTTTAGGTCATAGTTGGCCGACCATTCCGACAATATACGTTTGTGATAACCCTTCTTATGTGTGCTCATTGCTATACCACTTGTTAATTTTCAACTGCCGCTACTAACTTGCCGTCTATTGAAAGACTTCCGGCGCGAATTAAAATATCTCCAAACCAAACTGAACCATAAAATTTATTGTCCAGATACAATTCTTTGTTATAGCGACCAATAATTTCCAATTTGTGCTGATTTGATTGCGCGCCAAAAATAACAGTGTGCCGTAGTGGTGATGGTGACGTTTTACCTACCGTTGAAATTGGCAGCAACTCTTCACTGTATGGCTCTATGATTCTGATGGTTAGCCCGGGGTGATTCACATTGTATTCAACCCAGTCGCCCACTCTCTTGCCCGCATCTGCGCCTGTAAATCCAATCATGTTGGCGCAACCCGTTACAAAAAAAGCAATGCTTAAAATGCTCAATTTTAAAAACTTTTTCATAGAACCCTCTTAAAAACTAACGCCCCGCATAAACTGCGGCTAACACTTAGCTAAAATTAGCGAAGAATGAACACCAGCCAACTGTTAGGCCACCCTTTTGATGCGATTGTTATTTTCGCTTTTGTACAGTTTCGGCTCGCTCTTCAAATACAAAACCTAAAGTGTCAGCTATGGTGCCTACTGCAATTATCCCTTTAAGTGCCATTTCTTGATCGATACTGATATAGAGCTCCAGGTTATTTCCAAATGAACCTAGTCGATCATTGATTTCACCGTCATTAAAAACTCTAATAAATTTTCTACAGGGAGCAGATTTAAGGTTACTTGAATCCGTGCATTCTTGCGCATCTATCGCGAGCTTTTCGTAGCTATTAACTAATGCTTCAAGTTCTTCCTTGTTATCTATAGCATTTGCCATTGTGTTTAAGCTGAATGCAAAACAAGTTAAGGCAAATAATAAAGCTTTTGTTTTCAAACTGTTTCTCCAGAAATATAGCGGCCTACATAAACAACCGAGTGAAACGGGAACCGGGCAACCGAAGGGGGACGAATTTAATGGTTTTGTTGCGTATTTCCGTCATCTCAAGCTCCAAGCAGAGGACGGTGTTTCAAGCTATGGTACTTCAGCGCCATTTGAAGACAATGGCCTAGGGGCCCATCTTTGATATCGGCGTCCAGAGGTACAACGATCGCTCGTTTACCCTCATATTCAAACTCATCTCGATATATTTCCCTAAAGGTTTCGATCAATTTAGTCTGACAATGAAAATATACCTTTATAGAATCCGGACTCTTTGGCTTCCAATCCAAGCGAATCGCAGTGCCGCCTTTTACCAGGTAGCTGGCCTCGCCCCACTTAAGAGCTTCTTCAACTGTATCCAAATCGTTTTCTTCTGCGACGTCAAGAATGAGCTGACGAACGGCTATAAGCTGCTTCTTCGCCTTGTCAGGGTATGTCGAAAATTTATCCCTTATTTCAGGCTTCACGGAGCCTCCAGTTTCAATACACGTAACGCCGCGCACACGAGCGACTGGCCGCTAGTACAACACATTGTTAGGCAGTCTTACGACCTAGAATTGACCATTGCTGCCAAACACCTAAAGCAAAAAGCCCACCAATAGACAAACAGATACCTGAGCTAATTAACCAAAACGTTGGGCTATTTTCTGGGAACATTGGCATTAACCCTACAAAGAAAACACCACGCAGTAAGAATATTCCGGCAATAAGAATTAACGCTAACTTTGTAAAAGGCAAACGCTTAATGGCCCCCGCGCCCGATAAACCGTAAAACGCCTAAATTTAGCGCGGAAAGCCGCGCAGCGGGTTGATGTCGCAGCCAGCGCCTTTTGCCGGCGATAAGACTTGTTTGTTGGCACTCTTTGCTTCTACTTCTTAACTGCACGGCTTGGTTCATGCCCATTGTACCGAGGTAGTTCTGCATCAATATCATCCCAGTTTGCGCTAGAAGATACAAAATTGTGCGATATCGGCCTCTCCACAATATCAGTATCTAAAATGCCTAACCGTAAGCGTAATAGTTCTGGTGATTCGTCGTTACTGCTAAAAATTGGCGATGCACAGACGCTACAGAAATGCCGTTTCTTGCCAGGAGCAATTTCATAATAATTAATTTGCTCCTCGCCAGTTTTAATTAGGAGACCCGCTTTAGCTACAAAACCATTTGTCGCGTATGCAGTGCCACTGCTTTTTCTACACATTGAGCAATGGCAGTAAATAATTGAATCAATACCACCATGTACTTCTATTGTTACAGCACCGCACAAACAGCTACCCTGATACATTTTATTTCCTTATGTTAAATAGCCGCGCGTGCCAGGCCTTGTTAAATTTTTATAGCGCCATATGCAACAGCGGATATGGCTTACCCTGGCCATCGACTGGTGACCGATCTCTCACTTTAAAGCCAATATGCTGATAAAAACCCACCGCCTGTTCATTCTGCTCGTTTACATCGACCTTAGATGCTCCCAGCTCTTCGATAGCATGGGCCGCCAACATGGCACCAATGCCTTTCCCTCGTGCATCAGGTGAGATGAACAACATCTCAATATTACCGTCATGTACTCCACTGAATCCCTGAATTTCACCGTTACCGCTTTTAGCGCACCTTAAATCAACTGCGCCAAAATACTGCTCCAGAATTAACGGCTTTAACTCCTGTAGATCATCTTCAGCCAGAAAATCATGCGTTGCCCTGACCGACGCTTCCCAGATTTCTATCAGCTTAAGGTAATCTGCTTTTTCTACGATCTCAATATTCATCACTAAACCCGATTGAAAATTTAACGCCCGGCTCACGCGCCGGTTTGGAGCCGCGCAGCGGCGGAAAATCGGTCGCTGTGCAGCCGATTGTTAACTGTTGATGTCCAACGTCAACGGGACGTGGTCACTTATTGAAATCCACTCGTCGTGCTGACCAACCTGCAAATTACATTCTTCGGAAAAGTCTGACGAGGTAAAAACATAATCAATGTGATACGCCTTCTCGCGGTTCCGTTGCAAGAAAAATGTTGGACTGCTTTCACTACCCTGCTCTTCCTCGAATACTCGATGATACTGGCTCTTGAAACCCATATCTCCGAGCTCAGCAACTACGTCTGAGTGATTCCACCAGCTATCCGGCTTATCCCAACGCACATTGCTATTAAAATCGCCGAGAATGACTGTCTTTGACCCGCTAAGATCGTCACGGTGAATCTGAAGGTACTTCCAGAATTTCCCCATGTAGCCAAAGGCTTCTTCGTTACGCCCCTTCGTCCAGACAGCCAGCACAGTGAAATCTCTGTTGACAGTAAAAGGGAGAAAAAGCCTGAGATCTTCCGTGCTCCAATTCAGCGTTTCACTTTTGCTGAACAGCCCAGGGACGGAAAAGCTGCCCCTCCAATCTAATTTTTCAACTCGATGACCGTTTCGGGGAAAAATTCCGATGCCACGATTTTTGGACTCACCCACCCACAAGTAAGAACCGGCCCACTCTCTATATTCGGGGGTCGATAGCGCAGGGTCTTCACACTCCTGAACCACCAAAACATCAGCTCGCAAGCTATCTGCTTCTGCAAGCTTTCGTCTGAGTGCTCCATTACAGTTCCAGGTTACAACTTTCATAGATAGAGACAGTTAACACCATAATGTGGGGTGCGCGTTTAGCGCACCCCACACAATTAACTTGTTAGGCATATTGTAACTTAGCAAATTAGGGGTTAAAAATTATTTTTCTGCTTCTGCGATAACTTCAAAGTTGTGAATATTGGGTAGAACACCGTTTTCCCAGCCTCCCACAACAAGGTCGTCAGCTTGAGCGTTGAGTGCGGCAGCAACTTTGCCGGCAAAATGAGCTTCTCTGCCACTTTCATCAGTAAAGGTATCAAAAATGCCAAACGTGTTATCGTTTAATTTAAGTGCTGTCCATAACAACGTCTTTGGCTCTGTTTGCTCGATAACAGAAGCTGCCCCTGTTAATAACTCCTCTAGTGCTTGCTCTTTGCCTGCTTGTGCGTTAAGCACAATATAAGTCGCTTGAGTTGCGCTTAGCGAATTTTCACTCGGTTCTTTGTATGATAAGACAGCAGAATCAGTGATATTAGCGACAACGCCTTTATCCCAGCCTTGGGCAACTAAGATGTCTGCATTCTCATTTAATGCAGCAGCCACTTGCCCAACGAAATGCTCTTCTCTACCGGCTGCATTTGGGAAAAAATCAAAAATACCAAAACTACCGTCTGTTTTTTTAAGTGCATACCAATATAAGGTATTAGGCTCAGTTTGAGTGACGAGCTTTGCGCCTTCAGTCAGAAAATTAGCTAGGTTTTTGTCCTGCTCAGATTTAGCTGTAAATGGAATATAAGTTGCTTCTTTCATGGTTGGCTCCTGGTGTAGTGTGTTTTGAGCATGTGATAGTGATGCATTGGTTAAAATAAAAAGCGATGTTGCTAAATAAACTGTCGCGCTACGCATTAGGTTCGGTACTTTCATCTTTTTGTCCTCATGTTTGAATTGAAGCACAATTCTATGCCTTAAAATCACTTGACCCGCATAGGCAAAAAAGACACTATACGTGCAATATTTGCCAAGCACAGATAAACCTTAATTTATGACGACAATTGTGATTCTAGCTATTGAAGGCGTACTACCATCAGCCCTAATGGGCATAAATGATATGATGGCATTAAGCGGTTTGAACTTTTTTCAAAAATCTGAAGATAGCGATTCTGGCAATGTAGACTGGAATCCAACCGTCAAATTGGCGAGCCATGATGGAAAGCCTATCACAGATGGACACGGACGAGCTTTTGAGGCTGACTCTGATCTTGGTTCCATTGATCACTGCGATGCTATTTTAGTACCTGGCTTCATCCCCAATGGAGAAGGCTGCCCACCACAAATTATGACCAACTCGAAGACGCAATCTTGGTTGCGCGCGCGCTACCAACAAGGCGCACTGGTATGCGGTTCATGCAGTGGCGTATTTGCGCTCGGTGAAGCAGGGGTTCTGAATGGTAAGCGATGCACCACCACATGGTGGTTACATGATGAATTAAAACAACGATTCCCTAGAGCAAGTGCAGAGTGGGCCAGCGAATTAATTGATGATAGAGGGATTATTACTGCGGGTGGCCCACTGTCTTGGGTAACGATTACACTCCATATAGTCAAAAAGCTAGCGGGTGCCGAAACCGCAAAAGTAGTCGCTGATTTTTCAGTGGTTGATGCAATACCTAAGTCTCAAAATTTGTATGTACCAGAAGGTTATCAAACTTCAAAAAACTCATTTTTAGCAAAAGCAGAATACGCCATTCGTAAGGCGCACTATCAAACGATGAATGCTAAAGACTTATCCAAAATCATGGCCGTTTCTGAGCGCACATTAAACCGGAGGCTAAAAGAGCTAACAGGTGAAACACCCAAAGCCTTTATTGATGGAGTTCGAATAAGCCATGCATGTACATTATTGGTCACTACCAACAAATCGGTAAAAGAGATCGCTTTCTCTCTAGGTTATTCAGACGATAGTGTATTTCGTCGCCTCTTCAAACAAAAAATGAAAATGACCCCTTCGAATTATCAGCAGCTAAGGAAGCAATAATTAAAACTAAGCTTTCTGCCTAACGCCCGGGTAATAGGCGAGAGCTTGCGAGCGTCCTAATTGACGCGTTTGTTAGCATTTTATGACCAGATGTACATGCTCGATTTTTTATTTAGAATCTTTAGCTCAAACGACTTAGTGCAAACACTATTAGCTATTCCATAGCAAACGTGCAACGGCAATAAATGCTCTTCTCTTGGGTGACAGTAACGAGCACCGGGGGCTTTTTCCCATTGGATAAATCTTTGTTCTCTTTCTTCTTCAGTAATACTACTGTTAGTGCAAGTCTCTAGCAGCCACGCTTCAAAAGATTCATTTAAAGTTTTTGATTCACTGGTTTCAGATGAAAAAAATGCTTTCATATTATGAAAGGAGAAACCAGAACCAATTATAAGTAAATTTTCATACTCCAAGTCTTGGATTGCTCGCCCTATCCCGACATGAGCTGCTGGACTGAGATTATCGACAAGAGAGAGCTGAATGCACGGAATATCTGCCTCCGGGTACATGATTTTCAGAGGAATAAATAGACCGTGGTCAAAACCGCGCTGCTCATCAAGTTTTGCGGAAATACCTGAATGCTCCAGCCGCTTATAGGTCTGCTCCGCCAGTGATGGCTCTCCCTGACAAGGATAGGTAATACTATAAGACTTTTCTGGAAATCCATAGTAATCGTAAATAAGGGAAGGGTTGGCGCCCGAAGTAATGGTTGGGATTTTTTCTTCCCAGTGCGCACTTACCACTAAAATGGCTGATGGCTTACGCAAAATAGATGAGATTTTTTGCAAGCAATCAATCATTTCTTTATGCCCAACATCACCTAGAAGTGGCATCGGCCCGCCGCCATGAGACAAAAATAATATTTGAGGTTTAGTGTTCATCACGATCCTCTTAATAGGAGAATGCTAACGCCCACAGCAGAGGCTCAAAAACCAAAGCGAAGCGGCGGTTTTTGAGTCCTGCTGACTGTGCTTGTTAGCTTTCGGTTGTAGCTGGTTGGCCAGATAAAATGTCTTGCTTACGCTTTGCTTCAGGCAAGTCGTTTACACAGTAATTAATATAATAAATGGTAAATATAAACGTATAAAAAGCATTCATGCGCAGGTCGATTTTATGCTCATTTAGAGCATATTCTTGCAGGGCAGCCTTGGCTTTAAATGACCAAACAATGTACAGAACCCATGACGCGATCGTTAAAAGTCCAGCTATAATATCGAGCGCTTCTTCGCCAGTGCCAGTAAGAGCACCACCAAGACCAACGCAAACTGCTAACCATATAATAAATACATTATCGGAGATTTTCTTTTTAGTTATTGACTCCAGTATTGAGCAATTTTTATACATCCAAAGAATCGGGTAGATTCCTCCGGTTGCAATAGTAAGCAAGACCAAATTCACCGTTTTTGTGTTAATTGAGTCTTTTAGTTCGGTTATTGTCGACATAACGTCTCCTTGTTTCATTGTGGTTGGTTTGTAAAGCTAACGCTGAGCACAGCGGCGACCTTGGAATGGCGACGAAGGAGCCATGGAAAGGGCGTCCGGCGGCCATCGGCCGCGTACTGCTGCGATTTGTTATAACGCTTGGCTAAAACCAAGCATCATCTTTGTGAACGTAAACCCCGTCCGCAAGGTAAACATAGTCATCTGGATTAGTCAGACTGTCACCGCCATCCTTTACGTCAATTAGACGCAGGTGCTTTTCAATTTCCTCGGTTGACACTCTTTGCCAACGAGTATCATAGCCCTCTGAATTCAATGCCCTATATCCAGTTCTTTTGCCCTGCTGTGCATGGAGCACAATGACAATGTCTCCAGCATTCGGATTAGGGCACTCCTGGTACATTCTCTCTCGCCAAGCCTGCAAATCGCCGGAGGTAGCACCGCTTGGGTCTGGAACCCAACTCCCGTCATCTCTCACAATTTTTGCCATTCTGTACCTCTAAGATGATGATATTGGCGTAGTAGCTTGCGTTATAACGCCCGCAATAAGCGGCGCGAGGAACGAGCGTCCGGCGACCGCAGGGAGCGTACTTAATTGCTTGGTTATGTTTCGTCATTCGCGGAGCCGCTTCTTGTAAACTGACTCAATATCACTGACAGCATTTTTGATCTGCTGAGTAAAGTCATCTTCATCATTAATGAAATAGACAATTTTATCATTCGCGGCTACTCGCTCGGGGCTTCGATCTACTTGGGCACCAGGCCCTGCATAAGCGCCCTTTAACCAGAAATGGAGCCAAATTTCGGAATGGAGCTTACCGATAAGCTTTTGAAGTGCATCGAAGTGATCTTGCTCTCCCCATATGGCTCGTGCTTCGAGAGCCAAGGTTCTCAATTCCGCTCGCTTTTCATTCAGCCTTTGCAACCGTTCAGAGTATATTCGTTGCTCTTCCTCCAGGGCTCTGCCTGCCTCAACTTCCTCTTTTCGCAGATGAAGCATTGGGCTCCTTACCGCCTGAATCGCGTCCTCAATCTTGTAAGTTGTTGTAAGTATATTTTTAGCAACTTCGAACTTGGAGGTTCCATGCAGCTGACGACGCCATGTATTCAACCCAAGGATACCGATTGCCAGCGCCCCGAAAGTTCCAATGATCGCCACTAAATCTTTAGTGAGGCTGATGTCTGCTGATGTAAGGTTGAGGCAGATACTCAAATTTCTCTCCTAGAAACATAACGCTGAGCGCAGCGGTGGCCTTTACGTAGCGAAGCGGCGTAAAGGACATCCGACTGACGCGCCTGGTTATGTGTTTTTAAACTGCAAAGTCTGATGATCAATTTCTGGCGCCTTTGTTGGTCCAGCACTACGGATCTCTTCTGGGATATAGCTTTCAAGTTTTTCGCGATCAACTTGCGTGAACTTTTCCAAAAAATACGCCATTTGGCAAAGATAATCTTTAACAATCTTTCTATAGTTCTCCGTAACTGGTTGCCCTACGTTTCTATCAAGCTCAGTTATAGTACGGTTAATAAATACGGGAATGACTTCGTAGTTATGACTGAAGAATAAGGCAGCTATTTGGCTAACATATGAAACCATGGGATAGTTCCTATGATTCCTCCGGTAGCACTGCTCAGGAACTAAATTTTCTTGGTTCAGCAAGACATGAAATTTCTTAAGTTCGTGCCGAGCTTCTTTTGCGCCTTCTAGTGGTGATGTCATTTCCTATCCCGACACATAACGCCGCCATAAACGGCGCGAGGAACGAGCGTCCGGCGACCGAAGGAAGCGCATTTAATGGCTTGGTTATGTGCTCTACTATGCGGGCGTTCCTCTATTCCAATAGGTTAGTATGAATTTTAAATAAGTACTGTTCTCAAAAAACTCAAAGGCATTGTATGTCATCACAATAAAGCCAATAACTGTAAAAAAGGCCATACAAAAAAAGTGAATTTTTATAATTCCAGAAAGCATCATGGCCAATATTGTCTGACTCGACTGATTTTTCATCAATACATTTTTTAAATATTTTAACCTAATAAAATCTATGAGTTGCGCTGATATAACGATAGCAAGTATATACACCCCATATAGACCAATAGTTCCCGTAAAAATACCACCTAACAAAACAATCATAGAGCCATGAAAGGCAAAAGAGTAGAAGCTACTCCGCTCTGGAAGGCTCTCCCAGAGACTAAACTTTTCTTTAAAGCTATCTTTTTTATCCACGAGCGTATCTCTAATTAAAAATGTACTTCAAGTCATTGTTATTATTGGCTCTCTCACTGAAACTTCAAAAACAAGCCAAGGTAGTTACCATGAATAACACTCTTCCACGGCTTGCCATAATGTCGAAAGCCTAGTGTTTCTAAGATCTTCACCATTCCAGGGTTAGCAGAAACTTCTGTTGAAGCCATAAGGTTTTTTTTCCCGTACGCATCAACCAACAGCTTCGCAATATTCCTAGCGATACCTTTACGGGCATGAGCAGGGTTAGTATGCAAGTAACCCAGTTCCGCATTAAAATCATCAGCCAGCTTCGAGAGATCAGCTTTTTGCTCAGAAAAATCCGATTTCGTTTTGGGCTTAATCGCGCCTATGCCAACAACTTCACCATTAATTCTTGCGATGCAAAGGAATTTGCATCTATCAGCTTTTTCGCTCAAGTTGCCTTGAACCTTCCCTTGCCGATAAAGAGCTTCGGCGACAACTTTTCGAACAGAATCGTTAATCTCATTGTTTACAATAACCTGAAACTCAATTTTCATAACGATAATGCTCTCCAGATGTCTAACACATAACGCGAAGCTAAGCGGCGCCCTGACAAGGGCGTCCGGTGGACGGCCGTCAGGCCGGGAACAAACTTAAGCGACTGGTTAGCTGGGGGTAACTCTGAAGACCATTCCCTGGCAACCAACATCACGGCCTGCTCCATTGCCCTTGCACCGACACCTGCCAATGCAACGTAATTAAAACCACCGCCTTTGATGCGGTGAATGAACCTGAACTTCAGAGTAGCAGATCGAGATTCAGTTTTCGGCGGATTGCCCCGCACGGTGAACACCGAGCTTGATACTTACCCAATATTCCGATTGAGCTGCCAGCAAGATCGCGAGTTTTAACGGCCTTGGCGGAACCCCGAAAATCTCAGTTCTGCTGCCAGTTTTCGGCCAAGGCCCGATGGCACCGAAACACCCCAAAAAGACCCGAGGCACTACCAGCTAACATTTGTATATTGTGCGTGCGCACTTTGCGCGTTCATTAAATTGCTCCCTTTTTCTTTGCAACCCTTTAATAACTCGTTTTATTTTTCAAAAAAACCACCAAAAACAGACAAACTAATTCGAGCATGCTCATTTTTGATCTCACGAGTGCACAATATCCAACTTTACTTTTTTATTATGTAACTGACATTAAACGAGTTAAATACGCAATACAACAACAAACTATGCAATATTGCTGACAAAAGTGAGCCGCAAGTTAGGCTAAAGTTAATGGCTAATTTCAAAACTCAAGGATGAGAGTTTATGCCTAGCCCATTTATTGAACAAATACGCGCTGATATGCGTTTACGTGGTTACAGTTTAAGAACAGAGAAGTCCTACTTAGGCTGGATTCGTCAGTACATTTATTTTCATAAAAAACAGCACCCTAAAAAACTGGGCAGTAATGAAGTTCGAGAGTTTCTAAGTTGGCTAGCTAACGAACGCCATGTCGCCATAAATACTCAGAAAACGGCGCTTAATGCTTTGGTCTATCTCTATCATAAAGCTCTTGGCAAAAAACTCGGCGATTTAAACTTCAGTTTAGCAACCAAACAGCGACAGTTACCTGTTGTTTTATCGCCCAGCGAAGTCATCGATATTTTGAGCCAATTAACCGGACGTAATCGCTTAGTTATCGAGTTGCTTTACGGTAGCGGTCTTAGAATAAGTGAGGCACTAGGCTTACGAGTTCAGGATGTAAACCTAGAAAATCTTTCTCTTACTATTCGTGATGGAAAAGGTAAAAAAGACCGGCAAACGTTGTTGAGCGAACGCTTAGTTCCTCAGATTAAGGAGGCGATAAGTACAGCATTAAAGGTACAAGCTGATGATAACAAAAAAGGTGTCGGCCCATCCTTACCTAGTGCGCTTGATAGAAAATATCCCAACGCTTTTAAGCAACCCGGTTGGATGTTTGTCTTTCCATCAACTTCCTTGTGCGCACACCCTTACACCGGCGTTCTTTGTCGACATCATCTTCACAGTAGCGTCATTAGAAAGGCCCTTAAACCAGCAGTCGTTCAAGCAAAGGTTTATAAAAAGGTAAATTGTCATACCTTTCGTCACTCCTTCGCCACGCACTTGCTACAAGGCGGTTGCGATATTCGTACGGTTCAGGAGCTGCTGGGCCATAACGATGTTAAAACCACTCAAATATATACGCATGTTATTGGTCAACATTACGCTGGTACGTCTAGCCCGCTAGACAATCTAACATTCCCCTCGCTGCCATTTCCTTCGGAGCAATAACCCAGTAAAATCATGAGTTATCTTTAAACGCAGGCAGTAACGAATAAGCGTATGAAAACCAATTTAATTACCCGTGGCGGTTATGAAAAGTTGCAACAGGAGCTTGAACACCTTTGGCGGGTGGAGCGCCGCGAAACAGTGGAGAAGGTGTCGTGGGCGGCGAGCTTAGGCGATAGATCTGAGAACGCGGATTGATCGAAAGCACCCTCTAAAAACTACTATTTATATTTTTACCTATATATATCAATACTTTGATTTTAGTAGTGCTACTTTTAAAGACTACTAAATTTGATTTCGGTAACTATCCATGTGAATACTAATGCTTTTCCGCAGAAAAAGCCTCGGTTTAAAGAGCTGGCCATTGAGGGAAAGCAGCTACGAGCAATAGAATTAATTAGATAACCCTAGACTCTTCAAATAAGCAATCCAATTAACCACTGCTTATCTCCTAATTCCAAAGAGAAAGCTTTTGAAGAGCTTTGGGACAATAGCTCATCAAAGTTGTATTCGGAGACTGGTTCCGTCCATTATTCAGATGGGCCCTTTCGGGTGATACGTCGCCACTAGAATGACTCTTATACCGGTCAAATATTCCTCAACAGCTCTGATGTGGATATAGATCATATCGTAGCGTTAAAGCTCGAATGGAACAGTGATGCTTCAACATAGAATTATGGAAAACGAGAGTACTTTGCGAACGAACCAACGAGTTTACTCGCTGTCGATGATGGAACTAATCAGTCAAAAGGAGCCAAACCAGTACATAGTTGGCTACCGCCTCATAAAGAACTCCATTGCGCTTATAAGATATTAGTTATCTTCGCAATATAAACGTGACGTTCGGGAGCTCAAGCCTCAACTATGCAACTAATAGCAGATACGCTATCAACAAACCCAAACAATTTTGGGATCACATAATGGCCAGAAAAAGAAAAAGCCCATCATGTTAGATAGGCTTTCTTTGTCTTCGGAGGGCTGCGAATGCAGTGATACCCGAAGCTCACCAAATAAATACTAGAAATATTGACTACCAAAGTCAATTGAATTGGTCTAAAACCTACCTGACAGTCGGCTCAGTGCCAAGAGCGGACATTAACGCCCAACTGAGCCGGCAATTTTTGCGCAGCGAAAATTGATCCGCTGCAGTTGATTGTTAGGAGCCTTACCAACAGTCGCGCTGCATGTCATTTTTGTAGCCCTGATATTCTGAAATGGCTGCTGCCGAACCTTCCAGGATGATTGCCATTGCTCCCACCACCTCCTTCAAGTTCCTCAGGTTAACTCTCGGGGAGTCCATTTGAAGAGAGTTATTTCCGTTAAAATCCTTTGGGTATCTAAAAGTCGTCGAACGTGGATCGACTTGCTCAAACTGATTAATCAAGCTGTCAAATGCCGCCAAGTCACTTTTACTACCGTCTGGCCATAGTTCAACTAAAATATCGCGCACCTTTGGCCACAGCTTAGATAGTTGATGTTCGGACTTTTGCTTATACTCTATATCAAGCAGGCGCCTGCCATCATGCAACAAGGACTTTAGCCTAAGCTCAATGTAATGCCGATACAGGAATACAATGGGAAAAATCAGCGAGTCGGCAGTGCCGCTACGATCAGCCACAGAGTTTACAAGAGAGTCTCCTGCCTCTTTGTATCCGACGATGTAAAGCTCTGTTGGATCGTGATACCAATCAAGACAAGCATTCATCCACCAGTCTTCCGCCTCAATAAAAAGCTGATCATCCCCCTTGAGCTCCCTCATTCTTCCGCCTAAGAGGTCATCGATGATGTCTGACATTTCTGCCTCCTAACGCCGCATTGCAGCGGCTCGTCCGCTGCAATACGGCGTTAGCTTGCACGGCCATACGAACCAATCCATTCCATAATTTGATCATAATCGGCTAGCGATATATCCCAACTACTAGCGGCCTCTTTTTCGACAAAGCTTACCGCGTCAGCCGTGAATGAAGATGTTGTTGCTACAATTGTCTTGTTCGGCCCGTCTTTAGTATTTTTTACACCATGCAGAGCCCGCACTACATCTACCCCAACTTTATTCGACTCGCCGTAATATTTACACTCAATGAAGTATTTAAGCCTTATCCCAAAGTGGTCTTTGCTAATGGCAATGATGTCTTTTCCACCGTCACGGGTTCGTTTAGTCAACTCTACTTCGTACCCTTTATTCCTAAAAAGCTCGGCAACTAACTCTTCAAATTGACGTGAATCTATATTGCGGATGAGGGCTGGGTTATTTTGAACTTCAAGGATTATCTCTTTAGTACTTGCTCTGGCACGTTCAAACTGTTGCACTTCATATAAGTCTGGCAAGTGCTCAAGGTAAGGCTTATCTCTCGTAGAGGCCCCCGTAACTTCAGGCTCAACATAATTTAGCGACTCAACCGGGTATTCATATGCCGTGAAATTGATGTTGATGTCGCTTCTGCAATTATTGCAGTCAATTCCGTAACTCAGTTCATAAATATTTTCCGGCCCCATTTGCCTTTCTTGTGAACCCACCCAATCGCACTCGAAAAAATCCATGTCGACAGTTTCAGTATGGCCGCAATTTAGGCATTCATACTCAATTTGTCCGGAGAACTTCCACATAACTTCCTCGTCAAGCTAACGCCGCAATAAGCGGACTAAAATGGTGGGTTATAATGTGTAGCGAAGCGAAACCTAACCCACTGTTTTAGTTCCGTTTAGTTGCCTTGTTATATTGCTCTTAAAGAAGTGTTATTTAAGTAGATTGCCTTCTACTAAATTTTGCTAGTATTTCTTCATCAGTTTCTTCTTGCTCGATCTCTACTGAATAGAGAAAACTAATTGATTGATCATCACAAAATAGTGAATAAAGGTTAGGCCTAAGCAATCTTGTCTTATTATCATTAAATGGCGATCTATTTCCACTTCTTCGGACGTCATAGCAGAACCGTCTATTGGGGTTCTCACTGTCACTTGTAGATAAATCGTTAACCATTGGATCTTTTAACCAATCCGGTTTATTTAAAGTAATTTGGGAGGGAATAAACCTAGCAAAGTTTTCAGTAAACTGAGTCAAAATCTCACCAAGATTTGGAGCATATTCTATACCAAAAAACTCTCTGAATTCTCTTATATCTTTGATAATAAATCCATTTACATTCACAGGAATGGTTATATTTATACTTACATCACACCTTCTCATTATTTTAGTTTTCATGAGAGCAAATTTAGGTTTTTTTTCATTATCCTGATATAACTTAGCTAAAACTATATAGTTAAAGTTATTGTATTGAAATGGAAAAGCATCAATAACCCAACCATTATCCTCCATATCTTTTTTAAGATGCAGGAAGTTATCAAAAACACTCATATTATTTTCCATTACAGATTAAAAATTACATAATCTAACATCAATACTAACGCGAACATTTAGCGATATAATATTTGTATATTGTGCATGCGCATTTAGAAACTCGTCCAATCGATAGTTTTCGGTTTTTAACTTACCGATCAAGCAGCCATTCCTGCCTTGAAAGGCTCCAGCTTAGCAAAGGCAAGTTGAGCTTGCTCAGTCACGCTCTGCCTAGCGGACAATTTTTAATTTTTACTTTTTGTTATGTCATTGATAGTAAACGACTTAAATACACAACACAATAACAACACTAGCAGTATTTCAGAAATAAACATGCCGTGCCTGATTCACGTCATCCTTCGTTATTAATGATAGGAAAGCGAGTCATTAGTTGAATTAAGCAAAGCTCCCGATGGTCCGCTCTTCGCTCAAAGCGGAAATTAGTAATGCACTTTATGCTACTAGTCCCTCAATTTTGCGTCTGGTCACAATTAAGTTGATCAATAAGGCTGTTCTCTTAATATGGCTTAAGTCTGATAAAGTTGAGAGTCCATTTTATGCCTAGTTCGTGGAAAAGTGCCTTACGTTATGGGCTAATATGGACCCTTCTGGGCGTTTACCTGAGCATAGCGAGAACAACGGAACAAACAGATAACGATATACCCTGGTGGGTTATCTGGTATACGGAAATGACCGCGGCTTATCTGCTCGGGCTGATTTTTCCGTTAGTAAAAAAATACTACGAGTTGCCCTATTTTAGTCATTGGTCGACGCTTGGCCAGTGGCTGCGACATATTGCTATCTTACCTGTTGTTATTTTGCTGATATGTGTGTTGATGGATATTGTTCGTTATCCATTCTATGCCAATCTGCCCGCAGCCTATGGCATGGATCACTATCTGTGGCTCAACGAGCATTTCTCAAAGCGAATCTTGTTGGAGTGGCCGCGTATCGGTGTGATTTATCTATCTATGGTACTCGCCATTTTTTATCGGAAGGAGGAACTAAAGCGAGGGAAAGAGAAACAGCGAAGCATGCAAGTGCAAAGCGAGTTAAGCAGCGTAAAACTGTTGCAGCTTAAGTCTCAGTTGCGTCCGCACTTTCTGTTCAATACATTGAATATGATTTCGGAAAAAATAGTGACAGATCCTCTGTTGGCAGAAGGGCTTCTACAACAGCTGTCTGACTTGCTTCGTTACTATCTGGCTCAGTCAGAAACCTCCCTGGTGAAGTTGTCACAGGAAATGACTATTTTGCATAGTTATTTGGCTATCCTACAAAAGCGGTTTCCCTCTCAAATCCATTATGAGGAAAGCATAGCGGATGAGTTACTGCATCAGAATGTACCTTCGATGTTGTTGCAACCGGTTCTGGAGAATGCGGTGATGCATACGGTTCACCGCAGCCGTGGTGAAGTATCAATCGCGTTGAAAATAGTAATGTATGAAGGAAATATTCATATTGAGATGACCAATACCCTGCCGACTGCTGAACCGGCATCAGAATCTTTAGGTATTGGCCTGAAAAGTGTCCAAAAACAACTGGAATTGTTGTACGGCGACGAGGGCGAGTTGACGCTCGACGTCGGTCATAATCGAGCACGGTTGGAGATCGTGTTTCCCGCCACAAGGGCAGAGGCATGACGATCCTTATTGCTGATGATGAAGCTCCTTCACGGGAAAAGCTTAAGCGCATGTTAAGTCAATTAGCGCCAGACCATGGCATTATTGAGGCAAGAGATGGGCTTGAAGCAATGGAGCTGATTGAGCAGCAGAAGCCTGACATTTTAGTGCTTGATATTCATATGCCGGAAATGACTGGACTTGAAGTGGCACTGGAGATTGGAGATAGGTTCCCCGTTATATTTGTTACCGCTTATGACGAGTATGCTATAAGAGCCTTTGAAGTGTTTGCCGTTGACTACTTACTTAAACCTTATTCTCTACAAAGGCTGGACGTTGCCATGCAGCGAGCCTACTCGCGCATTGATAAACCCGCTACAATACCGAGCAAAGAGCTTCTGGCCTTAGCAAAAAATCTGTCCCCCCAACACGCGCCACGCATATTGGTTCGGACTGGTGAGCGAATGTTGCCGTTATCCATCTCTAGCATTAACTGGATTGCCAGCATGGGCAACTATCTGGAGCTGCATACCGAAGACGGCAAGTTTATCGAACGCGATACAATGAATAATTTCCTTTCCCGTTTAGATTCTCGTTTCATTCGGGTTCATCGCAGCTTTTCAGTTAAGCTGGATGAGGTCCGTAAGGTTGAAGCGGTATTTAAGGGCGACTATCAACTGACGATGAGTGATGGAAACACGGTCAAATTGAGTCGCTATTATCGCGACGCCTTCTTTTCAAGATTTAGGTGAGGGTTGATCGCACCTTGCGATCTTTTATGCCCCCTTAACCTGCTTATCACATAGTTTTGCGACTGGTCACAAACTGGCGGTAGACCTAATTGCTGAATGCCATTATCAAAGCCTGTTAATAAATTGTCGTCTACGATGTAGGCAGGAGTCAGGTAATGAACGTCGAGCATCAACGGTACTACGAGCTGGACTGGTTAAGGGTATTGGCGTTTTTCTTATTAATACTGTTTCACGCCGGGATGGCGTTTAATAGTTGGGGCTGGCATATCAAAAATACGGAGCAAAGTGAGTGGTTAACTGATTTGATGTACTTTCCTCATCAATGGCGTATCCCTTTGCTTTATCTTATTTCTGGAGCGGGAATCTGGTTTAGCCTTAATAGTCGGGGAATAGTACGGTTTATTAAGGAGCGTGCTACACGGCTGCTATTACCACTTATATTTGGCATTTTGGTGGTCGTTCCTCCGCAAATATACGTGCAGCGGTTGACCGAGGGGATGACTCTATCTTACTGGCAATTTTACCCTCGTTTTTTTGATGGAATTTACCCGGAAGGTAATTTTTCATGGCATCACCTTTGGTTCGTTGTGTACCTGGTTGCCAGTATTATGGTTCTGTTGCCACTGTTTAGCTGGATACGGCAGAAAAATAGTCAAGGTCGGTTGAACTGGCTGTATCGTATTACCTGCCATCCTTACGGCATTCATTTACTCGCAGTGCCGATAGTTGCGGCCGATTGGTTTCTGGCGCCTATTTTCCCCCCAACTGACCAGTATCTGATTGGCGACTGGACCCGCTTCAGCGTGCTGACAATGATATTGCTTATTGGCTTCTTATTTTGCTCGAACCAGAAGTACTGGAGAGTTTTACTTGATTCCCGTCGCACCTTTTTGGTGACTGGTATTGGACTCTTCGTAATACGCTATTTGGTGTTATTTAATATGGTGACAGTACCCGACTCCGGCTTGATTCATCGCCTGTATGACTTTATTAACGTTGGCTCAAGCTGGATGATTATATTAGCCGCACTAGGTTATGGTCGACGCTATTTAACCTTTTCCAACCGTTTCCTCACTTACTGCAATGAAGCGGTTTATCCCTTCTATATTTTGCATCAGACCGTAACTCTCATAGCCGTGTACTTTTTAGTACCACTAACGTTGCACTGGTTTACCAAATTTGCTTTGGTCACAGTTAGCACCGTTGTGGTGACCTGGGGGATATATCACTACCTAATCAGACCTTATAATCCTACTCGCTTTGTATTTGGTCTGAAACTACAAAAGTCTGAGTCAAAACTTCCTAAGAAAGTTTGTGAAACTTAGTTGTTCTTATTGGTAGTTTTGATATTTCGCTACTGGCTCTAAGCTGAGAGTCTGTTGTGAGCGATGAACGAACCATCGGGCTTTTTGCTTAATTCAACTAGTGACTCGCTTTCCTGTCATTAATAACGAAGGATGACGTGAACCAGGCACGGCATGCTTATCTCTGAAATATTACGCGTGTTGTTATTGTGTAGTGTATTTAAGTCGTTTACTATCAATGACATAACAAAAAGTAAAAAATTAAATATTGTCCGCTAGGCAGAGTGTGACTGAGCATGCTCAACTTGCCTTTGCTAAGCTGGAGCCTTTCAAGGCATTAATGCTAGCTTTATCAGTAATTTAACAACCAAAATTATCGGGTGAACGAGCTCCTAAGTGCGCACGCGCAATATATAGATGTTATATTTTTTAAGGATAGTTAAGTGGTAAAAGTCGCCATTATTTTTTACTCAGCATCAGGCACGACAAAGAAGCTTGCTGAAGGAGTAGCTTCGGGCATTCGTTCTGTCTCTGAGGTTGATGTTGTTTTTGCTGAAATTGTCGGTACTGATATTGTTGATGGACGTTTTAAAAACTTAGCCCAGATAGAGCAACTTAAAAATGTCGATGCAATGGTTTTCGGTTCACCTACATTTATGGGTTGTGTATCGGCACAATTCAAAGCTTTTGCTGATGCAACGGGTGATCTTTGGGCTGAAAAAGCGTGGTCTAATAAAATTGCTAGTGGTTTTACCATTGGCTCAAATCTGAGTGGTGATCAGTTAAACACCATTCAATACATGCAAATTTTCGCAAGCCAACATGGCATGTTATGGGCAAGTTTAGATGTACCAGGTAACTGTGATGCTGAAGGGCGTAACAGGCTTGGCGCTCAATCTGGCTTAATTGCACACTCTACTGATGGCGAACTAAATGCAATCGATTTAGTAACGGCAAAGTATCTGGGGCAGCGTGTTGCCAATGTTGCCAAGAGATTTGTAGCATAAAAAATATAACAATCCGCGTCATTCAGGGCCTGCGGCCCTTGCGACGCTCACAAGTTCGCGCGCATGCGCGGGGCGTTACGCAAGTGCTTAAATTATCTCCGACGCGATTTTGAC